>CAZCQI010000009.1:0-29245 GCA_964500795.1 uncultured Eubacteriales bacterium
CATTTTTACAATTCCGCATCAATCAAAAACTGCGATTTGTCTGACGTATTCTATTACTGTTTATACTAATATCGGGCACTCTTATTAATGCAAGTACCAATATCATATGAACAGAGTACATATTGTAAGTTATAGCTCCGAAATCAAACAATAAAAGACAAGCAATTATAATAATCCAAAACCATTTTTCTGAGCTTATACCTTTAATTTTAAACAGTTTTCTGAGCAAATACACGTATACAGCATAGTACACAACCGTACCGAAAATGCCTATATCGCACAGAAGCTCTGCGTAATTATTATGGGCATAGCAGCCATACCCGGTGAGGGTTTTAAAAACATCAATTCCATTACCCACCAAAGGCGACTCTTTCCAATAGGACAATGCTTGGTCTACCAAGATACTACGAATCTGTGTAGAAGCATCTACTGTGCCTTCTCCGGTTACAGAACTAAAAAGGCCTTCCATACGGTAACCTATGGAGTCATATAAAACAGGGATATTGAAAAGAGCCCAAAGGAACAAAATTAGTAATGCTGCGACAAAAAGAAGCCTTAACACCGTATGCTT
Source organism: uncultured Eubacteriales bacterium (assembly GCA_964500795.1). Classification (GTDB taxonomy): domain Bacteria; phylum Bacillota; class Clostridia; order Oscillospirales; family Acutalibacteraceae; genus DTU089. The sequence goes on from CAZCQI010000009.1 coordinate 572, forward strand.
CCTACCGTTTCTGTCAGCACTCATCAAAATCATTGCGCAAAGCAGAACAATAGGCAAAATAAAGTTTTTTCTGCTACCGGAAAGGGATAACGCAAATTCTTGCAAAATGAAACCTGCTGTAAATAAAACCTTATATATTTTTTTATTGCTGAAGAAAATGAAATAAACAGAACAAAATGCACCAACCATAAACACTGTCGCAAAGATGTTTGCATTATCGGTAAGCGACTCACCCAAGCGCTCTTCTTCTAAAAGCAACTCGCCTGAATATGCAAGGTACGCAAACAGAATAAGAGTTGATAAACTGTTGACGAGCATTACCTTTTCAACCCTTGATTTGTCATCTACAATATTAAACAACATAAAGGCGAATATAAAAACCTTTAATACAGTCGACACCATTGTAAATGATACAGAGCGATTCAGCGAATATACACAACTAATTGAACATATAAGAAAGAATATGATAAACCACACAGTGTAACCCGTCATTCTGGGTTTTTTCACAACCAATAATGCCAGTGCCGAAAGACCTACAAATGCGTATAAAGACAGAGACGGTAAGCTTTCCGGCATACCTTCTATATAAAACAGGGTGTTCATTAACAAATAAACACACAGCATTATAAACGCTAACGATGAAAATCGAAAACGCCTTTTGTTTGTATTTTGAATTGTTGTAAGTGAATTGTTCATTTTAATATCCTTTTTGTTGCAACTTAAAGCAAGCTAAAAATGTTTATATGACAGTAATGTAATAAATCAAATGTACCGTATATAATTACTCATTTCATAAATATATATCTTCTGTAAAATTTTTTGAATATTTCCTCTTATATTTCCATTTCTTTAAGAGCTTTTTTAAACTCTTCGTAACCGTCATACTGAGGCTGTGATGCTTTAAAGTTTTCCATTGATTTATCAAAGTTCCCTACAGCCTTCATTCTTCTTGAAAACTCAGGGTGCAATTCTTCGTCACGTCTATGGAAAAGCCAAAAGAACTCACCGAAAACGCCCTCATCGGGTTCTTTACCGTAGCTCTTTATATAATTATCATAAATGCACTTTGCTTCCCCAAGCTGGGCGGCTTTTCGCTTTTCGTAATACTCTTCGATTGAAGTAATATAGCGGGCAGGATTACCTGCATATACACAATTATCGGGAATATCCTTATTAACCAAGCTGTTAGCTCCGATAACAACATTGTTTCCGATGGTAACGCCTTTAAGAATCATAACATTCTGACCTATAAAAACATTGTTTCCGATTTTAATTCTTCCGGCAGAACCTAAAACCTCAGCGTGCATTCCCTTAAGAACGCTCCAATCGTAACCGTGAGTAAGCATTGTTACGCCTCGGGTTATCTGAACATCATCGCCAATTTCAATGAGAAACGGACGTGTTTCGTCAATAAAGGTTTTATTCGGCTCGTAAACAACAACTCTCTCACCTATACGCGAGCCTGCCTCTCTTAAATGATTCAGGTAGCTTTCGGAGTCGCATTTATAACCTAAAATAAGCTTTTTTATAAAACTTTTGATTCCCATTTTCATTTCACTCCCGATATTTTAATGCAATAATCTTCCCACATATCAATAATTCTTTCGGGTGCAAAACGGTTAACAACATCTCTTGCGTTATTTCCGCATTTCTCTGCAAGCTCCGGATTATCGGCGAATTCACACATAGCCTCGGCTAATTTTTCAGAATCCTCTATGGGAGCTAAAAGCCCGTTTTCTCCGTGGGTTATAAGAAGCCTTGCTCCGCCGGGGGTATGGTCCGTTGAAACGCAAGGGAGACCCACCGCCATAGCCTCAAGAAGGGAGTTTGAAATACCTTCAAAATCAGAGGTAATTAAAAACATTCCGTCCTTTGCAGTATCCTCCATAGGCTTCGTGGTTAAACCCATAAATTTAACTTTATCTGCAACGCACTTTTCTTTGCACCACTGAGCTATTTTTTCTTCATCCATTCCCCTGCCGTAAAGCTTTAAAACATAATCCGGATGTTTTTCGCTGAAACGGGCAAATGCATCTATCATGACATCGTATCTTTTCTGGTAATTATCAAGACGACCTACGGAAACCACTGTTTTTTCTCTTTCGCTTTGCTTAACCTCGGGGACTTCGCCCTCAATGAAAATAGGGTTAGCAATTACCGTACCGTTTTTCTTAAGCTTTTCGCCGTAAAGGTATTTAGCACCTTCTGTCTGGAAAACGCCGCCGGTACATCTGTTAATCACAAACAAAAACAATTTAGATACTATTCCACCGCTAAAAGTCCATTTAGGATCGCCGCGTTCTGACATAATTGACGGAATACGAAGCATTTTTCCCACGATACTTACCATAAAATTGGGAAAAAGGGTAAAGCCTATAAGTAAATCCGCTTTAACGCTTTTAGCGATTTTCGCTATCTGTTTAATCTGCTCAAAGCGTTGCAAGCCTTTTTTATCAGAGCCTGATGCATTATGCAGACGAATATTGTCCGATACCGGGCGCTGATAACCCGAAGTATTTTGGTTTGTGTTTAAATCCACAATATGTACTTCGTGACCCCTTTGAGCCAAAGACTCTGCAACAAAGCAAAGCATTTTTGATGCTCCGCCCAAACCGATACTACCGGTTACAAAAACAATTTTCATAAAATTAAATCCTTACTGCTCTTCGCATATTTTATCAAGGTAATCGTAAGAACGCTGACGCTCCTCTTTAATTTTCTCATTAACAACCTTGAAATCTATGGGCTTTTCCATAACAGCCTCAAGCTTTTCGGGAGAAGGAACGCTTCTTTCCATAAGCCCGAAATGGTTTAAAAGACCGCCTAATTTGTTTCGGTTGCTTTCTCGGATAAGCACCGCGAATTTCTTGTTGAATTTAATGGAAAATACTGTTCCGTGGAAGGTATCCGTAACAATGCACTCGGCATTTTTAACATATCCCAAAAGCTCAAATGCTGATGCGGAAATATTGTTTTTGCACCAACGCTGCTGCATACCAACGCAAAGTATTTCCAGATTGTTTTTCTTTGCATAGTCTTTTATAGCCTTAATTTCACCTTCATCATTTATTCTGTTTGCATATGCGTAAACAAGTAAATAGGGCTTTTTTCGGCTGACTGTGGGAATAAATTTATCGTAATCGGAAATAAACACCGGATCGACATTGATAACCGGCTCTTTTCCCGTAATTTTCTCTACAAAATCAAATGTGTTTTTATCTCTTACCGAAACAGCCTTAAGATTTTTCATACTCTCGGCAATTTCATCGGTTATATTATATTCTAAAGCGGATTCATAGCTTGTATGTCCGCAGGATGCGGCGTAGGTTACTACCTTTTTTGCGTTTTCAACGTTACCGAAAAGCTGGGTTGAAAATCCCCAAGGACTGGGCGTAGTAGCGTTAAAAACCTCGTCACTTCCTATAATAACCAAATCAAACTTCTCGCCCTCGGGGAGCTTTTTATCTGTTTCAAGGTAAGTAGTGTAATCGGAAATATGAATCGTTGCCATTTTCTTGAAAAGAAGATAATTTTCTATTCTTTTGAAAAAATATTTATCAAATTTAGCGAGAGTGGATTTCATCACCGGAGCAGTATCTAACGTGGCAATCTGCTTTCCGGGAAGAATATCTATAAAATACACATCGTGGCCTCTTGCCTCCATCTGCATTTTTAAAGACAATGCCTGCAAAAAAGACCCGTAGTTATGTATTTTTTGCATCGATATTATACCGACTTTCATTTTATTATCTCCTAATCATTGATTTAATTTTACCCTTTAAACGGAAAGTGAACACCGTTGTATTAAATATCTTCTCAAGGCTACGCTCGCTTTTCAGCGCCTTCATAACCTTTGCACGCTCTTTATGCAAAACAGGGCTCTTTACCATCTGCTCTTCAAGAATATCCTCTGTATATGCTTCAGTTACTGTACAACAATCATTCAGTTTTTCTATAACCTCAGCTCCGCGCTCCGTCATTGCTACACTGCAGGAAACACCTTTTCTGTCGTCCTTATATTTTGTTCCCCAGAAATCGCCTACGCGGATATCCGCCGAAGAATTATACGCTTTATAATCGCAATTATAACAGCTGTCGTTAAGGCAAAGGTTTGAGAAGAAAAACTTATAAAACATATTATCGGTACTGTCGCTTTTTGTTTTTCCGTCTTTATAAGAAAACCTTAAGGCCCAGGAATGCCAACCAAATTCTTTCGAGCGGAAATCTATTTTTGAAATATCTTTACCACCGTTTTCTTTTACATATTTATCCCAAAGATGCATACTCGGCGTTCCGTGGCAGAAGAAATCAACCAAAATGAGCTTATCTCTCTTTTTCTTGATTTTTGCCGCTTTATCAATAGCGGCAATCTGACAAGGTGTTCCGAAAACTACCCATTCACTACCGTCGAAAACCTGGCTGAAAGCATCGGGAGTATGGCTCTGAAAATATTTTGAGCCTTTTGTTGCTTCGAGATCTTCTTCAGTTTCGATAACCTTATGAACGGCACGGTGGCTGTCATAATCATACACGCAACCGCAAACTTTTTTTCCCTCTTCGAGAGCCTTTTTAGCTATTTCATAGCAAAGTCCGCCCGAAGAAGTTGTTTTTAAAGTGTTTTCATCCTTCGCAACAACCGCCTTAAGAGAAACGGGCTCAGACATACTTCCTGTTGCTTCTTTAGGGCATACCTTGTCACAAATACCGCAATTGATGCAAGAATCGTTTACAAGATACGGCACGTAAAAGCCGTCCTCATTTAATTGGATTTTTAAACAATCCTTGGGACACACCGCGGCGCATACTCCGCAACCTGTGCAAAGGGCTGTATTTTCCGTTACCATTATGTCACCTCAAAAAACAACTTAAAAAGTCGTCATACCGAAATTTTTAAATGATTTGATAATTGTTTTAATTTTGATTTTCTCAAGTTTATTGTTTCTGCAAAAGTCTTTTCGCTTCATTTTAAATTCTTTTACAAGAGATTTATCCTGTAACTGATATCTGTAAAGACGAAGAACATAGGCCATATACAGTACAGGTTTGCAAATTATAGGGTACTGCATCTTCTTAAACATATATATATTACTTGCACCCTGTACGTTTATCCTATCCTTATCCTTAACCCATTTATTGACTTTGGGATAATGGTTTATATAAATATCGGGCTTATACACATTATAAAAACCTTTGTCTAAAACATCCATTGAAATAGGTATCTCTTCGTTGCCGTACATAATGTTCATAAACATAGGAGATTTGAAACAGGCTTTTCTTACAAATACCGTTCCGCCCTGGAATGTATAAACGCAGGTAAGTCCGTCTATTACAAGACTTGAAGGTGCAACCTCTCTTTCCCCAAAGACCTCGTCATGTATATTCGTTGTAAGAGTAGCAACAGAAGGATTTTTATCGAGATACTCTATACTGCTCATAAAAAATGTTTTATAACACTCTTCGGGAATTTCGGCATCGTCATCGAGAAAATAAACATGTTCGCCTTCAGCTAAATCGAAACAGACGTTTCTGCCACCGCCGACACCCCTGTTTACTTCTTCTTTCCTGTAAACCAAGTCATATGGGAAATCAGCTTTCATTGCCTCAACAACAGCCTCAGTGTCATCGGTTGAAGCATTATCAACTATAACGAACTGAGTTTCTTCGGGTAAATCCGAATTAAGACAGCTTTTAATTGCATTCTGAAGCTGTTCGGCTCTGTTCATGGTCAGAACCGTTACCGTCAGTTTATACTTCGCTTCCATTATAAAAACTCCTACCAAAGTTTACGTTTATCAATATTCAATGCCCATTGCATCTAATTCATCACGGATATACTGCAATGTGAGAAGCTTTTCTTTTACTTCTTCAACACCCAGAAGCTCGGTATTATTTGAATTGAATTCGCTCAGGTTTACGCGCTCCGTATCGCCCTGATTGAAATACTTATCGTAGTTAAGACCGCGGTTGTCGCTGGGAACGCGGTAAAAATCGCCCATATCAACTGCGTTTGCACACTCTTCATTTGTAAGAAGAGTTTCATACATTTTTTCACCGTGACGGATACCGATAACCTTAATATCCTCTTTGTTGCCGCCGAAAAGCTCACAAACTGCCTCTGCCTGAGTCTGAATTGAGCATGCAGGAGCTTTCTGAACAAGAACATCGCCGGAAACACCGTTTTCAAATGCGAAAAGAACAAGGTCAACGGCTTCATCAAGGGACATAATGAAACGTGTCATTGTGCCGTCGGTGATAGTTATGGGATTGCCGTTTCTTATCTGGTCGATCCAAAGAGGAATAACGGAGCCTCTTGAGCACATAACATTACCGTAACGTGTGCAACAAATTTTTGTTTTATCGGGATCAACCGTTCTTGATTTTGCAACAGCAACGCGCTCCTCAAGAGCCTTTGTGATACCCATTGCGTTTACGGGGTATGCGGCTTTATCGGTTGAAAGGCATATAACGCTCTTTACACCCTCTTCGATAGCGGCAGTAAGAACATTATCTGTTCCGATAACATTTGTTTTTACTGCTTCCATGGGGAAGAATTCGCAGGAAGGAACCTGCTTGAGAGCGGCGGCGTGGAATATGTAGTCAACGCCGTGGATAGCATTTCTTACTGACTGAATATCGCGAACATCGCCGATAAAGAATTTAATTTTATCGGCTACCTCGGGCATTTTTGCCTGAAACTCATGGCGCATATCGTCCTGTTTTTTCTCATCTCTGGAGAAAACGCGGATTTCGCCGATATCGGTTTTTAAAAATCTGTTAAGAACGGCATTACCGAAAGAGCCGGTACCGCCTGTGATCATAAGTGTTTTATCTTTAAAAAGTGACATAATCTATTCTCCTTTGTAATTAAGATAAGTTTTTCTTATACCATTAAATGGCAATAGGCATACCTACATAACCGAGACCTGCAAGAGATACTTTTTCTTCTTTGTTGACGATTTTTCATAAAGTGACATAGAAAACCTTCTTTTATTTAATCTGACCGTAAATTTTTGTGATCTGCTTCACAACATTATCTATCAGATAACTGTTCTTAACTTTTTGAATATTGGCAATACTCATTTTTTGCCTGATATCCTTTTCTTCCAAAGACTTAATGGCATCAACTATCTGTCCTGCATTTTCTTTTTCAATGAGACAGCCGCCGACTTCGCCTATCATATCGGGAATTGCGCCGACATTTGTTGCAATTATGGGAAGTCCGCAGGACATTCCTTCAAGAACCGATAGAGGAAAACCCTCTGAATAACTTGGCAATATCAAAACATCGCTTTTTTTCATCAATTCAATAGTTTCTTCATGGGGTTTTCTTCCCAGAACCGTAATGTTACTGTTTTCGGGAAAAACTATATCTTCATCATCGGGAGGTCCTACTATAATAAACTCTTTTTCCGGCAATTTTTCTGAAGCCGTAATAAGTTCTCTTATACCCTTTTCTTTCGTAACCCTGCCAACATAAATGATTTTTTTGAGGTTTTCTTTAATTTCCTTTTCATCTTCGAAAACTTCCAACGCAAAGTTGGGAAGATATGATGCATTGGGAGTGTATTGCAAAGCTGTATTTAAAGAAGGTGTATTCAGGGCAAATATATGAGCCGCCTTTTTGCATATCATACCGAAAAACTTTCGTGCTACACCGTTATTTATTACAACACTTAAATCACAGTGGCAGTGATAAGCAACAGAGATTTTCAAACCGCAAAGCAACACGAAATCTCTTATAAGACCTACAGTACTGCAAGAAGCACAGTAATGCAGAACATCGTGTTTTTTTGCTTTTAAAGCAGCTTTTATTTCTTTACGTGTCTGAAGGCATCTTTTAAGCTCTTCAACCATGCTTCTTTTACCTACATTGGTTGCTCTTGAGCCTTTGATTGCTGAATTCACCAAAGTTATATCAATACCGTGTTTATCACAGTAGTTCATATAATCAACAGTCCATGAGGCTATCCCACCAACCGGAGGCGGTAATGGAGAAACAAGTAATATTTTCATCTCAAATACTTCCCAAATATATTTATTTAACTATTCCCTTCGGATTCATACGAACAGTGCTTTTTTATCATCGCTGCAGTTGTTTCGTAATCCTTTATTACTTTTTGCAGAAGAGCATCACAATTTTTTCTGAATGCTGATTCGTCTATACTATTATAATAACTATATACTCTGTCAGCGAACTCTTCGGAATTTATATCAAAAGCCCGACCTACTCCGTATTTTTCAGCCATCTCGCCCATATATGAACCTTTAGTACAAAGCTGGGGGAGATAGAATATAACGCCGTCAAAAAATTTGTTGCCCATAGCCATACCTTCGGTACCGGTTATGTTATACAGGTTATAGAGAATATCTGTGTTCTTTACAAATTCATATCTTTCTTCTTCCTGATATTCACCATAGAATTTGATATTTTTAAAGCTCTTTTCTCTGCAATATTTTTCGAGGTTTTCGCTCGTTTGCTGTTTTTTACCGTAGAATGATAACTCAAACCGAGAATCGTTTCCCAGCGTTTCTATAACCTGCTTGTTAAACTCCTCGTTGCGAACTATGCCCCAATAGGAAATTCTTATTGGCTCTTCCCTGTTTTTAACTGCAGTTTTTATTCCGCGGTAATCAAGAGATGCTTTTATAAAGTTATGGGCAATATGAAGCTTTTCGCTTTTTGGCAAAAACTTCAAATGCTTTTCGGAGCTGTATACCGTAAAGCAGGAGTTTTCAACAAGCTGAGCTACTCGCTTTCGGTATATTCCTATGTTTTCAAAGGTATAATCTCTGTAATCGTAAATATATCTGCCCTTATATTCTCTCAGAAGCACATCCGAAAGGAGCACGGCAGGAATACTTGTGAGTACGATTAAAAAGTCAAACCTTTCTTTTTTTATAAGCTTTTTGGCGTGCATTGCGAAGGCTGCAAAAGCACTAAGCTTTTTAACCTTGGGAAGCTCATCTGCCATCGGCATTGAAAAAACATGCTTTTTTATGCCTGTGGGGAGAACCTTGTCGGGGCTTCCGTCCCTATCCCAATACATAAGGTGAACTTCGTTCTTTTCGGCATCTATATTGTCAAGGTACAAATTCAGATACGGCATATATTTAATTTTTGCAAAACCGATAATCAGAATTTTCAAAAAATCACCTTAACGTTTTCTTTTCAGTTGCTTTTTTCAAGTATTTTCACGCATCTCTCAACAGTGAAATGCTGTTTCATATACTCTCTGCCGTTTTCACCCTGTTTTTTGCGTTTTTCCGGGTCAACAGAAATTTCTTTTATTTTTCGGAAGAAAGCCTTTTCATCTTCAGAGCAGACCCACTCACCGCAATCCGCCTCAACAATCAGCTCTTTCATATCGGTAACACTATCGGTAGCCGCAAGAACAGGCTTTGCATAATCCATATATGAAAGAATCCTTGAGGGATAATTGGGTATTGTGAAACGCGGATCAAGAGTAATAAGTCCCACATCGCTTTCTTTTGTAAGCTGCTCATACTCTTCACGGGGAAGGTTGTCCATAGCTACGGCATTTTTTATGCCGTTTGCCTCAATAGCTTCCGAAAGAATATGCTTTTCCGTCCCTCTGCCTACGAAAAGGAAGAAAACATTTTCATCATCTTTAAACTCTTTGGCAGCTGCGGCAAGAAGCTCAACATATTGAGGCTTGCCCATATTGCCCCCGAAAAGGAATACACACGCCTCGTCAGGAATCCCTAATTTCGGGCGCACTGTGTATTCGTGGCATTCATAATCATCTGTAATATTTTTAGCATTGGGGAAAAGCTCTACCTTTGAAGCCTGAATTTTTGGATTATGCTCTAAAAGGTACTTCTTATTTCCTTCAGACATACAACCGATAGTATCAGCTGTTTTATAGAGGAAGGCTTCCTTATATTTGAAATACGTAAAGATAACTTTACCCACGATGCCCGAACCGAGTATTCCTAAATCCGCTCCGTTCTGAGGAAAAATATCTTTAAGCATAAGATATGATTTACATTTAAAATGTTTTTTAGCCCAAGAAACAACTCCGGCATTTGTAATCGGCGGTGTTTCAAACAGTACAAGGTCGAATGCTTCCTTGCCGAGATGCTTTTTGATTTCCTTTTTCATAATAAAAGGCAGGAGCATTGTAACAATGCCTTTTTTTATAAAGCCCACATCATAATAATCGCCGACGACTGCTCTCAAAACTCTGAAGCCGCGTTCCTTTCCGAGAGTTGTAGCAGACTGATTCCTTTTCTGCTCGGAAACTGCAACGGTAATTTCGTGACCTTTTGCATGCAATGCCTCTGCAAGATCTGTATAAATTGTTGCACCCGTTCCTTCTTTAGGAAATGATGTTGCAATATAGAGAATTTTCATTCTTTTCTACCTCAATAATTTCTGAGATGATATATTCTTGATGTTTTTATTATCTTAAATCCGCATTTGATGTAAAGGTTCAGCGCGGGAATATTTGTTGCCTGAGTGCCTACAAAGAAAACTCCGCACCCTTGCTCAAATGCATAATTTTCTGCAAATTTAACAAGAGCCGTGCCCACACCTTTTTTACGGTTTTCACCGCCTGCAGCCACAAGATCTATATGACCCTCGCCGTCTCTTTGCACGTATATGAGGAAGCCGTTTCTTTCATCGGTAGTAAAAACTGTTTTATTTTCGCTGTAAAAGGCGTTTTTGACCCACGAAGAATACAACTCACCGGCTTTTTCATCGGGAATTTCAGGGTCGTTAAAAAACCTTGACTCAACAAATGCCCCTTCTGCTATTTTTGCAAGCTCAGGTAAATCTTCTTCTGTAGCTTTTCTTATGATAAAGCTTGAATTTTCCTCTTTCGGATGCTTTTCTGCATCCTTTTTAAGAAGAACAGGGCAATCAGTCATATAAGCCTCAGATTTTTCACCTAAATAAAAATCATTTGAAAACGCACCGCATGAATTTTCCACTGTAACAAATTCGTATTCCTTACACTGTACCAAAAGATCTTCAAGCTCTTTTTCGGTAAGTGCTTCATTTAAGACAGCTTTTGCACACTTCATTCCGAAAAAAGCGGTATCCCATTCAAGCGGTTTTAAAATAAAATTATCCATTGTTCGCTCCGTCGTTTTCTGCAGCGGACTTTACAGATTCTTCGTTCCTGTAAATATCGCTGTGAGAAAGAATTGTTTTAATCGTTTGGAAAAAGATTTTTACATCTAATACAAAACAGATATTATCTGCATAATAAACGTCACTTTTGTTTTTTTCGTCCAAGGGAAGAGTATTTCTGTGATATGCCTGTGTATAACCCGAAATACCCGGCTTAACGGAATATTTGCGCCTCATATCACCTGAATTTATCTCGAACCACTCAGGAGGATCGGGTCTGGGACCGAGAATACTCATCTGCCCTTTGAAAACATTGATAAACTGCGGAAGCTCATCTATACTCGTTTCACGAAGCTTTTTCCCGATTTTTGTAAGTCTCGGGTCATCCTCGGCACTGTATGTAGTCCCGTCTGCATTTCTTATATCGGGGGCATTTTCTTTCATTGAGCGAAATTTATACATATCGAATACTTTGCCGTCAACGCCCAATCTTTTGGCTTTGTAGAACACCGCACCGCCATCATCCTTTTTAATGAGAATTGCCACTACAATGCATATAGGCACAAGAGCAATGCAGGCGAAAAAAGATATAAAAATATCAATAAGACGTTTAAAAACTTTTGCGTACATCAAATCTACCTTTCAGCAAATATTTTAATCACTTTATACATTCGGTAAAACATTCGATTATGTAATCTACTTCCTCGTCCGTAATCTTTGTATGGAGCGGTAATGTAATCTCATTTTCAAACTGTTTATACGCATTGGGATAATCCTTGATATCGAAGCCTAAATCTTTGTAGGCTGTCATCATGGGTAAGGGCTTATAGTGAACATTGCAAGCAACGCCCTTCTCCGCCATTTTTATGATAATATCACTTCTCTTCTGAGAATCGATACCGGGAATTCTTGTAAGATAAAGATGACCGCTTGAAGTATGGCTCTCGCTCTTATGGCAAAGGGTTTTAATTCCGAGAGGATGGAAAGCATTATCGTATTTTTCGATAATTTCCTGCCTGCGGCAGAGCATTTCGGGATATCTCTCAAACTGAGCAAGGCCTATTCCTGCCATTATATCAGTCATATTGCATTTATAAGCGAGCAATTTTATATCGTACTCCCAAGCGCCCAGCTGAGTTTTTGCAAGAGCATCCTTAGACTGACCGTGAAGGGAAAGAAGCTGATACTGATGGTAAATTTCATCATTATCAACGCCGTTGATGTTTTTCCACACAACGGCACCACCCTCAGCAGTAGTGAGATTTTTAACAGCGTGGAAGCTGAAGGAGGTAAAATCGGCAACCTCACCGCACATTTTTCCCTGAGCCTGTGCGCCGAAGCCGTGAGCCGCATCTGCCATAACGGCAATTCTTCCCATAGCACGCTGAATATCGTTTGAGGGCACAAAGATATCCGCTTTCCTGTTTACGATTTCAAAAATCTTTTCGTAATCGCACATTACGCCGCCCAAATCCACGGGAATTACAGCCTTTGTTTTGGGGGTAATTGCCTTTTCAAGAGCGGTTAAATCCATCTCGAAGCTTTCGGGCTGAGTATCAACAAGAACAATTTTTGCACCTACATGGTCTATAACGCTTGCCGATGCCGTATAAGTATATGCACTCGTGATAACCTCATCACCCGCACCGATACCGAGAACGCGAAGAGTCATCTCCATTGCCGCCGTTGCGGAATTGAGGCAAGCTGCCCTTTCGGTATTGCAATACTCAGCGATTTTTCTTTCAAACTCTTTGACCTTGGGTCCCGTTGTTATCCAACCGGATTTTATTGCTTCGGAGGCTCCCCGGGCTTCGCTGTCTGTCATATCGGGGGGAGAAAACGAAATATTATGCATAAATCATTTCACCTTTTTCATCAGTTTCTTCTTTATTTGCCTGCAATTCTTTGTTATACGCCGCATTGTTGTGATTAAACGTGGGCACAAGCTCTTTTATAATGTCAACTATTTCGTGGGAATCGGCAGTATCAACAATAGCTCTCAGATCGCTCAATCTGCTGAAAAGCCTGTCACTGTCAAATTCCATAGGTCTTGCTACATATATAAGGTCGTTTTGGGTTTTCTGTATACCCTCTTCGCTGATAAGAAGCTCCTCATAAAGCTTTTCGCCGTCGCGAAGACCGGTATATTTGATTTCGATATCCTCACCGGGGATATGACCCGAAAGGCGAATGAGGTTTTCCGCAAGCTCCCGAATCTTAACGGGAGAGCCCATATCAAGAATAAATATTTCTCCGCCCTTTGCATACGCGCCGGCCTGAAGAACAAGCGAAACAGCCTCGGGGATAAGCATAAAGTAGCGGATAATGTCAGGGTGGGTAACCGTAACGGGTCCGCCGTTTTCAATCTGCTCCTTGAAGAGCGGTATAACACTGCCGTTTGAACCGAGAACATTACCGAAACGAACGGCAACAAAATCTGTTTCGGAGCTTTTGTTAAAGGACTGAACAATCATTTCGCAAATTCGTTTCGTTGCACCCATAACGTTTGTGGGGTTTACCGCCTTATCGGTGGAAATCATAACGAAACGCTTAACGCCGTATTTATCGGCAGTTTTGGCAAGATTGTAGGTTCCGAAAACATTATTTTTAACTGCTTCTTTAGGGCTGTCCTCCATAAGGGGAACATGCTTATGAGCCGCCGCGTGATAAACAAAGCTTGGATGATACTCCTCGAAAATCTCACAAAGGCGTTTTTCGTCTCTGATGGAGCCTATAAGTACCTTTAAATCAACATTCGGATAATTTCTGCGGATCTCCTGCTGAATATCATATGCTCCGTTTTCCGCAATATCAAATATTACGATCCTCTTTGCAACGCCGCTTGCCGCAACCTGCCTTACAAGCTCGCTGCCGATAGAGCCGCCGCCGCCTGTTACGAGAACCGTGTGACCTTTAAGAAGCTCAAATACCTTTGAAAGATCGGGCTTTATCTGCTCTCTTCCCAAAAGGTCGGTATAATCCACCTTGCGAATATGAGCTTTTATATCATTTACAGACTCGGAGGCAACCGCACCGGAAAGTTTTTTCAAAACGCATCCCGTTCTGTTGCATATTTCAAGAATTTCTTTTTTGCTTTTTTCGGATGCCGAAGGAATGGCAAAGAAAATTTCATCTATATCAAGAGCGTTTGCCGTTTTGATAATATCCTCTCTGCCGCCGTAAACCTTAACATCGTTGAGCATACTTCCGTGCTTTCTCTTGTTATCGTCTATAAGCGCAGCAACATGATATCGGGTTGCGTTTTTGGTGCTTCTGAGCTCTTCGATAACCCTCATAGCCGCATTGCCTGCACCAATTATCATAACGTTTTTTCTTTTTCCTTCTGATTTATTTTGCGAAGCAAGGAATTTTGTGCACCATAAACGGTAACCCCAGAAAACAACCATCCTTATAACAAAAAAGGCTAACAGCTCCATCATGGAATATATCATTATAAACGAGAAGAAAGCTCTTGTGTTCTCAAGCCAGATATAGAAGAACGGCAATACGGAAATTATTTTCGCCACGCAGAAAGCTCCGACAAGGTTGATATAATCGCGCGCATTAAAATATTGCCACATTCTTTTGTGAATTTTAAACAGCCTGAACACAACAGCCATTACCACAATATCCACCGCAAGAATAAGCAATCGGTTGTTTGTATACCATACGGGATCAATAACGCTTTTGTCGAACTTCAGTATTGAAGCAGTTGCAAAAGCAAGCCACATTGCAACTGCATCGCCGAAAACCAACAGCCAAACAATATGTTTTTTTATGAAGCCGACAGCCTTTTCAAAAATATTCAATACGATCCCTCTTTATTCTGAAAAATCAATCTTAATTTCCTGATATTTTATGTATTTTCCGGGTTCAGGGCGCAAAACCCCCTAATACCGCAATCATACGCGTAACATTTTATCACACTGTAATTCTTTTTTCAATACATTTGTATATAAAAGTAAATAAAATTTTCCCAATATTAGTTATATATAATACAAATATATGTTTTTTCTTTTTTATTGGCTTATATGCCGAGCACCCGTATCTTGTAAATTTATTTTAACTGTGCTAAAATTATATTGACATCACACCGGGGGAGAAGCTTTATGAAACAGTGGATGAAGAATTTGTCTGATAACCTGCAGATCTCGGAAATAAACCTTCCGGGCACACATGACAGCTGCGCCCGTTACATCGACTTTAAATATTTTTCCAAATGCCAGAATTTAAGCATCGCAGAGCAATTAAATTCCGGTATACGCTTTTTGGATATCCGTGTAGAAAAACAGGGGCAAAACCTGAAAACAGTCCACGGCATAACCGACTGCAGAGAAGCCCCCTTCAGCAGAAAAAAGCTGTATATTGACAGTGTTATTTCCGATTGCAGAAATTTCTTAAAAGAAAACCCATCTGAAACCGTTATTTTTTGCCTTAAAAGAGATGACGGTGTTAATGCTTTTGAGGTTTTTGACCTGTTTTCAAAAAAATATCTTGAAAAAGGTGAAATCTGGTACAAAGAAAACCGCATACCCACCCTCGGTGAAGTACGCGGAAAAATAATTTTGATGAACAGATGCGGCGCCGACCCGAAAAACACCTGCTACACCGATTTTAATACAGGCCTTGATTTTTCCGATTGGTGCGAACAGTACAGCACCGATGATATTTTTATACCGCACAAAATACCTGCAAGAGAAAAACCTTCGGAAGAGATTTTTTATTTACAGGATATGTACCGCCTTTCCCCTGAAAAGAAATGGAAAAATGCCGTTTTGCCGTTTCTTGAAAACCCACCGCAGAATAAAGGAATAATTCTGAATTTTTTATCTGCCAATAACGGCAGATTCAGTCCGAAGTTTTATATAAAGCATACAAACAAAAATTTCGAAAAATTCACCTTCCGAAAATGCAAAAAATACGGTTGGATAATTTGTGATTACCCAACCGATGAAATTATAAATAAAATTATAAATCTGAATTTTTAGTTATTTGCCCACACAGAAGTTTTTGAACACCTCATTCACAACAGTTTCCGTGGCTCTTTCTCCTGTAAGAACGCAGAGATTTTCAACCGCACAGTCAATGCAAACATTTATGGCATCGGGGGTTATACCCATTTCTATACCGTCAAGTGCTTCGGTAAGATTTTCCACGGCTTTTACAACACATCCGCGTTGCCTTTCGGTGGTAATAAGAGGAGCAGACGGGTCAAAATCAGCAGTACCTGCAACCTTTTCCACCATAGCGGTCAGTTCCTCCATACCTTTGCGATTTTTAGCTGAAATCTCAACAATATTGACGTCCCCCCAAAGCTCTTTCACATCTTGAGGTGAAAGGGCTTTTTCGCAGTCGGTTTTATTGATTATGATAATGGAATTTTTGGATTTACAAAGCTCAAGAAGCTCTTTATCGTCATCTGTGAGCTCCTCGCCCGCATCAAGCACCATAAGCACAAGACTTGCTCTGTCGAACCGTTCTTTTGCTCTCATAACACCGATTTTTTCAATTTCATCATCCGTATCGTTTCTTATACCTGCGGTATCTGCAAGGCGAAGTGTAATGTTACCTAAACGCACTGTTTCTTCAAGTACGTCTCGGGTAGTTCCCGCAACCGAAGTTACAATAGCTCTTTCCCTTCCCGAAAGTGCATTAAGAAGAGTTGATTTTCCTACATTTGGTCTGCCTACAATGGCAGTATCTATTCCTTCAAGAACAGCCTGCCCCGCATCAAAGCCGTTGAGAAGCTTCAGGAGCCTTTCTTTTACCGATGAAAGAGTTTCGGTCATTTGGGAATCCGTAAGCTCGGGAATTTCATCATCGGGATAATCTACCCAAGCCGCAAGAAAAGCCGCCGTTCTTGCAAGCTCATCACGGCACTCGCCTATTTCACGGCTTAAAGCACCGTCAAGAGCGTTGAGGGTTGCGGCACGCGCTTCCTCCCCTGAGGCTGATATAAGCGACATAACAGCCTCCGCTTCGGACAAATCCATTTTACCGTTCAGAAAAGCTCTTTTTGTAAACTCTCCGCCCTCTGCGGCAACTGCGCCTGAGTTCAGAACTGCTCTGAGAACTCTTTTAAGAACAAAAAGACCGCCGTGACAGCTGAGCTCCACAACATTTTCACCCGTATAGCTTTTGGGCGCGCGAAAGACGAGAGCAACCGCATCATCGATATCGGTTTCGCCCTCGTGTACCTTACCGTAAAAAGCCGTATAGCCCTTTGCGTTCTCCAATTTTTTGCCTGAAACGGAGGAAAAAACCCTGTCGGCAATCAACAGAGCTTCTTCTCCGGATATTCTGACCGTACCTAAACCTGCCGCCGCCTGAGCGGTGGCAATAGCAGCAATTGTTGTTGACAAGAAACCACCCTTTTCTGAATGGAGAATTGAGAATGCAGAATTGAAAATTATCGGGTGCTGCGCACGGCAATTATAAACTTTCCATCGTTCATAAGTTATGCGAATTTATAATGCCGACCGCAGGTCCCTTTAATTCTCCATTCTCAATTTCATTTCCTTCCCGTAGACCCGAATCCGCCTGAGCCCCGTTCTGTTTCGTCAAGAGCCTCAACCTCAACTATTTCGGGCAGTTCAACAGGCTTTATGACCATCTGAGCAATTCTCTCAAAAGGCTGTACCGTATAGGGTTCTTCCGTGTGTTTTATCACACCTACGCATATTTCACCGCGGTAATCACTGTCAATCACACCGACAGAATTAAGAAGTCCGATGCCGTGTTTTATTGCAAGACCGCTTCTTGAATGGATAAATGCGGCAAAATGCGGGTCATCAAGACCGATTGCTATACCGGTGGGTATGACCGCCTTATCCCCCTTGTTCAGAGTGATAGGTTCATCAATGCATGCGTACAAATCAAGACCTGCACTTCCCTCGGTCGCTCTTGTGGGAAGCTTTGCGTTATTTCTTACTTTTTTTATTTTCAATTCCATAAGCTTAACCCCAAAGACTGCTTACGGGCTTATCGTCGCCGCCGTTTACGGCTTTAACTCTTTCAAGCTCGCGTTTAAGAAAATCGCGTTCGCTCTTTGCCTGAGCGGCATCCTCAAGGTATTCTTTGAGCTGCTTGCGAAGATTATCGGAGGCTCCGCTGTTTTTCTTTGCTTCATCCGCATACTGAAGGGCAATAAGTACCGCCGCCTGAGTCGTTGAAACGCGGTTCCCTTTGAGAATATTACTCATTTTAATATCGATTTCATGGGCAAGCTCCTGCATATATTCGGGAGCTTCATCGGATACTATGCGGTATTCCTCACCGGCAATTTTAAGTTTATGGGTCGTTCTTTCCATTTACACCATCCCTGATAACATCAAAATTAAATATAACAATGAAATTATACATTGTTTTTAAATTTTTCGCAACACTACATATTGTAAAAATTCATTGTATGTACACAATTTATCAGTTGATATTTGCCGCGATAGTTGATATAATTTTATAAAATCAATTATCATAACCATAATTTTCTTGAAAGGAACAGTCTATGGATAACAATCCCGAGAAAGGCAATACTTTTACAGAGCCTTACAATACCAATTCGGACAATGCCACTTCTGCTGCCCCTGTTTTTCCGGAATCAAATAATCCTTATTCCGACGGTAGCGGCTACACGCCACACAGCACCCATACACAGGCGAGCACGCCCGATTATACCGCCGGACCCGTAAATCCTCAATACGATTTGAATAACCCTGAGCCAACCCCGGTATCAATTTACAATAACACCCCAAGGGGCGATGCTCCTCAATACCACTACGGTATGCATCACGGCTTTCTGAACAATCAGTACCTTGAGGAACAGCGCCAACGGCTCATAACGCGCCGCCATCATGAGAGAAAAATTAAAAAGCTCGGCACTCAGAACGGTACGGCGCTTATCCTCCTGCTGGTTTTATCCGCCTTGGTTTCATCTGCTCTTGTTTTCCCTGTTTTTTATAAGCTTTACTATGATTCGGTTGCTTTTGCAAATGCTTTTGGAATTTTCTATTCGGTAATTACCATGGGCGGAACATACTTCGTATATTCAAAATTCTGCAAAAATTCAAAATATTACAGACCGGTTCCCTTTAACAAGCCTGCCGACCCCTTAAAAGCCGTCCTTCTCATTCTTATCGGCTTCGGCGGTTGCTACCTCGCCAACATTGTAACCTCTTTTCTCGCTGCTTTTGGCGAAGCTATAGGTATTTATTCCTCATACTCTGCCCTTGAAGATCCTTCAAGCATTTTTGACATTTTTATAATGTTCCTCGGCACCGCAATTATTCCCCCTCTCGTTGAGGAATACGCCATTCGCGGCGTTGTTATGCAGAATCTCAGGCGCTACGGCAACGGCTTTGCCATTATAGCCTCCGCTCTCATTTTCGGTATACTCCACGGTAATGCTGTTCAGATACCCTTTGCGTTTATGTGCGGTTTATTCTTGGGATACGCGGTTATCGCAAGCGAAAGTATCTGGACGGGTGTTATAATCCACCTTCTTACTAACGCTATGTCCTGTGTTTCTTCGGCTCTTGTGTATTTTGCCGACTCCGATGCCGCAAACACATTTTACTCCGTTGCAGGCTGGGGCAGTATCATTGCCGCCGTGCTTGCGCTTATCATCTATATAAACCGCTATAAGAGCGAATTCATTCTCAAAAACCACGGAGAAGCAAGTGATATTTCAGTGAGAAGCAAGCTCGGAAAATTCTTCTCAAGTCCCGTTATGATAATTGCAATTATACTTTACGTTTTCGAAGCAATTACAACGCTCTCATTTTCACCCAATTACTCATAAAGCAATATGGAAAAAGAAATTTTTATGACAGAAGCCCTACGGCTTGCCAAAGAAGCCGCAGAAGAGGGCGAGGTTCCTGTTGGTGCCGTTGTTACAATAGGCAATAAAATCGTCGGCAGGGGCAGAAACCGCAGAGAAAAAGGCAAAAACGCCCTTTTTCACGCTGAAACAGAGGCAATAAACGAAGCCTGCAAACGCTTGGGCGGATGGCGGCTTTGGGAGTGCGACCTTTACATTACTCTTGAGCCCTGCCCTATGTGTGCAGGGGCGATAATAAATTCGCGAATCCGCACCGTTTATTTCGGTGCGTACGACCAAAAAAACGGTGCCTGCGGTTCGGTAGTTAATTTATTTAATGCAGATTTCACCTATAAGCCTGAATATCACGGCGGGTTTATGGAGAATGATTGTGCCGCAGTACTTACTGAGTTTTTTAAAAAGCTCCGCTCAAAAGAAAAGAAAAAATCACATTCAGGGGGGAATAAAGATATGGAAAGAATCGAAAGCTTTAACGTTGACCACACTAAGCTTTTGCGCGGAATGTATATTTCCCGCGTGGACGGCGATGTTGTTACCTATGATATAAGAACCCGCCGACCCAATGTTGAAACGGTTATGGAAAACGGTGCCATACACACTGTTGAGCACTTGTTTGCAACGTATGTACGAAACAGTGCTTTAAAGGATAATATAATTTACTTCGGACCTATGGGCTGCAGAACGGGATTTTACTTTCTTACAACGGGTATCACCCATGCTCAGGCACTGAAGCTTACACAAGAGGCTCTCGCTTTCATTGCAGATTACGAAGGTGATATTCCCGGTGTCAGTCCCGAAGAATGCGGAAATTATCGCGACCACGATTTAGAAACCGCTAAGAAAGAAGCCGCCGATCAGGCTGAAATTCTGAAAAATTGGACAACGGCAGATATGATTTATTGAAGATATTTACCAAAAATTTTCAAAAATCTCCTTTTTCGATTGACATACCCGTTAAATGTGGTATAATCTTTGGAAAGGGAGGTTTTTTATTATGAAAAAACGCTTATTTAAAATTTCATCTGTCATGATGGTTATGGTGCTTTTGGTTTCAATCCTTTCCGTTGCGGCAAGTGCCGTAAACGCGGTTGAATACACAATAACCAACCCGTATGAATCCGTTACCGATCTACTGGGTAATATGGATAACCATTACAAAACAAATCTTCATACACAATCAACCTACAGTGATGCTGATGTTACTTTAGTTGATATGGTCACCGAGCATTATGAGCAGGATTTTGATATCCTCGCTATATCAGACCACGGTGTTATCGGTAAAGAATGGGATACAGTTCCCACTATCGTTCCTCTTTATCAGTATCAGCTTCTGCTCGGCAACAAGCAGGTTGTTTTCTCAACAGAGGACTATCAGTCTATTCTCGCCGGTACTTACAAAACAGAAGAAGGACGCCGTGCAAACGAAAGAGGTATGGAGTGCGTAACAGGTGCTATTGAGGGCAATATGCTTGTTGTTGAAAAGAACCACGTTAACGGTTATTTCACAGATGCTCTTGAAGGCGATTTGGGCTATGAAAATAACTATGAATATGCAATAAAGGCTTTTGAAGAAAGCGGCGGCGTTTCTCACATCAATCATCCCGGAGATTGGCTTGGCTCAGCAGGCGATGAAGCTATTGCACGCGACTCCGAAAACGTTGAATTTTTCGCAGACCTTCTCAGAGAATATCATTCCTGCCTCGGTATTGAAATTTTCAATCTTCGTGACAGACCCACAAGAAACGACCGTATCCTTTGGGATGAGCTTCTTATGTCTGTCATCCCCGAGGGTGAACGTAATGTATGGGGCTTTGCAAACAACGATGCTCATGACCTTACCGACGTTGACAGCGCATTTATGGATTATATTCTCCCCTCATACTCAATGGATAATCTCCGTTCGGCTATGGAAAACGGCGAATACTTCGCAATTTCCCGCTATGCCAAGAATGAGCTTGGTGACGATTTTGTAGGAACAGGTGCTTATCCTCAGGTTACAGATATTACCGTTGACGAAGAAAACGATACAATTACCGTTACAGGTATTAACTGCAAAGAAATCCAGTGGATCGCAGACGGCGAAGTAATCGCAAGTGAGACCCGCGAAGAAAACGGTGAAATCACCACAACCTTAAAGCTTCGCGATTACAGCGATGAAATCGGTTGCTATGTTCGCTTCCAGCTTCTCGGCGACGGCGGTATCTGCTGCTCACAGCCCTTCGTTTGCGACGACGGCAATATGGCAGACCTTATTAAGACACCAATAGAGGCAACCCCTGAAAACTTCTTCGTTTTAATCTACAGGAAGATAGTTGAAATGTTCAAGAACTCACATATCGGTGCTCTGATTCTCAAGCTTGCAGAAGGTTGATTAAATATTAAAAGCCCTCGCTGAATTACTCTTTCAGCGAGGGCTTTTTTCATTTGAAAAAAACTATTTCTGCTTTCGGTAATTATCAATGTCAATCACTTTATTTGAGTTATCACCGCACATATATAATTCTTCAGCATACAGTTGAGCTTGTTTCAAATATTCATCAGAAAGATTTTTGTCTTTTATATCAAAGGAATTTGTAATAGCGTTAAACAAATAACTATACATTTTCTAAAGCAATTCCGTTTCCATATTACACCGTCCGCCAAAATTTATACTGTTTTGCAAATGGTAACATATAATGTCCCAAAATCAACTCAAAAGAGGTAACTATTTTAACTCTTTTTGGTTATCCTCTATTAATAAAGGAGTTGATTTTTTTGAAAATAGGTGAAGCGGTAAAATGTCGAATAATAGAATTATGCCATGAAAATAATATTACCGTCAATAAACTGTCTACTATTTGCGGAATAACCCAATCAACCCTCAACAATATTACTAACAACAGAAATAACAGTACAACTGTTTCCACAATTCAAAAAATCTGTGATGGCTTAAATATATCAATACAAGATTTTTTCAATAATCCTCTTTTTGAAAATTTGGAACAAGAAATAAGTTAAAAGGTTAGAATGAATTAGAAAAAGAAGTTTGTTTTTACCTTTTTTAGAAATAAGTAAAAACAAACATCATTTTAGATTCTATCAGCTTTTTGAGAAACATTACAATCGGCGCAAAGTACCCCAATAATTCTCATTTCAAATTCAACGCTTCTCTTAGATTTTCGCCTAAAATTCCGCGTTTTGCCTCCTCCGGTATGGGGAGGTTTTTTATTCTTCCAATAGCTTTTTTTGTGTATTCTGCGTTTTTATACGGGAAATCGAGACCGAAAATGCTGTTCTTCGCACCCGCTTGATGAATAAGCGTGCACAGCTCGTCATCAGTCAGGGACCATGCTCCGCACCGCTCATTGCCCATTTCATCGGTTTCCATAGAAATGCTCGTCCATCCGGCATATACGGGGCTTTCCCGACGGGAGTTGTTATTGAGTATAAGTAAAGCTTCTCTGAAAAAGCTGTAACCGCCTATATGCTCCATACTGAATTTAAGACAGGGGAAATTATAGGCAACCTCATCAAAAAGAAGCATACTGTAGTCTGATATGCGGTGCCAATGAAGCCCTGTATGAAAAGATATGAAAAGACCTTGCTCTTCGGCTTCTTCATATACTTCAAAAAGCGCTTTGCCGTCAACTTTAACTTCCTGAGCAGCTGGATGTATTTTTATACCTGAAAGCCCCAAATCTTTTATTTTTCTTACCTGCTCTTTTAGATTGCCTTTATCAAAATCTACCGTTCCGAAGCCCACAAACCGAGAATCGTTTTTGATTTCTTTTGCAAGCCATTCACATGGATTTTGACCCACGGTATGAGCGTACATATCCATTTGATGCCAAAAAGGAGAAAAACAAACCGCTTTTTCAATTCCGCAAGAGTCAAGCAATTCTTTTAAACAGTCAATGTCCCCATTCGGTTTAGTATTTTTCGGAAAAAGGTGGGCGTGGTTTGCAAAAATTTTATAATCAGACACTGTAGTCGCCCTCACTTTCCCAATCAATATCTTCTTCCTCGGGAACATCCTCATAATAATCCCAGAGCATTGCCTCTTGCTGCGAGGTAAGAGGCTCGGCAGGAACCTCGTTTATAACCTCAAACTTTCCGATTTTATTCCAAAGAGAAGGGGTTATACGTACTGTATAACCACAGCCTGACGGGCAAAGCCATTCCGTCATGGGAAGCTCCGGTACTCCGAATGCCGCAAGAATACTCATCATTACACCGCCGTGGGTGATTATTACCGCACTTCCTGTTCCCGTTTTAATCATACCGTCAACTGTTTTCTGAAAGCAGTCACATACTCGCGTTGCAAATTCGGAGTTGCTTTCGCCGTTTAAGGGTCTTGCCTCCTCGCCGCCTGCAATCCATTGAGAAAATTCTTCGTATTTTTCAAGCTCCTCTGCAGTATGTCCTTCAAACTCGCCGAAATCGCACTCCTCAAAGCCCCTCATTTCAATAGGTGTTTTTTCGGGATAAAGAAGCTTTGCAGTCTGAACACAGCGCTTAAGAGAGCTTGTAAAAACAACCTCAGCCTGCGGATAATCATATTCCTTTTTCATAGCCTCAAGCTGTTCTATACCCTCGCGGCAAAGCTCTTCATCTGTTTGACCTATGTATCTGCCCTCTAAATTTCCTTTTGTGAGAGCATGACGAACAAAGTGTATTGTGTAAGTTTTCATTGATTTCTCCTGTGAGATAATATATAATTATACAAAAAGTATAAGGGTGTTTTTTATGAATTCAAATTTTAATCAGCGACTCGTTGAGCTCCGAACGGAAAAGGGCAAAAGCCAAAAGGATGTTGCCGCGGATTTAGGTGTATCCCAGGCACTTTTATCACATTACGAAAAGGGAATACGTGAATACAGCCTTTCCTTCCTTTGCCGTGCGGCTGAATATTACGGAGTTACCACCGACTATATACTCGGCAGAACGCAAAGCCGCTCGGGCTTCGATTCAAGCGAGCTTATGGATAGCGAAGAAGACGCTGTTTTCAACACTCCCTCCATCTACAAAGCCGCGATTATGACCCACGAAAGAATGAATGCCGGCTCTGCTCAGGCAGGTGAAAGTGCAGATATTCTTTACGCCATAATTATTTATAAAACTCTTTTTGCCGCCGCACAGAAGGGATATATCCCTAAACGTTGGTTTTCCGTTTCACCGAAATTCGCTCAAGCCGCAACTCTTACCCTGGCGGAATCCTACCTCAACGATTTTCCTGAAAAAACCGTTAATGCAAGACGATACGGCGGCCCCGAGCCGAAAAGCATCGAGGCCGTCATTAAAGGCGTTGAGAGCCTTCTCAGAAAAGCCGCAAATTCTATTTAATCAGCCTTTCAAAACTTCTTTATACATTCTGATATACTCGTTAGCGGATTTGCCCCAGCTGTTATCGCTGTCCATTGCGCGTTTAACGAGGATAGCCCAACCGTCTTTATCCTGATAGCCCGCTACAGCTCTCTTAATAGCGTGAAGCATATCGTGGGCATTATATGAAGAGAAAACAAAGCCGTTGCCTTCATTGTCGCCGCTGTCGGTTACGGAATCCCTGAGACCTCCTGTTTCGCGGACGATGGGAATTGAACCGTATCTGAGGGCAACCATCTGAGAAAGTCCGCAGGGCTCACTCTTTGAGGGCATAAGGAACATATCGCTGCCGGCATAGATTTTTCTTGCAAGGTCGGGAATAAAGCCTAAACAAAGACCCACCTTATCGGGGTAGCGTGCGGCAAGTCCTCTGAAAAATTCCTCGTACTGATATTCGCCGGAGCCGAGAACAACAAGCTGAATATCCGTTGTTGCAAGAAGCTCGTCAAGAACCGCCTTGCAAAGGTCAAGACCTTTATGTGAAACAAGCCTTGAAACCATACCCATAACAGGTGTATCTGCTTTCTCCGGAAGCCCCAGAAGCTTCCGTAGCTCTCTTTTATTTACATACTTACCCCGAACATTATCGGCAGTGTAGTTTTTGAAAATATCCTTATCTGTTTCGGGATTGTAGTTTTCAACGTCAATTCCGTTAAGAATACCGCGAAGCTTGAAGCTTCTCTCCCTGAGAATCGGGTCAAGACCGTGGGAATACCACGGGTCAAGAATTTCTTTTGCATAAGAGGGGCTGACGGTGGTTACTGCATTTGCGCACTCAATACCGCCCTTCATAAGGTTAACATTGCCGTCGTATTCCAAAAGATTTCTGTGAGCATAATCGATTCCCACAACATTGTCAATAAGCTCTTCGCCGTAAACACCCTGATACTGAATGTTATGGATAGTAAGAACCGTCTTTATATTCTCATATCCCGGTTGATTTGCATACATGGTGCTGTAATAAACGGGAGTCAAAGCCGTCTGCCAATCATTACAGTGAATAATATCGGGCTTAAAGCCGATATGGGGAATAATTTCAAGAATCGCCCGAGAGAAAAACGCAAAGCGCTCTGCATCGTCATAAAATCCGTAAAGAGCGTCTCTCTTGAAATAATACTGATTATCCAGAAGATAATAGATTACTCCGCCTGCTCTTGCTTCAAATATTCCGCAATACTGCCTGCGCCATGCAACGGGAACGGAAATATTTGTTACAAATTTCATTGTATCCTTAAGCTCTTGCTTTATGCCGTCATAAAGAGGCATAACAACTCTGCAGCCTACAAGCCGTTTTCTTAAAGCCTGAGGAAGAGAGCCCGCAACATCAGCAAGACCGCCGCTTGCTATAAAGGGCAAAGCCTCGCTTGAAGCATATAAAACCTTCATTGTTTAACCTCCGTAGAATTATAAATCAGATTACGATTTCCTTGCCTACAAATAAGGGATAGCTCTTGTCACCGCACAAGGTCTTTTTGGGTGTGATAACCGTGTTTTTATCCATAATAACGCAGTTGAGCTTAGCGTCTTCGCCTACAAAGGCATCCTGCATAAGAATGGAGTTTTCAACAACCGCACCCTTTGCAACTCTTACGCCTCGGAAGATGATGCTGTTTTTAACGGTACCCTCAATTTGGCATCCGTCAGCTATGAGAGAATTCTGACAACAGGAGTTGATACCGTAAATAACGGGCATATCGTTACGAACCTTTGTGTAAACGGGGCTGTCGGCAGAGAAAAGATTTTTTCTGCAAGCCTTATCAAGAAGCGCCATATTAGCCTCAAAATAAGCTTCGATACTGTCGATAGTGCAATTCCATTCTTCAACCTTATAACCGTAAATGTTCAGGTGAGAAACGTTTTTCTGAATAAGGTCCTTTTCAAAGCTTGTGTAGTTGTAGCTTTGAGCATCACCGATAAGTCTTTCAAGAAGAGCTTTTCTTATAAGAATGGTGTTGATGGCGTAATTAACGTCACCCTCTGTCTTAACGTCAATACCCACGCCTGTTACCCTTGAGTCTGAGTCAACGGTAAGAGCCATTGTGTTTTCAAGCTTCGGCGTTTTTCCTGTTGAGTAAGCCACGGTAATATCGGAATTTTTACTTGCATGGAACTTGAAAAGCTTTGAAAGGTCCGTATTGCAAACAACATTTGTGTCCATAAGAAGAACGTATTCCTGCTTTGAATGGGCTATAAAATCCATTATTCTGCTGAGAGTTTCAATTCTGTTGCCTGCTTCGCTTTCTGTTGCTTTG
The DNA here is from genome assembly GCA_964500795.1 of uncultured Eubacteriales bacterium. Classification (GTDB taxonomy): domain Bacteria; phylum Bacillota; class Clostridia; order Oscillospirales; family Acutalibacteraceae; genus DTU089. The sequence goes on from CAZCQI010000009.1 coordinate 28,119, forward strand.
GGTGTAAAGGGAGGCAGCATATAAAGACCGTCAACCTTTCTTGAAAGGTCCCAGGGTCTGCCGCTTCCTACGTGGTCCATAAGAGAATGAAAGTTGCTGTTTGCGATAACGCCCACCTTTGTAACACCGCTGTTAACAAGGTTTGAAAGAGCAAAATCTATAAGGCGGTATCTGCCTCCGAAGGGGACCGAACCCATAGTGCGCCTTGCGGTAAGAGAACCTAAAGAAGAATCATAAGAATTGGAATAGATTATTCCGAGAACATTTTTGGGCATCATACCGTTTCACCCTCCTTAACATCATCAGAAATCATTGACTGTGCTTTAACAACACCGTTTTTACCTACATTTACGCCTGCGCCTACTACGCTGACACCCCAATTTTCAAGGTTTTCGCATTTTTCGGGATTTTCGCCTACAACCGCACCCTCTTCAATAACTGCATTTTCGGCAATCATTGCGTACTGAACGACTGCACCCTTCTTAATAACCGCACCGGGCATAACGATTGAGTAATCAACAAAAGCACCCTCTTCAACCGTAACATCCGAGAAGAGAACGGAGTAATCTATTTTACCCTCAATTTCGCATCCCTCGGCAACAATTGAATTTTCAATAACCGCTTTATCGGAAACATATTGGGGAGCTGTAACCGCGCCTCTGCCGTAAATCTTCCAGGAGGGGTCGCTCAAATCAATGTTTGCTTTGGGATTGAGAAGATCAAGGTTTGCCTCCCAAAGGGAATCAATAGTTCCAACATCCTTCCAATAGCCGTCAAAACCGTATGCGAAAAGTCTTTCTCCTGCTTCGTGCATTGCGGGAATAACGTTTTTACCGAAGTCATTTGAAGAATCGGGATTATTTTCATCATCAATAAGATACTGACGAAGCTTTGACCAGGTAAACATATAAACACCCATTGAAGCCTTGTTGCTCTTGGGGTTCTTCGGCTTTTCCTCAAAGGCAGTGATCCTGCCGTCATCATCGGTAAACATAAGACCGAAGCGGGAAGCCTCCTCCCACGGCACTTCCAGCATTGCGATGGTGCAAGCGGCATCATTATCCTTATGGAACTGAAGCATTTTTGCATAATCCATCTTATAAATATGGTCTCCCGAAAGAACCGCA
>CAZCQI010000010.1:0-29109 GCA_964500795.1 uncultured Eubacteriales bacterium
CAAGAGCAAGCTTATAGTCAAAATGAATATCTGCAACCAAAGGAATATCGGAATTCTCTTTAAGTTTTCCCAGAACTCTAACTGCCTCCATATCAGGAACAGCCATTCTGACAATTTCGCAACCTGCATCTTTGAGAGCTTTGATTTGCTTTAAATTACCCTCAAAATCATTTGAGGGTACATTTAACATAGACTGAATTGCTATGGGCGCATCTCCGCCGATTTTGATATTACCGACCTTTACTTGTCTTGAAACTCTTCTCAACATAATTAACTCCGTTTAAAACTGTTTAATAACGTCATTTATTGATACAATTGCCATAAATATCAATAAAAGCACCATTCCTATTGTGTGAACCAGGCCTTCCTTTTTTGCGGGAATAGGCTTACGGCGTATGATTTCTATAAAGATGAAAAACAAACGTCCTCCGTCAAGCGCCGGGAAAGGCAATAAATTAAATACGCCGACATTGATTGTAATCATCGAAAGAAAATTCAGAGCAGTTAAAAGCTTATCAGAAAACTGCTCAGGCTCAGCAGTGGATTCCGCAATGGCTGAAATTGTTCCTATGGGACCCGAAACATCTTTCATACCGTATTTGCCTGTAACCAAGTCCACAAGGCTTAACCGAACCATTTGAACTATCGACGCAGAATCAAGGACAGCGTTTTTTAAAACATTGCCGACACCGGGTTCTTCGCCTAAAATATAGAAATCCTGCTGAATATAAAGCTTACCTTCAAATTCAAATTGATTAAATTCAACATCCTCAAGAAGTATAACTTCGCCGTTTCTTTCTACGGTTATATCAAGCTTATTATCAATATCCCTTACCATATTGTAAGAAATGCCTTTTGCAGAATATATACGGGTGTTGTTAATTTTAATGATCTCGTCCCCTGCCTGCAAGCCGCTTTCGTTGCTTACGGAGTTTTCCATAAAACTGTGAACAGTGCGTGTGCCGACCAAATCGCTTGCAGAAAGGCAAACAGCAACAATAATAACACCTAAAATAAGGTTTAAAATTGCACCTGCCGCAACAATAATAAATCTTTGCCACGCGGGCTTTTTATTGAAAGCCCCTTCTTCAGCGCTGTCTTCATCTTCACCCTCCATACTGCAAAAACCGCCGATAGGCAAAAGTCGTAAGCAGTAAAGAGTCTCCCCTTTTTGCTTTTTAAAAAGCTTCGGACCCATTCCGATAGAAAACTCATTAACTTTTACTTTAAATAACTTAGCAAAAGCAAAATGTCCGAATTCGTGAATAGCGATTATAACACCGAAAAGAAAAATTGCAAGAAGATAAGGCCAAACACTGCTCCAAAGCGCAGCAAAATCAAGATTGAAAATTTTAAACACCACCAAAGTTTATATATTTGCTAATTTACGAACAGTTTCACGCATAAGAATATCGGTATCAAGAACATCCTGCAAAGAATAATCATCTTTTTTCACCGACTTCTCAGCAGCTTGTGAAATCAGTTCGGGGATTGCATTGAAAGAAATTTTCCCTTGTCTGAAGAGAAGGTTAGCTTCCTCGTTGGCACAGTTGACTGCCGCAGGATAGAGCCCGCCTTTTTTTATCGCGTCTCTGCAAATATCCATACAAGGAAAGTTTTCATAATCAGGTTTATAGAAAGTTAATTTACCTACTTCCCATAAATCGAGCTGTTTTTCGGGAGATTCAAAGCGTTCGGGATAAGTTAAGGCAAACTGTATAGGCAACCTCATATCAGGATGCCCCAACTGAGCTATAACGGAATTATCAGTATACTCAATCAATGAATGAACAATGCTTTCGCGATGAACAACAATATCAATCATATCGGGGTCAACATTAAAAAGCCACACTGCCTCTATTAGTTCCAAACCCTTATTAAACATAGTAGCACTGTCAATAGTTATTTTTTGACCCATACTCCAGCTCGGATGTTTAAGAGCATCTGCAAGCGTAACTTTTTTGAGTTCATCACGTGTCTTTCCGAAAAAAGGACCGCCTGATGCAGTTAAAATTATGCGCTTCAGTGCTTTATTGGCAGGTTTACCCAAAAGGCATTGAAAAATAGCAGAATGCTCACTGTCAACAGGTAAAAGCGCTACGTTGTTTTTCTTTGCGGCATCTGTAACAAGTCTTCCACCCGCAACGAGAGTTTCTTTATTTGCAAGTGCAATAGTTTTGCCTGCGTTAACTGCCTCAAGCGTAGGCTTAAGACCTGCCATACCTACAACAGAGTTCAGCGTAATTTCGCCTTGCGCTTCAGCACCGCAAAAAGAAACGCCCTCAAGACCGCTCAAAACCGTAACATCTGTATCTGCAACACGAATTTTCAAATCCTTTGCGGCATTTTCATCAACAAGAGCCGCATATTTCGGCTTGAATTCGCGAATCTGCTTTTCAATTCCCTCTACATCCGAATATGCCGCAAGAGCCTCAATTTTATAATTGCGGGCTCTTGCAACATCTAAAGTCTGTAATCCTATGGAACCTGTGGATCCTAACAAATTTATACTTTTCATAATATTTTAAAATGCATTCATAAAATAGATTGCGGAATAAAGAACGGGTAAAACAAACAGTATGCTGTCAAATCTGTCCATAATACCGCCGTGACCCGGAAGAAGCTTTCCGAAATCCTTTATACCGAAATTTCGTTTAATGGTTGAAGCCGCAAGATCGCCGAACATACTTATAATCGAAAGCACAACACTGAGAACTATAACGGTAACGTAAGAAAGGATGCTTTCGCCTTCGAAAAAGAATTTTTCAAAAACAAACAGAAGAAGCACATTAAGAATTATTGCACCAACAACGCCTCCCACAGCGCCTTCAACTGACTTTTTCGGACTGATTTTAGGACAAAGCTTATGCTTACCGAGTTTACTTCCGACAAAATAAGCGAAAATATCAGTCATCCAACCTGCAAAACAGGCAAAGAGAAGTAAATAAATACCATCAATTTTTGTATATCCCTCAAAATGGATATGTATATCTCGAAAAACAATCATAAGTGAGAAAGAATACGGGACACAAACTGATGCAAAAATTGCCGTAATTGCCTGTTCAAATTTTGTTGTTTCAAATTCGAGAAGCATAAATATAAGAATAAGAACAACATAAACTCCGCCGAAAGCGGCAACAGGTATTTTTGCCTGAAAATGAACGATAAACGGTATCGCACCCGAAAGAATCAGGGTAAAAACCATAATCATTTTATTTTTCAGACCAACTGCTTTTTCAATCTCATAAACTGCAATACAACTCAAAAGCGCAATAAACACAGGGAACACGATCGTGTTCATAAGGCAAAGCACGCCTATAAATATTATTGCAGACAAAACTCCGGTTATAACTCTTTGTTTCATAACTTTCTCCTTAAAGGCATTAAACTCTCAGCCTCAAACACCACCGAAGCGACGGTTTCTTTTTTGATAATCAAAAAGGAGTTTATTTACATCCTCTTCGCAAAAATCGGGCCAAAGCACATCGGAATACCAGAACTCGGAGTATGCCGACTGCCAGGTCATAAAATTAGATAAACGGTATTCGCCGCTGGGTCTTACAATGATATCGGGATCAGGCTGACCTGCTGTATAAATATTATCCGAAATAAGCGACTCCGTGATATCGCCTACATCTAATTCACCGCTTTTAACTTTCCGTGCGATTTCTTTTACTGCGTGAGTAATTTCAGCTCTGCCGCCATAATTAAGCGCAATATTAACGGTAACCTTATTATATTTTGCAGATGTACGCTCAGCTTTTTCAATCAGTCTTAAAAGATCCTTAGGCAATCCTTCGCGTTCACCGATAAACTTAAGCCTCATTTGACGAATATCGTTTTCGGCAATGCGCTCATCACCTTCGTTAAGATACTCTTTAAAAAGCTTCATTAAAGCCGCAACTTCGGATTTTGGTCTGTTCCAATTTTCAGTTGAAAAGGCATAAAAGGTCATATACTTGATGCCAACATCTGCACAATACTCGCCTATTTTGCGAAAGGTCTTAGCACCTTCTTTATGCCCCTCCGAACGTTCGAGACCGCGCATTTTTGCCCATCTGCCGTTACCGTCCATAATAAAGCCGATATGCTTAGGCAAAATTTCAAATTCCGGAATATTATTATTCATAATCAGATTTCCATTATTTCTTTAGTTTTAGCTGCTGCAACTTCATCAATTTTTTTAATGAATTCATCAGTAATCTTCTGAAGCTCTTCTTCACCGTACTTCAGGTCATCCTCGGTGATTTCAGAATTTTTCTTCATGGTCTTGATTTTCTCAATTGAGTCACGTCTGATCTGACGAATTGCAACTTTAGTGTCTTCGCCGAGTTTTGAAACATCTTTTGAAAGCTGTTTTCTTCTCTCTTCTGTAAGCGCAGGGAAAACAAGACGTATAACTCTGCCGTCGTTTGAAGGATTTATACCCAAATCAGATGCGAGAATAGCTTTTTCAATAAGAGAAACCGCAGAAGCATCCCAAGGCTGAATAGCAAGAATTCTGGCTTCGGGAACAGAGATTGCAGCCATCTGGTTTATGGGTGTGGGACAACCGTAATAGTCTACTTGAATTTTATCAAGAACTGCGGCATTTGCTCTGCCTGCTCTGATTGAATTATATTCAAATTTGAGAGAATTTATTGATTTCTCCATTTTTTCTTTTGCTCTTGCAAATACTGACTCCATAAATATACCTCCGAAAATTAAATTAAGAATTTGATACAACCGTTCCTGCATTTTCGCCGCAAACAGCTTTGAGAATGTTGGAAGTGTCATTAAGATTAAATACAAGAATGGGAATATTGTTTTCCTGACAAATTGCTGCTGCCGCAGTATCCATAACCGCAAGGTGCCTTTCAAGAAGCTCGTTATGAGTTATCTTATCAAACTTAACTGCATCACTGAATTTATTAGGATCTTTATCATAGATACCGTCAACATTTGTTGCTTTAAGCAGAACATCGGCATTTATCTGAGCCGCTCTGAGAGCCGCACCTGAATCTGTTGAGAAGAAAGGATTACCTGTGCCACCTGCAAAAATAACAACTCTGCCGTTTTCAAGATGCCTTACAGCTTCATCTCTCATAAAAGTTTCAACTACTCCCGCAATCCGGACAGCAGACTGAACACGTGCCTCAACACCGATATCAAGAAAACCCTGCTGTAAAGCAAGAGAGTTCATAACCGTGGCAAGCATACCGATACTGTCTGCTCTGGTTCTGTCCATATCACCGCTTGAGCGACCGCGCCAGAAGTTGCCGCCACCAACTACGATGCCTACCTGAACACCCATATCGGTAACTTTTTTAATAGCGGAACAAACATCCTCGATAACATTAAAATCGAAACCGTGTCCTGCATTTCCTGCAAGAACTTCGCCGCTTAATTTAAGCAGCAATCTTTTGTAAACGGGTTCCATAAATAAAATGCCCCTTTCGACCGCATAAGCGGTACAATTTATATTTTTACTTATATAGTTTACAATAAATTGAGACAGTTGTAAAGTATTAAATAGCTGAAATTGAGGCATTATTTTATACATATTTTATAAAAACAAAAAAAGCAGGGAAGTTAATCAAAACTTCCCTGAAAAAATTTTATGAAACCCGTCTGCTCAAACGAATTTTATCTGAAATCATTGCAATAAATTCTGAATTTGTGGGTTTTCCTCTTTGGTTTTGAATTGTATAACCGAAGTATGAGTTAAGAACATCAACATCTCCTCTGTCCCAGGCAATTTCTATACCGTGGCGAATAGCCCTTTCAACTCTCGAAGATGTACTTTTAAAATTCTTGGCAACCGTGGGATAAAGTATTTTTGTAACCGAATTCAGCATTTCGGGATCCTCAACCGTAAGACGGATAGCCTCTCTCACATACTGATAACCTTTAACATGAGCAGGAACACCGATTTCATGGAGCATTTCTGTGATGGTAACCGTTAAATCACGGGGCGGTTCTCTGCGTGCAGTAACCCCCACAGACTTCCAACTTGAAAGCTGAACTATTCTCTGAGCCACCATCTGAGCATCAATAGGCTTCAGAAAATAATAATCGACACCGCACTTCATCATTTCTCGTTCAAAGTTAGGATTATCGATACTTGATAAAACAATTATCAAAGGTCTTTTTGCAGGATTCTTCATATTAACACGTGAAACAACACCCATCGCGTCAATATGCTGCAAAAAAGCATCCATAATCACCACATCGGGAGAAAATTCGTCCAAAAGTCTAAGAACTTCTGCACCGTTTTTCGGACAGAGCTTAACATTCATATGGGAAGAATGAAGAGTAGCCGCAAGTTTTTGTGTCGCTTCATCCTTCTCGTCGGTCAACAAAACAGAAATATCGTTAACCATAGTAACACCTCCTTAAATATATGATGAAATTATATCACCAAAACCGCCAATTATCAATATCATTCAACAAAAATCGTTAGTTTGACTAAAATCCACTGATTTTACTCTTTGGAAAAAAGCTCAAAAATGTTTATTTTTGTCGAATTTTGTCGAATGATTTGTGAAAAATCACAAATCATAGTAATTGATACTGTTTTAATTTTTTGATGCGACACTTTTCTCACTTTCTGCTATAATCTCTAAATTGTTATACATTGTTTCTGCAAAAATCCCGTAGCCACCCGTCGGCTCATTTAAAAAAACATGTGTTACCGCACCGATAATCTTACCGTTTTGAATTATGGGTGAACCGCTCATTCCCTGAATGATGCCACCTGTTTTTTCAATTAGCCCGTTATCGGTTACTTTAATTATCAGGTTTTTATTTTCTTTAGAATCGGCATCAATTTTTTCTATTGCTACTGTATATTTTTCTATTGCTCCGTTATCAAGAGTCGTGTAAATTTCTGCTTCACCTGTTTTGACCTCTGAGCTTTTGGCTATGGGATAGAGCGGATAATTTTCCTTAACAGAAAAAAACTCTCCGTAAACTCCGATATCCTCATTACTGTAAATATAACCTGTGCTCTCCCGATCAAGGTAACCGCACAGCTCACCTGCCGAACCGTTACTGCCTTTAATACAACCGGTAATTTCGGCATCGGTACACTCTCCCTGTGATATCGGAAGTGCTGTTTTCGTATCAATATCACAAACAGCATGCCCCAACGCTGCAAAATACCCATCCTGTGTACAAAAAGTAACTGTACCTATACCTGCTGAACTGTCACGAATCCATAAACCTGCCTTATATTTATTTTCACTTACCGAAAATTCGCTTTTAAAGGTGACTTCAAATGATTTTCCGTCCCTTTCAACATAGAAAGAGATATTTTCACCACCGCTGTTTTCGATAATTTCAGAAACCTGATTATTAGTTGAAACAGTCTCATTATTAACCTTTTTAATAATATCCCCTACCTTAAGTCCTGCTCTGTCTGCTGTATTTACGTTACCGTTAGCCGTATCTACCGACTCTGTACCTACAATTACAACTCCGTCTGCATACAGCTTCAGACCTACGGGATATCCTCCCAAATACACAAGTGTTTCTTCATAATTATCAGTTTCACTTATTTTCTCTGAACTGTTTTGTTTCTCTGAGCCAACAGAAAATATGCTGAAAAAATTTTCTCCGAATTCTTTTAAAGAACCGTTCACTCCGCTTATATTAACATCAGCAAATTCAGATTCTCCCAATACGCTTGAAGAAAAAACGCTGAACATAAGTAAAAATGATAACAATATACCGGAGAGCGAAAGAAGTATTTTTCGTGCTTTAATAAAAATCACCTCCGCATTCACAAAACTAATTTGTGTAAAACGAAAGTGAATATAAAGTGAAAAATTTTGAAAAAAAGAAAAGCAGCTTCGACACTGCGAAACTGCTTAATATGTAAAATTTTCCAAATCAAATAGAAATTTCGTTTGCAATTCTGTAAAGCTCAAGGTCAATAGTTTTCTTCATATTGAGAGCTTCAATAATATCATAATCAACAATCTTATCCTTATTAACAACAACAACTCTGTTACCGATATCATTTTTAAGAAGCTGAACTGCATAAAAACCCATTTGGCTTGCAAGAACTCTATCGCGAACAGAGGGTGAGCCACCGCGCTGAACATGACCGAGAACAGTTGCACGGCTTTCAACTCCGGTTTTTTGCTCAATATATTTTGCAAGAGAACTTGCATCAATACCTTTAACACCCTCAGCAACAACAACAACAAAATGTTCTTTACCTGTTTTCTGAGTGCGTTTCATACGCTGAATAATATATGAATCAATATCATAATCAACCTCAGGAATAAGGATACAGGTTGCACCGACTGCAAGACCTGCATTAAGAGCGAGATAACCTGCATTTCTGCCCATTACTTCAACAACTGAGCAACGATCATGCGATTCCGTTGTATCTCGAATACGGTCAACCATTGCCATAACTGTATTAAGTGCTGTGTCGTAACCGATAGTGTAATCGCAGGAAGCAATATCGTTATCGATAGTACCCGGGATACCGATACAGGGAATACCCTTAAGCGTAAGAGCGCGGGCACCTTTAAAAGTACCGTCACCACCGATAGTAACAATACCTTCAAGACCGAATTCTTTACACACCTCAACAGCCTTATCCTGTACTTCCGACTCAGAAAATTCAGGGCAACGGGCAGAGTAAAGCATTGTACCGCCACGATGAATGATATCCGAAACAGAACGAAGATTCATTTCAAACATATCGCCTTCGATAAGGCCCTGATATCCTCGGCGAATGCCCATAACCTTCATACCGCTTTCACAAGCAGTTCTTACAACCGCACGAATAGCGGCATTCATACCGGGAGCGTCACCGCCGCTTGTAAGTACACCGATAGTTTTCAATGTGAAGACCTCCAAACAAAAACTATAAAATTAAATTAATCAAAAATCTAACGGATTATAACATAAAAATACCAATGTATCAAGTGAAAAAGCAAAAAATTTGTAAAATAACAGAATACAATAATTTAGCTTTAGAAAAAAACGCTTCGTAATTAACGAAAAATGAAAAAATTCAGGATATTTGCTATTTACGTTATAATATGATATAATGAATAAATATAAACATTAATTTGGTGGTCAAATGAAAAAGAGTTTTTATAAAATCATATCAGCTGTTACGGCTCTTATTTGCTTATCCTCATGTTCGACAAGCTCGGTTTTAAAAACAAAGGTGATCTCAAAGGACATAACTCAGACCTCGGTGATCCTGAAATCCGATGCTTTGAAAAATGAAGAATACGCAAATTATTTTGCCGAATTTACATCTGATTTCACCGTTCCGGGTCTTTACGAAGGTTTTATCCCTCAGGGAATATGCTATAGCACCAACGGTTCATACATCATCAGCGGCTATTTTGAAGACGGCGCTTTGCCTTCCATGCTCATAAGTATAGATGCAGACAGCGGAAAGCTTAAAAATTACTGTTCTTTAAAAAATATTGACGGAAGCGATTACTACGGTCACGCAGGTGGAATCGCCTGTTCGGGTGATTACATATTCATAACCTCCGACGGTGAGTGTTATACAATGAATTCCGAAGCCTTCAATAACGCAAAAAGCGGTTCTTCGGTTCATTTTGAAAGTAAATTCAAAATAACTACTGAAGGTTCTTTCGCAACATATTATGAGGGTGTTCTCTGGATCGGAGATTTCATTGAAAGCTCCGACGATGCAAGAAAAGCAGTTGAGCGCATAACAACCCTTGAAAGCGGAGAAACATTTTACGCCTATTGTGAGGGTTACACCCTCGAAAACGGTCTTCCCTCTGTTGAAAAAATCAACAGTACTGCCGATGGTTATATTCCGGATCATATGATTGCCATTCCCGAACAAGTTCAAGGAATGGCTTTTACCAAAACAGGTAAAATTATTTTTTCAACAAGCTACGGCAGACGAAATGATTCGGTTATATATATTTTTAACGACATTTTCCTTACAAACCGAGTGGGAACGGTTAATATAGACGGTTGTGAAATCGACCTTTTAGCTTGCAGTTCTGAGCAACTTTATGAAACCCTTATAGCTCCGCCAATGGCTGAGGGAATCACCTCGGACGGCGACACACTTTGTATGATATTTGAATCCGGTGCATCAAAATACAGAAGTCACAGGGGAAAATATCCTGTTGAAACAGCTTATAAAGCAGTAATTGAATAAGTAAAAGGCATCATCAAAGTCTCGAAAATTGCTTTGATGATGCCTTAGATTTTTACCATTCTTTTTCGTAAACCGCATCCGGACTGTCGGAAGAGGTATCACTGTAGTATTCAATTTTTAAAAAATTAACATCACTGTTCAGTGCAAAAGCAACGCTTGAGGTATAAGTGTCGCTCTCCCCTGCTTCTCCCGGCTCAAACAACCCGTTTTGGGGAAACTGCAGAAGCTCGTTACCATCCGCATCATAGGCTTTAAAATGAGTATTTCCTATAGAGAGACCGTGTGAAATATCGTCATTGGTGTATTCGTAAACTACTACTGCAACACGCTCAGCTTCAGGTGCATCGGGTTCATCTGTATCCGGCAAGGTATCATATACCACCGTGATGTTTACTGAATAATTACCTTCCTGAGATTTAAATGTAACCTCGCCTGAAGCGATGGTTACATCGGGATTTTTTAGCGTTGGTTTATTTTTTGTTAACTGTGCCGTTATCACTGTAAAAATTACTGCCAGCAAAATCACACAAAAGCTGATTGAAATATACTTTTTATTCATAAAGCACCTCCGTTAAACAGAAATAAATTTTCTCAATTTGAATGAATATATATAGGTTTCCTTAACAGGAATACTCGTACACTCCTCCAAAGCATCGGCATATATTTTCAGCTGATTATTATAGAGTGCAACGAATGACTCTTCATCGGTAATGTTATCGGTTTTATAATCAATAAGAACCGCTTCCCCGTTTTCAATGAATGCACAGTCAAGCTTCCCTTGAACAACAATTTTTTCTTCTTGTGCATATTCCGGAAGATTACTGTACAGTTCTTTTGCAGAACGCAAAACGGAAAATTCGTATTCTTTAAATATTTGATCGGATGAAATAAGCCTGTTACCGACGGGAGAATTCAGAAAACTGTCAATTGCATTTTTGTCAAGAATCTCACTTTCCTTCGGAGACATCATACCGCTTTCAAGAAGAGTTCCGATTTCATTTTTTATACCCGAAACGGACACTCTTTTAAAATCACAAAGCTCTAAAAATTTGTGAACGGCTGTACCGCGCTCAGCTCCGCTTAAATGCTCCGAGAGAAAAGCCGGCTTGCTTTGAGCAAAATATTCTCGCTTTTTTTCTCGAAGCTCTGTTGACGAAGCTGTTCTTTTAGCAAGAATCCCAGAAAAATCATACGGGTATTCATAATTTATGTTTTCCGAAATTTCTTTAAGGAGCGCATAATCAACAGGAACGGTTTCGGCTGTATCACAGGTATCGGCATCCTCTTCTTTTACAAAATCAATAAAGGAGGTGTCAATACCGAAATAATCACCTTCTTTAAAAGAATATGACGGCAGAGAACACAAATCACGAATAATGCCACAGTCTTTGTGAGAAGCAAAGCAACTGAGAATCCACTCAGAAACAGAGCCCGCCCTATAAACAGCATACGGATGCAGCTTGCCTTCACTGTTCAAAGAAAAGATATTATTGAGCTTTACCCTTTTACATAAGGTTTTTGAAGATACATCGCAAACAAAAGCAAGGTGCTCTTTAGCTCTTGTCATTGCAACGTAAAGAACACGAAGTTCTTCCGAAATTTCACCGAAAAGCACCGCTTTTTCCGTAGCACCGGATGAAAGCGTGTGATACGAAGTAAACAGCTCATCGTCTCTGATCTTCAAACCGATACCCGTTTCCCTTGCAACAGTCATTGCCTGATAACTATCACGACGATTAAATGCTTTTGAGCAATCAGCAATGATAACATAAGGAAATTCAAGACCTTTACTCTTATGAATTGACATAATCCTAACACAGTTTGTGTCTGCAAAATCACTGTCGAGACTTTTGAGACCTCCGTTTTTTGCGGCGTTATCTATATAGCGCACAAACTCACTGAGCCCCATTCTTCCGCTTTCGGTAAAATCATCGGCAAGCCTTATAAATCCCTTAATATTCGCTTTACGCCGATCACCGTCACCGGCGGCATAATAAATATCGGCAACCGCAGTATCTTCGCAAACAAATTTCACAAATTCACTTACAGGATACGCTGCACTGATATTTCTGTAAACATTAAGCTTTTGCAAAAATTCTTGTGCCTTTAAAGAGCTTTCGGCATATTTAACCAGGCAGGCGTACAACTCTGCATTTCTGTCGATCATTCGTATTTCGCTGATTTCATCGGGGGAAAAGCCGAAAATCGGAGAAATTAACACAGCAATTAAAGGAACATCTAAAAGAGGATTACTGATAACCTTAATAAGAGACGATAAAAACTGAATCTCTTTATATTCAGAAGCTTCGCCTTCAAGAGAACAAGAAACAGGTATACCTGCTTTTTTTAGTTCCTCGGCATACAAAGAGCCTTTATTTTTCATACTTCTGAGCAAAATACAGAAGTCACCCCATTTAACAGGTCTTTCAGAAGCTCCGTCATTCACGGTAACGCCGGATTTAACCACTCGTTTAATATATTCGGCAACTGCTGACGGCTCAGTAGGAGCAGATTGCCCGTTTTCCGGATTTTCAGTATCAATGCAGACAAGCTCCGTATCCGGAGTGGGTTTATCTTTGAAATACGATGCACTGAATCGGAGAAACTCACGTTCGTTATAATCTATCTGCCCGACCTCATTACTCATTATCTTTTCAAAAATATAATTAACAGCCTCAGTTACACCTTTGCGGCTTCTGAAATTATTTTCAAGAATAATTTGCGACGGTTTGAGAGAGCCGTCAAAATCTTCAAGAGTATTTCTGAGCTCCGTAAATAATTCGGGACTTGCAAGACGGAAGCGATAAATGCTCTGTTTAACATCGCCTACAACATAAAGATTTGTTTTGTTTCTTGATATAGTTTCAAAAATCTTGTTTTGCGCTTGGTTTGTATCCTGATATTCATCGATAAGAATTTCTTTATATTTTGCACTCAATTCGTTTGCAAGAGGTGTTTTGTGATTTCCGTCAACACCAATGAGCAAATCAATGCATTTATGCAGAATATCGTCAAAATTATAAGTATTTTTCTCTTTTTTTATTTCATCGAGAGTAACCGTAAGCCTCTTGACTGCTTCACATAGTTTTTTTACAACAGGATAAAGCTTTTCACAATCAGCCTGATGCTGTGAAGTCAGCGGAAGAGTATGCTTAATAAGACTTTTCACTTCGGTTTCAAGCTCATCAAAAACTTCTTGCGTAATTTTTTTAACAGAATCATCAACCTTATAGTTTCTGGCAGGCGGTTTAACAACAATACCGTTATTGATGACCGAAACAAGAGCATCCCAATTTTTATTCTCGGCAGCACTCCTGAGCAAGCAAAGATTTTCGGCAGTTGCGGTAAAACGCTTGAAATAATCGGGGCTGAAATTGCCGGATTCTTCCATAAGAGAAACGCATTTATTAAGTCTTGAGATATGGAAATCCGAAAAAAGGTAAATGTATTTATACATAACCTCTGTCAAGCCCGTTTCATCGGGTGTTTTTTCAGGATTAAAACATTCACTTACCTCGTCAAGCCATGTAAACGGTGACGGATATGAACGGGAATAACCGTAAAGCTTCTTTATAATTTCACAAAGCAAGCTGTCATCCCGCTCGCTTAAAAACATTGAAGTCAACGCCTTAAATGAACCGTTATCTTCGTCATAAAGAGAACTGACTATCTCTTCGGTAGTATCCTGCATAATCCGGCTGTCATCTTTTTCATCAAGCATTTTAAAATCGGCACCAACATTTGCAAGATGAAAATTTTCGCGAACAATTTTAGCACAGAAAGAGTCTATCGTACAAATATCGGCAGTAGGTAATAATGTCATCTGCCTGCGAAGATAATCGGAGTTTGTCTCATCCTCCGAAGCAGCCGCAGAGAGCGCCTTATATATTCTGTCACGCATTTCGGAAGCGGCAGCCCGAGTGAAGGTTACAACAAGTATTTCGGACACGGAGCAACGGTTTTCGGTATCACAAAGAATTTGTTTTACTCGCTCTGTAAGAACCGAGGTTTTACCCGAACCTGCGGCGGCAGAAACGAGAATTTGCATACCTCTTGCATCAATGGCTTTCTGTTGATTCTCAGTCCATTTTCTTTTGTTTTCACTCATCGTTTTCACCGTCCAATCGTTCAAGTGCCTGCAAGTGAGTAAGCTTTGTAATTTCACTCACCTCTCCCGTTTGCTCTCTGCCGCAAACCGCTTTGTAGGAGCAATAAGCACACATTTTGCCCTCACCGTTACTTCCGCAGGGAACAGCTCCGATATCACCCTTATGAAGAGCCTCACCCATAGAGATAATTTTTTTATCAATGATTGAAGATAAGTTTTTGAAATGTGTAAGGGAATAATAATTATCTTTCGGGGAGCCGTCTTTCTTATATGATACAGGGAAATAATCAGGATGTTTGTCAACACCCATTCCGTTAAATACCACAGGACTGTCAAGCACCATGCCCGACAGTTTTCCGCTGATGCGCTTTTGAGCGGCAATATTTTCGGGAGATGGCGAGCGGCTGTCAAGATAATTCTTGACACCTATACGTGACGGAAGATACAGCACACCCGCGGGAATTATATCACCGTAATAACCTTTGCCGTTCTTTTCGAGAGCCATTAAATACAAAACCATCTGAATATTGAGACCGTCAAAAAGTTCAGAAAGCTTAAATTCCTTCTGACCCGTTTTATAATCCACAACTCTTATATATTTAATGCCATCCTTCTCCATCATATCGACACGGTCAACAGAGCCGGTTATTTTTACACTACCCTCTTCAAGAGAAAGGTTATAAGCAGGCACTTCTTCTCCGCCGATACGAAGTTCGAAATCACAAGGTTTAAACGAACCATCTGCAAACTCTGCCTTTAAACGGTCGATAATGGCCATGGATACATCCTCAAGACGGTTAAAAAGAAACATAAATCTTTTTGATTTTTCTTCAACACCGCCCATTTTTTCTTCAAGGTATTCATTCAAAACGCCTTTAACGGTTTCGCGCAGTTTTTTTTCTTCTGCTGAAATAAATTCTCCGTGAGGAAACTCGCTGAGCACTCGTTCCATAACAAGATGAACTATTGTACCGCTTTGAGCAGGGTCAAGTGCGGCAGTGCGCAGAGGTTCCGCCCCCAGACCGTAGCGCATAAAATACGCAAATGGACAATTATAAAAGTTTTCAACCTTGCTTGCAGATATATAAATCTGCTCACCAAACAGTTTTTTTGATATTTCAGAATCAGCAAATTTAAACGGTTTGCCGTCACCCGCAGTTGCAAGAGCAGACAACTTTCCTTTGTAACTGTCATTTTTTTCAAGATATGATGCGAGTGTTGAATGAAGAGTGTTTTTATCTGTGTAATTCTTTGCAAATACCGAAAACGCCAAACTGTCACTCTCAATAAAATAGCTCTGAGGTAAAGCGCTTGTAACAACGGTATTAACATCTTCGATGCAGGAATATACCGCTTCAATTATCTCGGAGTAACTGAGAGAAGTACCCGAACCATCATTAGTTTTATATGTTAAATAAAGTTTTTCTGAAGCGGCAGTCACTGCACAATAAGCAATGAAGCGCTCTTCATCAACAGTATTTTCAAAAGGCGGACGAACTTCAAGACCGAGATTTGTAAGTGTTACACGGTCTGCATCTGTTAAAATACCGTTTTGAACGTTAACTAACGGAAATTCATCCTTATTTACACCTACAAGGAAAACTACTTTTAGTTTTTCGGTTCTGATTCTATCGGCACAGCCCACTGTTACCTCATCAAGTCCTTGCGGAATTTCGCCCATATCTCCTGATGAAACAAGTATCATAAATAACTCATTCCAACGTTTTAAAGAATAATATTTTTTATCCGTTAAAACCGCCATCGTATCAATAATGTTCATTAAAAAATTCCAGGAAGCTTCGCAACGGTTGGCCTCTACCGGAAAGCCACTGCTTTCAAGAGAAAATGTTAAATCATAAAGTTTTTCCCTGACGCCCGAATCAATCAAAAATTCGTACAATGCTTTGGATATGGTTTTGCCATCCGCATCTTTACATTTTTCTTTAAAATAAACAAGAGGGCTAACTGCTTTTTTTCTGATTACGTTTAATTCCGATAACTGTGTTTTTGTTTCATCAGTGAATGAACCGCCGAAACCGTCAGGGTGCATTGTAAACTCATTTTGCCATGCCTTTGCACCTATACCCCAAACAAGAGCATATTTCTCAAGGCGAGAAACTTCCTGAACAGAAAGAGGTGTAAGACCCGTTTTCAGATACCTCATAAGGTTTTCGGTGGTAAAACCGTTGGCAACACAATCTAATGCCGCAATTACATATACAAACAAAGTTTCATTTATAAGCGGTCTGCGACTATCATCGAAAACAGGTACGGACAGGCGCTTTAACGCTTCAACAATATCGCTTTTATAAGTTCCGTTAGTCCTTTCTATAACCGCGATATCGCGGCATCTGTAATTACCTGTTCTGAGAAGCTTCTTTATCTCGCATGCCACATATCGGCATTCATCCTCTTTATCACTGCAACAAACAACATTGATATTGCCGTCGCTTTTTTCTTTCACATAATTTTCACGCGAATAAATAGATTTTTCAAGAGTGAAAATATCATCAGAGAAAACGTTATCCGGCTGCTTGCACTGAATAACTTTAATTCCGACACCGCACTGAGCAGCAATATTTTTGATTTTTTTCTCAAAATCGCGCATATAGTAAAGAGCAGAAAAAGGCCTCGCATCGTTATCGGCACAAAGTGTGATGTAAACATCATCTGCCTGAGAAAACGCTATTGACAGACACTCTGATTCCTGCTTTGTAAAGGTTCTGAAGCCATCAAGAAAAACTGTTTTATTTTTAAAATAACCGCTTTCCGATGCAAGATTTTTAAACAGAATTAAAGCATCGGTGTCGTTAAAATAACTTTGGGAAAGAAGAGCATCATAAGCTGTGCTTATTAAATCAAGCTCTTTAAGTTTTTCTTTTAAAAAGCAATCATCCATTAAATCAAGCTTACTGTTAATCCTGTCGCTGTCTATACAGCAATACTTTAATTCCTTACAAAAATCAATAAGAGGATTTAAACCAACAGAATTATGCTTTATATTTGAAAAAATATTAAGTTTACCGTCAAGTTGAGTGAGAGTTTCGCTCATTAACGCCGCTTTAACACCATTATCCGGAATATCAGAAACAACATTACCTGTATTTTGAAGGTAGGATAAAGCCATTCTCGGAAAGCTGAAAATATCGATGCCTTTGGTTCTTTTTGCACCTAAAAGCTTAAGTATTGCTCTTTCTGTTTCAAAAGAAAATTGCTCCGGCACAATAAGGAGCGGTTTGCTGTTCTTATTCAAAGTAAGCTCAGCAATAATTTCTCGTATTTTCTTGGTTTTGCCGCTACCTGCTCTGCCTCTGACTAAATATAACATTTTCCACCTCCGCGATTTCTTTTATATATAATAACATAAACGTTAAAAAATTCAAACTAAAAAAACATTTTGATATACCAAAAATAGGACGAAACGAAAAAACAAAATTTTTAATTATAAAGTCTGAAAAAATGACAATACTAACTACGAGAATTTAAAGCGCGAAGCGCTGAAAGGAGTAATAAAATGTTAGACAGAATTGCATTGATTCTTGTTACGATAGGCGCTCTCAACTGGGGCAGTATCGGTCTTTTTAAATTTGATATAGTTGCTTGGCTCTTTGGCGGTCAGGCGGCAGTAATGTCAAGAATCATATACGCTGTTATCGCCCTTGCCGGTATTTGGTGCATCTCTCTTCTTTTCAGAGACACCGAAATGATTCCCGCACACAATGATGGCGTAAGTGATAATATTGAATAATAAGATAAAAGCACACACTTCTTGAGCGTGTGCTTTTTACATAATTATTTTGTACCGAAAATACGGTCGCCTGCATCACCGAGACCGGGAACGATATAACCGTGTTCATTGAGTTTTTCATCAAGAGAGGCAACATAAATATCAACATCCGGGTGGGCTTCTGAAAGGGCTTTAAGACCTTCCGGAGCGGCAATAATTCCTAAAAATTTTATATGCTTCGGTCCGCGTTTTTTTATCTGAGAAATAGCATCAATTGCGGAGCCACCCGTTGCAAGCATTGGGTCAACTACAAAAACCTCGCGTTCTTCTATATCGGCAGGCAGCTTGCAATAATACTCAACAGGCTGAAGTGAATCGGGATCGCGGTAAAGACCTATGTGACCTACCTTTGCGGAAGGAACAAGAGCCAGCATACCGTCTACCATACCGAGACCTGCTCGAAGAATCGGAACAACTGCCAGCTTTTTGCCTGCAAGAGCTTTTGCACTCGTTTTGCAAATCGGCGTTTCAATTTCAGTTTCCTCAAGAGGAAGGTCTCTGGTTGCTTCATAGCAAATAAGGTTTGCAATTTCACCGATAATTGCTCTGAACTCCTTTGAACCTGTACTCTTATCACGCAAAATAGAAAGCTTATGCTGAATAAGAGGGTGATCCATAACCAAAATTTTACCCATAATTAACATCCCTTTCAAAACTACTGTATATATTATAAGACTTCAATGAATTATTGTCAACAAAAGAGAATCAAACAAGCTCCTTTAAAAAAGTGACCGCGGGTTTAATTTCATTTGCAAAATCGTCGGTTCTCCCTTCAATTGAGCAAGTATCACAACCCGCCTCTTTAAGTGCATCAAAAAATGATTTATACATAGCTTTAGATGCTTCACTGTCGTTAACATTTGGATAACTCCGATTGACAGGCTCTGCAATATGAGCATGTAAAACTTCATTTTTAAAATCCGCTATACCTTCAATGCTGTCAGAATTACCGTAAACATGATAAAGGTCAGCAAGACCGAAAACGCTCTTACTGCCGCTCATACGTGCAATTTCCACACCGTCGGCAACCATATGTATCATAGTTGATTCGCAGAACCTTAAAGGCTCCATAACAATAATGCAACCCGCTTTTTCAGCCTTCTGACCCGCATATTCAGAAAGAAAGTATGCAAGCTGTTCTTTAGCTTTATCCATAGAAAAGCCTTCAGGAAAACTACGAGCTTTGCCGCTTCCGAAAACAACTTTCTTAACACCGAGTATTTTAGCACGTTCAAAACCTCTGTCCAAATAATCACAAAGAGCTGGATAGTCTATATTTTCGCCCACAACATTCATATTCGCAGGAATAAAACCATTCGAAGCATAACAACGAAGCTTGTAGGCATCAAGCGTATCCTTGCACAGCTTAAATTTATCGTCGTCAAAGCTTACAAGGTCTCCGAAACCCGCTTCCCAATAATCAACGCCTGCATAAGCAGCGTACTTCATGGCTTCAAAATCGCTAAGTCCGCGGCAAACACCTATTACCACAAAATATCCCCCTAATTTAAAGTACTCTTTATCATTTCTTCAGCATTGTCAAGCTGAGTTTTAGTTATCTCGCCACCGCTTGTAATACGCGCTATTTCAAGTTTTCTACCCTCAAAATCAAGCGGTGTAACTTTTGTGTAGGTTTTGCCGTTTTCAACGGATTTTTCAATCAAATAGTGATTATCGGCATATGCCATAAGCTGGGCAAGATGGGTTACGCAAAGAACCTGCTTACCAATCGAAACTGACTTAAGCTTACTCGCAACCTTTAATGCCGCTCTTCCGCTGACACCTGCATCTATTTCATCAAAAATCATTGTATCGATTTTATCTTTATGCGCCATAACGGTTTTAAGAGCCAACATAATTCTTGAAAGCTCACCGCCGCTTGCAATTTTAGCAATAGGTTTAGGATCTTCACCAACATTGGCAGATATCAAAAACTCTGCGGAATCAATCCCCTTTTCTGAAAGTTCAATTTCATTAAATTCAACAAGAAAACGCACATTAGGCATATCCAGAAAACGAAGCTCATCACATACTTTTTGAGAAAAAACCTCGGCAGTTTCTTTGCGTCTTTCGGAAATTTCTTTTGCTAAGTCAAAGGCTTTATCATATGTTGCTTTATATTCAAGCTGTAATTTGTCAAGTTTTTCGTCTGAAAAGGATATATCATCAAGCTCTGTTTTGGCTTTTTTAAGAAATTGAAGCATATCTTCTTCAGTTTCACCGTATTTTTTGCTTAATCTATAAAGTAAATCGAGACGGTTTTCAATATCTTCAAACTCCTGTTGAGAATATCCGTCTTCGGATACCGAATCTCTTACAGCATCCGAAATATCCGCCGCTTCGTAATATAAATCCCCCAACTTTGAACTCAGTTTTTCAAGTTCACCTGAAAAAGAGGAAACAGAAGAAAGCTCCCTGAAAGCATCGGAAAGCATCTCAACTGCACCCTTATATGAGCCGTCTCCCGAAAGAGCCGCATAAGCTGAGCAAAGTGATTCCTGTATTCTTTCAAAATTCTGCAACTCGTTTCTTCTGTTTTTAAGTTGCTCCCACTCACCGGGATTTATTTCAGCTTTTTCCAACTCATCAATCTGATATAAGAGAATATCAATTCTGCGTGCTTTTTCGGCTTTATCACCTGAAAGCCGTTTAATTTGCCCTTTAATATCAATCAGCTTGGTATAATTTTCAGAATATTCATCGAACAAATCCCGAAAATCTGCCATTGCATCTATGTAAGAGATATGTGTTTCCGAATTGAGAAGCTCACGGTTATCTTGCTGACCGTGTATGCTTATAAGCTCTGCTCCGATTTCTCTTAAGGCAGTAACATTTGTTAAAGAGTTATTAACTCTGCATACATTTCTGTCCGCACCTATTACTCGGGAGATCAGCAAGGTAGAGTCGGGACTTACGGGTAAAGAAAGCTCTTTCAATTTCACAGTTACGCTTTCTCCGACACACGAAAACAACGCAGTCACCTGCGCTTCATTCGCCCCCGTCCTGATTAACTCTCGGGAGGTTCTGAAACCTAAAACTGCGTTAATTGAGTCTAATATAATTGATTTACCTGCACCTGTTTCACCGCTCAGCACATTAAAGCCTCTTGAAAACTCAATCTCAGCACTTTCAATAATAGCGATGTTTTCTATTTTTAAAAGGTCAAGCATAAAATTTACCTGCCTATCATTTTGTTTAATGCCACAGCAACGCTCTGAGCTTCGTCGGGAGTGCGGCAAAGCATAAAAATAGTGTCGTCACCGGCTATTGTTCCGACAACTTCGCTGACATTCATAGAGTCAATAGTAGCGCACGCGGCTCCCGCGAGGCCGGGAGAACACTTTATTACACAAATGTTGCCTGCATAGTCTACTTTTGTCATTGCGCTTTGAAAAAGTGCATCGAACATTCCTGCATACCCACCGTCACTTGAACGTTCAACCGAGTATTTATATACACCGTTTGATCCCAGAACCTTTAAAAGCCTGAGTTCTTTAACATCTCTTGAAACAGTGGCTTGAGTAACATCGCACCCTTTATCTTTTAAAAGAGCAAGAAGCTCTTCCTGAGTACCGATATCGTATTTTGAAATCAATTCAAGTATCAATTCATGTCTTTTTTTCTTCATTTGAGTCACCTTTTGCCACGTCAGTAGTTTTAATCAGAAAGTTTTTTATTTAAAACATCAATAAATGTATCTGACTTGATTTTTATGAAAGATGCGTATGCATCGGACTTTTTAACAGAAACAGAAGCACCTTCGGGAATTTTAACAGCTTCTTGACCGTCACAGGATAAAATTGCTTCACCGCTGTTATCGTGCTCAATATCCAACACAGATTCGCCGCCCAATACGACAGAACGTGAAAAAATACTGTGTGGGCAAACAGGAGTTAAAATCATACTTTCAACTACGGGCTCAACAATAGGTCCGCCTGCAGAAAGTGAATAAGCGGTTGAGCCTGTGGGAGTCGAGATAATTACACCGTCAGCCGTATAATGAATAAGCGGTGCGCCGTTGCAGGAAACCGAGAGCTTCATTACCCTTATACTGCCGCCTCTGGAAACAACTGCATCATTGATGCAATTTGAATGATATAACACTTTTTTGTTTTTGTCAACGATTGACACATCAAGCATCATACGTTTTTCTGTAACGAATTCGCCTTTTAGAACTTTTTCAATAAGCGGCAGTTCGTTACATTCAAGACAAGCAAGATAAGCAAGCTTTCCTGCGTTTATGCATAAAACAGGCTTATTGCAAGCGGTTGCACGTTTGGCGGCGTTTATAAAAGAACCGTCACCGCCTATAGAGATAACAGCATCAGCACGTAAAACAGCACTTTTTTCATCTTCAAAAACTAAATCGGGAAAATCCTTGAAATCATTTTTCAAGGAAGAATCCATAACTGCCGTACAGTTTAAGCTGTCAAGAATTTTGAATAATGCCGAGGTAACTCTGAATGTGTTTTCTCTCGTCATATTGGGAATCACATAAAAAATCATACAACTCACCTATCCAACACCTCGTGAGAGCGTTTAACAAGCTCAGCTACAGTGCTTATAACATCTGCTGAATTCTGAGGTATGGTGCATTTTTTCAGATACATCAGATATTCAATATTTCCTTCAGGACCTTTAACGGGTGAATGTTCAAGACCTAAAACATCAAAGCATTGTTCATTGGCAAATTCTGCTATCGAAACAATGACACTTTCGTGAACCGCGGCATCTCTGACAACACCTTTTTTGCCCACATTTTCCCTGCCTGCTTCAAACTGAGGCTTAATAAGACAAACAGCCTCTCCGTTATCTTTTAAAAGCTTATACATAACGGGCAAAATCAGTTTCAGGGATATAAATGATACATCAACAGAGGAAAAATCAATTTCATCGGGAACTTGCTCCCGTGTTACATATCTGAAATTTGTTCTTTCAAGGTTTACAACTCTTTCGTCGCTCCTTAATTTCCAAGCAAGCTGACCGTAACCGACATCTATAGAATATACTTTGACTGCACCGTTTTGCAGCATACAATCTGTAAAACCGCCCGTTGAAGCACCGACATCCATACAAAGCTTTCCTGCAAGTGAAATAGGGAAGCTTTGCATAGCCTTTTCGAGCTTCAGGCCGCCACGGCTTACATACTTTAAGCTGCTGCCGCGAACCTCAACGGTATCATCGCATTTAATTTCTCTGCCTGCTTTAATTTCCTTTTGGTCATTAACATAAACGATACCTGACATTATAAGAGCTTTTGCTTTTTCACGGCTCTCAGCAAAGCCGCGCTCAAAAAGAAAAACGTCAAGTCTTTTTTTATCACTCATAAATTTTCTCCGAAAAACTGTCTTTCACCGTGTTAAACATTCCTTCGCTGTCAAGGGAATACTGACGGAGGATACTGTCGGTTTTACCCTGCTTTACAAAGCAATCGGGAAAAGCCGTGAGCTTATAATCAGCGTAAATTTTATCTTCAAGAAGTCTTCTTGCAAAGCTTTCGCCCACGCCGCCTGTTTTAACGCCTTCCTCAAAGAAAAATATCTTTTTAGTATTTTTAAGATACTCAACACTTCCCTGAGGAACAGGAACAATTATATTAAGCTTAATTATTTTTACATTGATACCCTCTGCTTGCAGTTTTTTCTGCGCCTCCAGGCTTTCGGCAAAAATTCTGCCGTAGGTTACGATTGCGATATCTGCATTTTCGTCACCGAAAATATCAAAGGCTTCACCGCTGCATAAATAACCTTCGGGAAGCGCAGGCTCAGAGCCTCTGGGGTATCTTATAACGCACGGACCCACACTGTGATAGAGAGATTTAACCAATGCAGTATTAAGCTCACAATAGTATGTGGGAGAATATACCGTTATATTTGGAATACCGTTGAAGAAAGCGGTATCGTAAATACCGTTATGAGTTTCACCGTCATCTCCTACAATACCCGCCCTGTCAACGGCAATAATCATCCTGCTGTTTTGGAGGGCACAATCATGCATCAATTGGTCATAGCACCGTTGCAGGAATGTTGAGTAAACAACAAATACGGGAAGCATACCGTTTTTTGAAAGTCCCAATGCAAAAGGCACCGCGTGCTCTTCGGCAATACCCACGTCATAGACTCTGTCAGGATATTCCTCCGAAAAACGCCGAAGTCCCGTACCCAAGGACATAGCGGCTGTAATAGCACAAATTCGCTTATCCTTAGGTGCCTGATTGTACAAAAACTCACCGAATTTTTCGGAGAAGTTGTCTGACGACTGAGAAAGCTCACCGGTCTCTTTATTAAACGGTCCTACACCGTGGAAAGCCGAAGGATTATTTTCTGCAGGAGCATAACCTTTACCCTTAATTGTATTAACATGAACAAGAACAGGCGAATCAATCAACTTTGCACCTTCAAGAGTATCACAAAGCTGTTGAATATTGTGACCGTCAACGGGTCCCATATAACGAATACCGATATCTTCAAAGAAATTACTTTGATATAACATATTCTTTAAATCTGTTTTTACTTTAAAAATTTTATTTGAAAGCGGCACCCCGATAACAGGGATTTTTGAAATAACCTTTTCAGTTACGGCCTTAAGACGGAAATAACCGGAACGCGAACGCATAACAGCAAGCCTTTTTGCAAGATGACCTACATTTTTGGAAATGGACATCCCGTTATCGTTAAGAATTATTATTAAACGGGTTCCTTGCATTCTTCCGGCATTGTTAAGTGCTTCGTAAATCAAACCTCCCGTGAGAGCACCGTCACCAAGTACAGCAATAGCATAATTTTTTTTGCCGTTTACCTTGTTTGCGGTTGCAATACCCAAAGCGGTAGAAACAGAAACACTGCTGTGACCGCTGTAGACAATATCGTGCTCACTTTCATTCGGACGGGAAAAGCCTGATATGCCTCCCTCCCGGCGAAGAGTTGAAAACTCGTTATATCTCCCGGTCAGAAGCTTATGGGTATAAACCTGATGCCCCACATCCCATATTATTTTATCATCAGGAGAGTTAAAAACACGGTGAAGAGCAATTGTCAGCTCAACAACGCCTAAATTGGAAGATAAATGACCGCCGTTCCGGGAAACGGTTGTTATAATAGTATCCCTAATCTCTTCTGCAAGCAACGAAAGCTGAGAAGCATCAAAGCCTTTAATATCCGACGGTGATTTAATATTTTTAAGTAGCTTATGTTCCATAATAATCAATTCTCTCTGTGAGCAAGATATTCGGCGTATTCTTTTAAAGCCTCATTATTATCAAATTTATCAAGAGCGCTCATTGCCTCAGCGGTAAGCTTTTCTACAAGCGCCTGACATTTATCCACACCCAAAAGCGTCACATAGGTGGACTTACCGTTATTTACGTCACTGCCCGTAGGCTTACCTAATTTTTCAAGAGAACTTGTTACATCAAGAATATCATCCTTGATCTGAAAAGCAAGTCCGATTTTTTGAGCAAACTCAGCGGCGGCTTCAACCTTATCTTCAGAAGCCTCGGCGGCAATGCACCCCAAAGTGCAGGCGGCTTCAATAAGCGCACCTGTTTTGAGATTATCCATCAGCATAAGAGTATCTATATCGGCCTGAGGATTGTTTTCATTCTGAATATCAATAACCTGACCGCCTATCATTCCCCTGCTGCCTGCAAGACGGGAAAGGGTTTCAACCGCTCTGACTGCAACCTCAGCACTGTAAAGACCGGCACGCTGCCAAACCGTTATTCTTTCAAAAGCGGCAGTTAAAAGTCCGTCACCTGCAAGCAGAGCCATAGCCTCACCGTAAACCTTATGATTTGAAGGCATTCCGCGTCTGTAATCATCGTTATCCATACAAGGTAAATCATCGTGAATAAGCGAATAAGTATGTATATACTCAACAGCCTCAGCCATAGGCAATGCCGCTCTCGCATTTTTTCCGCAAGCATCACAAAACAGAAGCGTAAGCAACGGACGAACACGCTTGCCTCCGTTTTCCACGCTGTATTTCATAGAGTCAAACAGCACCTTGTATTCATTAAAATACGTATCAAAATATTTAAACAAGCTATCATTCAAAAGTTCCGAAAGTTCTTTAATTTTACTGTGCATCTTTCTCACCGTTATTCATTAGTTTAACTATTTTTTGTTCAGCTTCGTCAAGGTACTTGCCGCAGGAATTTAAAAGTGCAGTACCCTCCGAAAACAATTCGAGGGTCTTTTCGAGAGGAAGCCCTCCGTTTTCAAGCAAAGAAACTATTTCTTCAAGTCTGGTGATAGATTTTTCATAACTCTGTTCCATAATATCAGTCCTTAATTTATATCGGTAACAACGGCATTAAAGGAACCGTCGGAGATGTTGACGGTTACAGCTTCGCCTATACTTAAATCTTCTGTTTTAGTAATAATTTTGTTTCCGCGACTCGCCAAAGCATAACCTCTTGAGATAACGCTTAAGGGACTCAAAGCATCAAGTTTTCCTGCAAGAGCGGCAAACTTTGCTTTATTACTTCCTATTATAAGCTCAGTAAGAGAATATAATTTTTCACTTAGAAAAACAAGCTCACGCCTTTCGTCTTCAAGCTTTGTCTTAGGATCACTCAGCCCGGTATTCTTTTTAATAACAGCGAGTTTATTGCGTTCTGATTCAATTATATTTTTTACAATTGAAAACATACGCTGTCTGTTTATCAGCAAAGCTGACTTCAACTCAAGTATATCCGGAACGGCACACTCAGCCGCAGCCGACGGTGTAGGCGCACGAAAATCCGCAACAAAATCACAAATTGTGTAATCAGTTTCGTGACCGACAGCGGAAATCACAGGAATTTTTGAATCATAAACCGCACGGGCAACTATTTCCTCATTAAATGCCCATAAATCCTCAACAGAACCACCGCCCCTACCCACAATGAGAACATCTGCGGCGTTAAATTTATTAAATGTATCAATAGCAAAAGCTATATCCTGCGCCGCACCTTCCCCCTGAACCTTACAAGGCTTTATAACAACCTCTGCAATTGGGTATCTGCGCCTTAAAACATTGATAATATCCTGCAATGCCGCACCTGTTTCGGAAGTTACAACCCCGATTTTTTGGGGAAATTGCGGTAACTTCTTTTTATGCTCCTCAGAAAAAAGCCCTTCTGCGGAAAGCTTCTTTTTTAATTGCTCAAAAGCTACATTCAAGGCACCGATTCCATCCGGTTGCATATCATTGATATATAACTGATACGAACCGTCACGAGGGAACAGAGACACCGTTCCGAAAATCAACACTTTCATTCCGTTTTCGGGAGCAAATCTCAGTCTCGAAGCATTGCCGGCAAACATAACTGCTTTAATTGCGGCAGATTCGTCTTTAATTGTCATATATAAATGCCCTGAATAGTGAGCTTTATAATTGGAAATCTCACCTGTTACAAAAATATGAGCGAGATTTTCGTCACTGTCAAGAATATTTTTAACATAGGCATTAAGTTGACCTACGCTGTAAACTTTAGGTGAAACTGAAATCATTAAAAAAACCCCATAATCATTACTTTAATGAAGTTAAAAAAGCTATTCCCGCCGCATTATCACAGGAAAATTCAGGCTCTGCAAAGAAAGCCTCAAAACGGGATGTGACAATCTCCCTGATAATTTTATCTGACATTACTCCGCCGGCAAAAATAAGGGGTAATTCACCGTATTCATTTACTGCAAACTCAGCCATAGCGCATACACTGTCAGCAATATAAGACAAAAGGAATTTTGCGGTATCTTCGTAAGATTCCCCATCGGAAAGCATTTTAAGACATTTATTTTCAAGCCCCGAAAGAGAACACTTGCCGTCAATCAATTTAATTTTATTCTTAAAAACACGGTCTGACTTTTGTGCCAAAAGCTCAACACCCGTTCCGGCAGGAAACTGTATACCCATTTTAACACCGATACGATCAATGGCTTGCCCCGCTTTTAAATCAGAGGAACACGCAATCGGAGTGACCTTAAAAAACTCCTTGTTATTCGGCTCGCACAACACAAGGTCGGTAGTGCCCCCCGAAATATGAAAGGCAAAAAAGCGTTTTTCAAGCAAATCGGTTTTATTTGAGGAATAAAGAGCCGCGGCGATATGACCTTGCTGATGAGAAAAAGCATGAAACGGAACACCTAATGCTGACGCTATGGAACGAGCCGCACCCTCACCGACAAGAAAACAGGGCATATATGAGCCTTGTTGAGTTGTGGGTGAAACCGAAGCACCGACTGCGGAAATTGCTGAACGGGACGACATTTCTAAAAGGCGCGAAACAAGCTCGGGATAAGCCTTGGTATGGTGAAAAACCGCATCACTTTGCCTTATTCCCCGCTCACCTGCTTTGACAGGTAAAAGCCTTTTTTCCTGAACAACGGATACACCGTCATACAAAGCAACAGATGTGGTGTAGTTGCTGGTATCAATACCTAAAAAGCTGTTCATTTTACGCTCTCACAACCGCACCGAGTATACCGTTTATAAATGATGCGTCTTCATTTGTGCCGTATTTCTTTGCAAGCTCAACTGCCTCATTAACGGCAACACCGTTGGGAACTTCATCGATATATTTAATTTCGCACACAGCAAGCCTTAAAATTGCAAGCGAGACCTTTGGCAATCTTTCTGTTGTCCAACCCTCGGAATTATTGCTTATAACAGAATCGATTTCTTCTGAATTATCTTCAACGGTTTTAAGAAGGTTTTCTGCAAAACCGTTAATTTTCAGCAACTCGGCCTCGTGTGCATTTTCAATAATTTCAGTAAGTGTTGATTCACTGTCAAATATTTTCTCAAAAAGAACCATAAACGCCTGTTCTCTTGCTTCAGTTCGTGTCATACTCATACCCCTTTGCCTGCTAAAATAGTTTAAAATGAGTTGTACTTCATCAGTTTTCAATTATAACATACATATACCGATTTATCAAGTATAATCGAGTAGGGCGAAATTAATCGCCCTCTCACACCACCCTGCGTGCCGTTCGGCACAGGGCGGTTCAATTCAAATCAAATATGTACTTTAGCATAGTAATCCGAAAGACTGATTAAGCCTCGCTTAGTCAG
>CAZCQI010000011.1:0-6031 GCA_964500795.1 uncultured Eubacteriales bacterium
AAAAAGAAAAGTAATTTCACGAATACCGGTGAGCTTTCTCCCGTGCCGAATATTGTGCCCGACAGGAAAGCTGCCGAGGATGACGGTGTTACGGATAAAACGGTAGTTTTCGATGAAAAAATAAAAACCAAAAGCGACGTGACGGAGGAAAAAGCAAAAACCCGTACAATAGGACTACGTTCCCTTGCAGTTACGGACGGCAACGCTCACGAGGTAGAGCTTCCTGATGAAGAAGACGATGCTCAGTTGACCTTTGAGGGCTTCAACACTGAAGAACCCGTGAAAATAGTTGATGAACAGCGTGTTGAAGAGGAGCTTAAAAGAAAACGCAAAGAAAAAACCGAAAGCTTTACCATAACCGGAGAGGTACCTAAAGCGGAAGGCGATGAAGAGGAAAAACGAAAATACGGTACAGATGAATACCGAACACCTGATGATAAATTCAAGGTAGCGTATTATCTCAAGAAAAATAAACGCTCTGCTTTGGCAGGCACCATAGTAAGCGCAGTTTGTTTTCTTATTCTTCTTGCCGTTTCTGTTTTAATGAAAGCGGTTCCTGAGACTCAGAGTTTTTTACTTCTTCTGTCCTTAGCTTTGCTGATTTTAACGGGTGTTGTAAACGGTTCGGTTATAGGCGACGGAGTACGCTCATTTAAGGGACTCAAATTCGGAAGAAATACAGGTGCCTTTATTGCTTTTGTTGCGGGCTGTATCCAAAATATTATGTTTTTGGTGATGTCATCCGAGGAGTTTACCGATGGTATGCCCCTTCTTTCGGCAGCTGCGGTTTTGCCTGTTGCTTTCAACAGATACGCGGAATACCTTGAGTATAAGCGAATTGCATTGAATTTTGAATATCTTACAAGTAAAGAACTTTATTCTATCGGAAAAATCGAAAAAGCCCAGACCGCTTTTGAGATCGGCAGGGGATTGCTTCTTGATGACCCCGCAGTTCTCTCCTCCCAAAAGACTGCATTTCCGAGAAGATTTATTGAGCTTTCGAGAAAATTTTATCCGTCGGATGAAATAAACAAAAAGCTTGTTCCCATAGGCTTTGCGGCATCCGTGCTTATAGGCGCGGTGACGTTACTTATAACAAAAGAGCCTTTTGCGGCAGTAACGGCATTCACCGCGGCGGTGTGCGTAAGCGTTCCTTATTCTTCATATTTTTTGGACAGTCTCGGTATATCAAAGTCATCCTCTCGTTTGCTTGAAAAGGGCGCAATGATTTCCGGCTGGCAGGCTTACAGAGAATGTGCTCCTGCAAACGCAGTGGCTGTTGATGCATCTGATATTTTTGATGCCGATGGCGGTAATGTTTTCGGAATCCATCCTTTTTACGATATTCAAATAGATGAAGCTATACTTTATACGGCTTCGCTTCTTATAAATTCGGGAGGTCCTTTGGGTAGCCTTTTCGGAAGAGTGATAGTGGGGGAGACCTCTCTTCTTCCGCCTGTTGACTCCCTGACTTATGAGGATAAATTAGGCCTTTCCGCATGGATTTTTAACAGAAGAATTCTTGTGGGAAATGCTGACCTTCTTAAAAATCATAATGTGGAAATTCCCGATAAGACACTTATTGAGCGTCACTTAACCGAGGGAAGATACCCGTTGTATCTTGCAATTGACGGAAAAGCCGCGGCGGTATTTATAGTTTCCTATGATATAAATCACGAAAATGCCCATTTTCTTAAATCAATAGAACGAAACGGTCTTTCGCTTTTGGTGAGAACAGATGATGCCAATATTACCGACGGTATGATAGCCTCAAAAGCAGGGCTTCCTCAAAGCGGCGTAAAGGTGATTTCGGCAGTTTCGGGCGATATTTATAAAAATTACCGTGCAGGCGTTACATCGGCGGCTGATGCACTTATTATGCACGACGGCAAGGCATCCTCTTTCCTGTGCGCAATTAAAGCCGCTCTTTCTCTGGGGTCGCTCAAACAGCTTATCAATGTTTTTCAGATTTGTGCTATGGGCATTGGTCTTGCCCTTGTGAGTGCCCTTTCCTTCGTTTCGGGTCTTGAAGCTCTCAGCTGTGCTCAGCTTGCAGTTGTTCAGTGCTTCTTCTGTGCTTTTGCCGCTTTTACGGTATCCGGAGGTAACGCTGCAAGTACACGCAAACTGAAACAGAAGAAAAGCAAAAAGAAATAATTACAGATCGTCTGCATCCTGAATCGGCTGTCCTCCGTCTTCGGGGTAGCCTGTGTAGGAGCCGTTGACATCGCTTTTGATAGAGTCATCGTTATTGCTTCCTAAGGGTTCAGCCATCTCTTTATTCGATTTTTTATTCTTGTTATACATTTTTTCACCTCTCATATAGGATTTCCTACGCAGGTGAAAATATTATAAATGTAAAAGCTTTTTTCGGAAAGGAAATGATATTATGGAAAAAGTTCGTTTGGGCATAATAGGTGTAGGTAATATGGGCTCAAGCCATATCAAAAATTACCTTAACGGCAGTATGCCTGAAATTGAAATTACTGCAGTTGCGGATATAAAACCTGACAGACTTGAAAAAGCAAAAGAAATGCTTCCTGAGGTAAAAACCTTTGATACTGCGTCTGCTCTTATGGATTCGGGCGAGGTTGATGCAGTTCTTATTGCAACGCCTCACTATGATCACCCTCCCCTTGTTATTGAAGCTCTTCAAAAGGGTCTTCACGCAATGAGTGAAAAGCCTGCGGGAGTTTATACAAAGCAGGTTCGCGAGATGAATGAGGTTGCAAAAAAGAGCGATAAAGTTTTTGCGATTATGTTCAACCAGCGGACGAATTGCCTTTACAGAAAGGCTCACGAAATTGTTCACAGCGGTAAATACGGCGAATTGAAGCGCGTTACCTGGATAATCACCGATTGGTACAGAACTCAGTCCTATTATAACTCCGGCGGATGGCGTGCAACATGGTCAGGCGAAGGTGGCGGTGTACTTCTCAATCAGTGCCCCCATCAGCTTGATTTGTGGCAATGGATTTGCGGTATGCCCGAAAAGATAACCGCTGTTTGTCACGAGGGAAAATGGCACGATATCGAGGTTGAGGATGACGTTATGATATACGCTCAGTACCCCAACGGTGCTACCGGTACATTCATTACCACAACAGGTGACTATCCCGGAACAAATCGCCTGGAGATAACTCTTGACGGAGCAAAGCTTATTTGTGAAGACGGTAAGCTTACTGTTGACGAGCTTAAAGAGAGCACCGCTGAATTCACAAAAAATTCCGAAGCAGGCTTCGGCCATATTGAATACGAGACCTTCGAAGAAGAGCTTGACGGAAGAAATGTTCAGCACCCCGAGGTTATGAATAAATTTGCGGCGGCAATTCTCCGCGGAGAGCCGCTTACAGCATCAGGTGTCGAAGGCATAAACGGCCTTATGATTTCCAACGCCGCGTTCCTTTCATCCTGGTTGGGTAAGACTGTTACACTTCCTATTGATGAGGACCTTTTCAATGAGCTTCTTCAAAAGAAAATTGCTGACTCGACCTTTGTAAAAGAGGTTAAGGAAGTAGTTAACGAGAATATGGACTCTACTTTTTAAGGCGGACAGATATGATAAAAAAAATATTGAGAATAGTTGTTTGTTTGGGTTTGGTTTGTTGCCTGCTTTGTAATTTTACAGGAGCTCTTGCGACTGCCGAAATTCCCGATATCAGTGTGGGTGACGGAGAGGAAATAATCATTCAAGCCACTGAAACACAGACGAAAGAGGAAAGTGGAACTCAGAAAGACCCGGAGCCTTCCACGGAGCATACCACAGCCGGCAATACAAAGGAACCTTCAAAGGAGACTACAACAAAAATACAAACGACTGAAGCATTGACAGATGCCACGAAGGCAAATGCCACGCCTTCTTCCCGTGTTACAACGACGCGTAGTGCTTCTACTGCTGCAGAGACAACGGAAGAGCAGCTTCCTGACGGTGCGTTCTATGTTTACCTTGAACTAAACAACGGTCAGGATCGCTTGAAAACCCGATTGGATAAGCCCGGGCTTGTTCCCGAAGCGGATGAACCTAAAAGAGAAGGATATGTTTTCGACGGTTGGTATAAGGACGAGGAATTTACGGAGATTTGGGATTTCTTTACAGACTATGCCACAGAGGGAACTGTTATTTATGCAAAATGGGTCGCGGATGCGGGAACGGTCGTTTATAACATTAAAATAACTCAAAGTGCAGGCGGAACACTTCAGGCAAATCCGGCAAATGCGAGTGTGGGAGAGCTTGTTACCATTACGGTTATTCCCGAAGACGGCAAAAGGCTTCTTGCAGGCAGTCTTCTTATAAACGGAGAACCCACGGATGTTTTCAGCTTCGTTATGCCTGCGGGAGAGGTTACAATAACCGCTTCTTTTGAGGATATACCCGTATCTCAACCGATTGCCGATGATGGGGGCAATTTTATCGTAATTGTGCTGATTTTGTTGGCAATAGCGATTGTTGCTTTGGCTATAATAATTATAATCATAAAACGCAGAAATACCTTAAGAAAAGATGCGATTACAACTTCTGTTGGCGATGATGACGATGACGATATTGTGTGGATAGATGACAGCATCATTGTTGAAGATGGCTTCAAAAACGGTCAAAAAGTAAGCGAAGATACCAAAGACTCCGAAGAAGACCGTTGATGTTGAATTTATTTAAAAAACACCTTCTGATAAGAGGGTGTTTTTTGATTTGAATAATTGGTTTTGGTGAAATTCACAACAGATAAATTATACAATTAGTATAATTGAATTTCCTGCGTTTTTGTTCAAAACTATGTTCAAAATGTTTACAAACAACTATGTCAAACCGCTATTTTAAAGGGTTTTCGACATTTTATGCGGAAAAATTGACAAAATTCAGGAATTTGATAAATATACTATTTGTTTTAATTACTTTACAAATTATACGAATTGAATATTTTTTTGAAACGAAAAAAGCGAGTGCTTCTGTTGATTTTCAACAAGTGGAAAAAGCACAAAATTTTATTAAAATACTGTTAAAAACAGAGAAAAAATAAAAATTTCAAAAAAAGATTGACAAATATCTTTACTATCAATTTCAAATGATTTATTGTTGTTTTGGTGATAAAAATGGTGATGAAAAGTCTCAACGGTAATGTTGTTCTGACAGATGTTCGAAATATGGATATAGGTTTGTGTTTGGACTGCGGTCAGGCATTCAGATGGCGAGAAGATGAAAACGGTGTGTGGCACGGCGTTGCGGGCGGTAAAGTACTCAGCGTGCAGCAGAAGGGTGAAACCGTTACATTTTTTAATACATCCCGGGAAGATTTTGAAAGTCATTGGTACAACTACTTTGATTTGGGAAGGGATTACGGAAGTATTATTGATTCATACAATGACATAAATCTCAAACAGGCTTGCGAGGCGTATCCCGGGATACGTATTCTTAAGCAGGATGAGTGGGAAGCTGTTTGTTCTTTTATAATATCCGCAAACAACAACATACCGCGTATTAAGGGTATTATAGAACGCCTGTGTGAAAATTTCGGAGAAGAAATACAAGAGGGCTATACCTTTCCGTCACCCGATAGGTTGGCGGCGTTGGAGGTTGAAGACCTTGCACCCATACGAGCAGGCTTCAGGGCGAAATATATAATTGATGCTGCCCGTAAGATATCAAGCGGTGAAGTAGATATTGAAAAGGTCAGAGAAATGGATTTTGAGGCGGCAAAGGCTGAATTACTTAAAATTAAAGGGGTGGGTGAGAAAGTAGCCCAATGCGCTCTTCTCTACGGATTCGGGCGCGTAGAGGCCTTTCCTGTAGATGTGTGGGTTAAACGTATCCTCAGTGAGCTGTATCCCGACGGATTACCCGAGTGTATGAAAGGAACCGAGGGTATAGCACAGCAATATTTATTCCATTGGAGAAGGAATCAGGATTAAAAAATAAGAAGGGTGTTACGAATCGAATTTCGTAACACCCTTCAAAATTTTGCTTATGCGGGAATTTCCTCGGTATCGGGAGTTTCCTCGGTATCGGGAGTTTCCTCGGGGTCGGGAATTTCCTCGG
>CAZCQI010000011.1:6131-26345 GCA_964500795.1 uncultured Eubacteriales bacterium
GGAGTTTCCTCGGTATCGGGAGTTTCCTCGGGGTCGGGAATTTCCTCGGGGTCGGAAATCCAACAGAAGCTAACGCCGTTTTCATCTAACGCTTCGCCTCTGCCTGCTGCTGCGGCAGAAACCGTGTAGATGTATTCAACGCCTTCTTCAACCGTGGTGTCTGTGTAGGTGAGGGGATCGCCACGAAGAATAAGTTCGAGCACTTCCCAATCACTGTCGGCAGTTTTGCGGTAGACTCTGTAATACTGTGTGTATTCAGCTTCATCCCAGGTGATTACCGCTGCAGGTTTGCCGTCAACGGTATCGGCAACAACCGTTATGTTTGTTACGGGAGCAACCTGTGTAAGAACTGTTGTGCTCAGACCTTCTTC
The DNA here is from genome assembly GCA_964500795.1 of uncultured Eubacteriales bacterium. GTDB lineage: Bacteria > Bacillota > Clostridia > Oscillospirales > Acutalibacteraceae > DTU089. Next base: position 6,503 of record CAZCQI010000011.1, read on the forward strand.
GTTATAAAGACTGTCTCTGTCGGAGGCAACACCTTTAACGGTGTAGTAATATTTTACTTCCTCTTCCACCGTGTTGTCTGTATAAACAAGTGCTTCATCAGAACCGATCGTTCCGATCAATTCCCATTCGGAGTCTGCTTCGGTGCGTCTGTAAATTTCATAGGCATCTGCGAATTCGACCGCCCCGAATGTGATTGTTACATAGCTCTGTTCTGCGCTGTAGGTGGAATTAAGAGTGAATTCAACTGCAGAAATCGGTGGTAGAACTGTTGTGCTCAGACCTTCTTCATTATAAAGACTGTCTCTGTCGGAGGCAACGCCTTTAACGGTATAGTAATATTTTACTTCCTCTTCCACCGTGTTGTCTGTATAAACAAGTGCTTCATCAGAACCAATGGTTCCAATCAATTCCCATTCAGCGTCTGCTTCGGTGCGTCTGTAAATTTCATAGGCATCTGCATATTTAACTGTGTCGAATGTGATTGTTACATAACTCTGTTCTGCATTATAGGTGGGCTCAAGAGTGAATTCAACTGCAGAAACAGGTGTAAGAACTGTTGTGCTCAGACCTTCTTCGTTATAAAGACTGTCTCTGTCGGAGGCAACACCTTTAACGGTGTAGTAATATTTTACTTCCTCTTCCACCGTGTTGTCTGTATAAACAAGTGCTTCATCAGAACCGATCGTTCCGATCAATTCCCATTCGGAGTCTGCTTCGGTGCGTCTGTAAATTTCATAGGCATCTGCGAATTCGACCGCCCCGAATGTGATTGTTACATAGCTCTGTTCAGCGTTGTAGGTGGGCTCGAGAGTGAATTCAACTGCTTCAACGGGAAGGTACGGAACCTTGAGAGAAGAAGAGGATTTACCGAAACAAACCTTGGTGTTGTTTACGGGAACGCAGGTATAAGTGTATTCGGCTCCGCGTTCGATATCGGTATCGGAATACTGTGCAACACCGTTTTCACAGGGTACAATGCCTAAAGAAACAGGCTCAGAACCATTGGAGCTTCTGTAAATCTCTGCGGCGTCGGCATTGTCAATACTTGCGCTGACAAGTATTTCCACAGCCATGGCTTCATTGTCTTCGATAAGAGATAAAGTGACATCGGTTGTTTCTGCATAGTTTGCACTTCCGTTTTCATCACGGTCACTCTTGAAGCCTTCTGCCTCGGCAATAACAGAATATAAGTAAGCTTCGGTTTTGGCTTCTTCCGAGGTATCTGTGAAGGTGTTGAGTGAATAGGAACCGATAAGAGACCAATTTGCGCCGGGAGCTTTTCTGTAGATATAATAGGTATCTGCTCCGTCAACGGCATCCCAAGAGAGAACTGCACCGCTGTCTGTAACAGAAACATCGTTTAATACGGGTCTGGCAACCGCAACGATGTTTGCAGCTTTATACGTACCTGCCGAAGAACCGTTGATGGCTTTGACGGTATACTGATAGGTGATACCGCTTACTGCGGATGAATCTGTGTAAGAAATGCCTGTATAATTACTTTGAATTCTTGTCCAAGAGCTTTCGCCGAGGAGCCTTCTGTAAATGTGGTAGCTCTTTGCACCGTCAACTGCGGACCAGCTTATATTAATACCTGTGTCGCTTTCGGGGGTAGAGGTGTTTTTAAGAGTGAATACGGGTTTGGCAAGGAAAATATGGCTTATACCCGCAGTATCGTAGTAGCCTAAAATACTGCCTCTGGTTGCTCTTACGGTGTAGGTATATTTTGTTCCCGAGGTTTTTTTATAGGTGTCTGTGTAAGAAAGTGTTGAGCCGGAAGAAATATCCGCGATACGAGTCCACGAGCCGTTTGCGGTTTTCCTGTAAATTCTGTAACCCGTTGCACCTGCAACCTTGTTCCATTTAAGAACGGTGTTTTCGCTTGTGTCTACAGCAACACTGTTAAGCTTGGGAGTTGCCAGGAAATAGAGGGATATACCGTCCGGATTATGAGCACCCGTGTTTGTTTTACAAGCGGCTTTTACGGTGTAAAAGTATTTGTTGCCTGATATTGCGGTAGAATCAGTGTAGTATTTGTTTTTGGTTGTGCCTATTTTTGTCCAAGAGGATGAGGCGGTTTTGCGATATACATAGTAGGAGGTTACATTGTTGTTGGAGTCGCTCCAGGAAAGCTTCACACCTGAGGCGGTAATGGTTGCATCCTTTAAAGATGGGGCTTTAAGATAGCTGAAAGAAATGCCGCTGCTGTAAAATGAGCTTAAGGCAGAGCCTTTATATGCTCTTACGGTATATGTGTATTGCCAGTCGGTGCTTGTAGCGGTTTTATCGGTGTATGATACGGTACTGCCGCTTTTTACCGTAGCAATCTTTTTCCAGCTTGAGTTGCTCAGAGAGCCGCCTTTGCGGTAGATATAGTATCCTGTCGCACCGCCGACCTTGCTCCAGGTAATTTTTGCGTAACCTGCAGAGCTTGTAGAAGCGGCACTTTTAAGGGTAGGTGCGGTCAGATATGTTGCGGAAAGTCCTGTTTTGTTGTAAAGGCTTTCATATGTGCCGTCAAATGCCTTTACGGTGTAGGTATATTTAACTCCGCTTTTTGCAGTTGGATCGGTGTAGGAGGATACACCCTTTGGAAGCGTTCTTAAGGCAGTCCAGCTTGTATCACCGGGAGCCTTCCTGTAAACACGGTATTTTGTGGCGGAGGGAAGTGTACCCCAAGTTATATTGACACCTGTGGTTGTGTTGGTAACAGATTTTAAGGATACTTCAGTTTTCCCCACACGGTTAATTTTAACGGTAAATGTTTTAATTGAATCCGAGTCAATGGTTTTGCTGTCGTTTCCCTGTATATAAGTATAGCATTTTCCGTAATAGGTTCCGCTTGCAAGGCTCTTAAAGTTCCAATTGACTTTAAGGGCTTTGTTCCCTGCTGCTTCGTATTTACCGGAAACAGAGGTTATACTCTTTGTGTAAGCCTTGTCGGAATATATTTCAATAGAATAATAGGCATTGCTTTTGCCTTTGCTTAAACGCATAAAATAAAGTTCTGTTGAATCACCGTAAAAGGTGTAGCTACTCTTTTGTGCACTGAGTTTTGCATCGGTGGGAACAATCTGACCGTAGCTGTTGTTAAGTGCTTTTGATGAGTCGGCGGCAAAGGACATGACGGCCATTGTGCCTAACAGCAATAATGTGACGATAAGAGTTAAAAACGCTTTCGTCTTGAAACCTGTTTGTTTCATGAAAAAACCTCCTGTGAGAATATAGTTACACATATACATTATAATTTATATTCGATTCGATTTCAATAAATAAATTGTGAATAATAGGTGAGATTGCAAAAAATATTCGGGTGTAATGTAAATTATATATCACTGAGTTTTAACAAACAGTTAATATATTTTATAAACACTAAACAAAAAATGAGGTTCATTTTTGGAAAGTGTTTTACCGTTTTTCGTTGCAATTTCAGAGGGAAAATGTTATTATATTTATAATTAGGTATATTGTAACCGATTATAAACAGTAAAGAGGTGTGAAATGACAGACAACAATACCTCGGGCGGAGATGTTCAGCTTTATAAAGCCGCCTTCGATAAAATTCCCAAAGAAAAAAGAGAAAGAATTCTTCGGGTGGCTGTTGAGGAATTTGCAAATAACGGCTTTGAACAGACTTCTATCCGGCAGATAGCCGAAAAAGCGGGTATAAGCGTAGGTTCTGTTTATAAGTATTTTGAAAATAAAGAGACCTTGTTTTATGTGGTGGTTCAGCACGGCTTATCGTCGGTTGAGGAACTGCTTATGGGGCTTGAGGATTCCTCTGAAGATATACTCATAAAGGCAGAAAAAATTATAAGAGCTCTTTTGGAGTTTTCGCGGGAACAGCCCGAGTTTATAAAGCTCTATTGCAGGCTTACCACAAGCGGGAATTCTCCGTTTTTAGAGAAGCTTTCTCAAAGGGTGGAGGCGATGTCTGCCTCTGTTTACACGGTGGCTATAAGCAAAGCTCAGGAGACGGGTGATGTAAGAAACGATGTGAATCCCGCATTTTTTGCATATTTGCTTGATAATATTTTTATGATGCTTCAATTTTCCACAGCATGTGATTACTATAAGGAAAGGTTTTTTATTTATACAGGGAAACAACCTCACGAAAGCGATGACCTTATAGTTGAGCAAACACTTAAATTTTTGAAAGCCGCATTTAACTTTAAATAATGATACGAAAGGAACGGTGAAAGCTTTGAAGAAAATATTATGCTTTTTAATTACTGCCTGCATTTTAATATCGGTGTTTTCCGTAGGTGCTTATGCTCTTGACAGCGAGTCCATTCGGGCGGGCTACGATTACAATAATGACGGTAAGGTGAATCTCTCTGACGCGAGAACGGTACTTAAAGTCAGTGCCGGAATTGAGGCCCCCGCTGAGGGTAAAATTTACGATTTTGACGGGGACGGCTATGTGACTTATTATGATGTAAGAACGGTGCTCAGCATTGCTTTGGGTATTGATGTCGATATAGATGAAAGTGCTTCTCAGGAATATCTGCTTTCCCTTTTTGCAGACGAGCTTAACAGCGTTAAGGAGAAGAGGCCCGGCTTTGCGAAGACTTCCACCACGCAATGCGCTTCTGCGCGTATAACCACGAGAAGTTCAGCTTCAACCGACTACGATGTTACGGATATGGAGTTTTCGGATTACATTGATTTTATGTGCACTGACATTGTAAAAATTTTAGAAATCTTCGACGATGAAGATAACAAATTGGTAATCGAAATGTTACCGGACGAATATAAAGCGCAGATAGAGGAGCTTCGTCAATATTACAATCAACTTCAGGAGCAAAAAACTGCTTTTTATGAGCCCGAAACATCAAAATCAACGGTTATGAGAAATTCAACAAATCACCGTTCCAGATTTCTTGTTAACAGCAGCTCTTTCGCAAGCGCCGAAAAGGATTTGGCTTGCAATCTCAGCGTGCAGGATATCGAGAGTATAAATTGTTACGAGCAGGACGGTTATGTTTACAGGGTCGTTACAATGAAGGATTTCTCTTATGTTGGCGATGAATATCCCTCAGGTTCTTCCGGTGCATATAAAAGATGGCAGGAAATTCCTTACGGTAAGGTATTTTCAATTCCTGTGCTAAACGAAAGCGGCACAACTACTTTGAACGCAATATCCTTTAAGGACGGAGAAATAACGGTTAAGACGGATAAACTCACAGGGGTGCCCGTGGCAGTAGATTGTTCATATACATATATTGCCGATATGACAAATGTAACCGTTTCGGACTCAAATACAACCACAATGCAAACCGTTACAACCTCAGTTGTTTCGGAAAGCTATACAATAAATTCGGTGGAGGCAAATTAAATGGAAAAGGTTAAAGTAACCATGGAAAACGGCGGCGAGTTTATTATTGAGCTTTGTCCCGAGCAGGCGCCTATTACCTGCGAAAATTTTTTGAAGCTTGTTAAAAGCGGTTTTTATAACGGACTTACCTTCCACAGGGTTATAGACGGCTTTATGGCACAGGGCGGCGACCCCGAGGGAACCGGCTGCGGCGGCAGTAAGGAAAATATCAAGGGCGAGTTCAGAATGAACGGCGTCAACAACACTCTTTCCCATACCCGCGGAGTCATTTCCATGGCACGTTCTCAAAATCCCGATTCTGCAAGCAGTCAGTTTTTTATTTGCTATGATGACTGCACCTTCCTTGACGGTCAGTATGCTGCTTTCGGTAAAGTTACACAGGGTATGGAAACGGTTGACGGCTTCCTTAAAACGGAACGCCGAATGAGCTTTGGCGGTGAGCGGTCAACTCCCGTAACACCCATCGTTATGAAAACAGTTGAAGTTATTGAATAATTGCAAAAAACAGCAGAGGAGAAAATGAAATGAAAGAAAAAATAGATTCCTTGCTTCATAAGCTTTACGGAACAACCCCCAATGACGGTAATCTCCAGCCCAAGGAGGCTATAGCATACGGTATCACGGGCTTCGGTCAGAACCTTATTTGCACCATAATCGGTTCCTATCTTACAGTTTTCCTTACGGATGCGCTTCTTTTCGGCTCGGTCGGCAAGGGCGATATATTCGGCGGTATAACCGGCGCTATGGCGGTTGCCTTCCTTATGCTCGGAACAAGGGTGTTCGATGCCCTTAACGACCCCATTATGGGAAGTGTTGTTGACAGAACGCGAACAAAGTGGGGCAAATGCCGTCCGTACCTCAAATGGATGGCAATACCTATAGCCGTTATGACAATAATCTGCTTCTGTCCCTTCCTTGAGGCGAAGAAGCTCTCGACTTTTGTTATAATTTCCGTTGTATATGTTATTTGGTCGGTTGTTTACACAGTTGCGGATGTGCCCTATTGGGGTCTTTCAACCTGTATGACAAACAATACAACCGTTCGCGGAAATATGCTTACCATTACAAGGCTTCTTTGTACTCTCGGTGCAGGTATTGTTACCGTAGGTGTTCCCATTATTACATCTGCTGTTACTGCAAAATATAAGTATACCGATGCAGATATTGATCTCATTGTAAGCGAATTGGGCGTTACCGCTGAGGAAGCAGCTAATTATGTGGGCACGGTTATGCCTCAGTACGTTTCACAGAATGCTGATACTCTTAAATGGACATATTTCATTTGTGCGGTAGTTTTCGTTGTTGTTGCAATTCCAATGTTCTACTACGGCTTCAAAAATACTAAAGAACGTTTCACTTCAACCGACGAGCCCCCTTCACTTGGTCATAACATTAAGCTTCTTTTCAAAAACAAACAGCTCCTTCTTATTGTTCTTTCCGGTGTTCTCGGTGGCGCAAGAATGGTTTATACATATACCGGTGGTCTTTATTTTGCAAAATATGTTCTTAAGAGTGAGAGTATATACTCACTTATAACTCTCCTTGTTGTTCCCGGCGGACTTGTAGCATCTCTTCTCGTTCCGTGGATGACAAAGAAGTTTACAAAGAAATGGGCATATATCTACGTTCATATTCTCGGCGCGGTAGTTATGTTTGCAATGTATTTTATCGGCTACGATGCTCCTTGGAAGCTTGTTGTTTGCGCCGTGGGTCTTGTTCTTCTCGGTATTCCTCAGGGTGTTAACAATATCATCACCTACGCTATGATAGGCGATACAGTTGATTATCTTGAGTGGAAAACGGGCGAACGCGGTGAGGGAATATGCTTCTCCATGCAGACACTAATCAATAAAATAGGTATGGCTATAGGTGCTTTTATCGGTGTTTTCTCCTACTCATGGGCAGGTATAAATCCGGAGGCAACTCCTGCTATAACTCCTGAAGGCGAACAGCTCCTTTGGAATATTCTCGTTCTTGCAGGTGCTCTCAGTATGGTCGGAACGATAATTCCTATGCTTTTCTACAACATTACGGAGAAAAAACAACAGCAAATGGTTGAGGAAATTGCAGAAAGAAAGAAAAATAAATAATTCTTTTGACGGAGGCGCTTCGAAAGAAGCGCCTCATATAGTTTATATATCAAAAGATTTATTAAAAACATTGAATAAAATATTTTTATGTGTTATAAATAGTTTTAAGAGAATAGTTTCAGAACGAGGTGATTGAAATGTTGTCCCTTGTGGTTCCTTGTTATAACGAGGAAGCCAATGTCTGCCGTTTTTTTTCTGAGGTAAATAACGTTTTTAATAATAAGGTTGCGGATTACGAATTTGTTTTTGTAAATGACGGAAGTAAGGATAGAACTTACGAAAATTTGAAAAATCTTTATGAAAATAACCGCAGTTCAAAAATTCAGGTTTTGTCATTCAGCCGTAATTTCGGAAAGGAATCAGCTATTTATGCGGGTCTTTCTGCCGCTAAGGGTGATGTGGTATGCATTATTGATGCGGATTTACAGCAACGTCCCGAAGTGGTGCTGGAAATGCTGGAAATTATGAAGGCGGATGAATCCGTGGATTGCGTTACTGCATATCAGAAGGACAGAAAAGAAGGTAAACTGCTTACCAAGCTCAAATCGGCGTTTTATAAAATAATAAACAGGGTTGCCGAGGTGGATTTTGTAAACGGTGCTTCCGATTTCCGTTTGGTTAAAAGAAAAATGGTTGATGCTATACTTGAAATGGGTGAATATCACCGCTTTTCAAAGGGCATTTTCAGTTGGGTGGGCTTCAACACTCAATATTTATCATATACTGTGGCTGAGCGTGAGTTCGGCGAATCAAAATGGAGCTTTTTTAAGCTCTTCAGGTACGCAGTTGAAGGTATTATGGCATTTTCCACATTGCCTCTTAAGATTTCAACGGCAGTAGGCTTTGTTACCTCCTTCATATCGGTTGTATATCTTGTAGTAGTGGTTTTACAGAAGCTTATTCAAGGAATAGATGTTCCCGGTTATGCAACAATAATTGTGCTCATTCTTTTTCTGGGAGGTATGCAGCTGTTCTGTTTGGGAATTTTGGGCGAATATCTTTCAAAAATTTATGTTCAGGTGAAAAACAGACCGATTTATATACTTAAGGAGCATTTGGGCAAGGATGATTAAGAACCTTTTAATAAAGTATAAAGAGCTTATAATGTACGTGATTTTCGGTGTCTTAACAACTCTTGTAAATTTCGGAGCTTTTTGGGTATTATCTGAGCTTCTGGGCGAGAGCCTGTATCTTGTCAATAATGCGATAGCGTGGGTTGTCGGCGTTATATTCGCATATGTCACAAATAAGCTTTTCGTGTTTGAATCAAAAAGCTGGAAATTAAGTATCGCGGGAAAAGAATTTACGGAGTTTGTAGGTGCTCGGCTTTTGAGCTTCGCAGTTGAAGAAGGAGGACTGCTGCTTTTTGTTTCAATTCTCGGTTTAGGCGAAGGCTCACTGACGGTTTTCGGCATTGAGATTTCGGGCCAGATGCTTATCAAGCTGATTTTAGCCGTTATAGTAGTTATCCTGAATTACTTTTTCAGTAAATTTATAATTTTCAAAAAGAAAAAATAAAGAAAGAGGCTTCGGCAAGTTTGAAAACTTACCGAAGCCGTTTGTTATTCACTTAAAAAGCTTGATAACGCCGAATAACGTTTTGCTTTTTTATCGTTTAGCGTCATTTTTTCTATTTGTTCTGCGGACCCAACGGTTACAAGCATATCCTTTGCTCGTGTTACTGCGGTGTAAAGGAGATTTCTGTAAGCAAGATTCGGCACAAGGCTTATTACGGGGATAATAACCGCTTTGAATTCACTGCCCTGACTTTTATGAACGGTTACGGCGTATGCAAGCTCAAGCTCTGTAAGATTTTCCGCGGGAATAACAGCCTCTCTGCCGTCAAAGTCAACTGACACAGTTCTCGATTTTGTGTCAACTTTTTTCAGAATACCGATATCTCCGTTAAAAATACCGTTGCCTTTTTCGTCCTTGCTTTTCCACTCTATGTTGTAATTGTTTTTCACCTGCATAATTTTGTCGCCCTCGCGGAATATCTGACCTGCAACGGTCAACTCTCCTTTGTCGTGACTGCCGGGATTCAAGGCTTGTTGTAACATTCTGTTAAGGTTTCCCGTGCCTGTTTCCCCCTTTTTGGAGGGGCATATTACCTGAATATCGGTGAACACATCCAAGCCGTATGCTTTCGGCAGTCTTTCACTGCAAAGGCTCACTACCGTTTGTGCGGTTAAAAAAGGATTAGGGCGTTCCATATGGAAAAAGTCGTTGCCGTCATTTTTTAAATCAGGTATTTCACCCGATACAATTTTATGGGCATTGGTAATTATTTTGCTCTCCTGCGCTTGTCTGAAAACTCGGTTAAGGCAAACGACAGGCAGCATATCGGAAAGTATGAGGTCGTGTAAAACATTTCCCGCACCCACGGGAGGGAGCTGGTCACTGTCACCCACAAGTATAAGGCGACAGCCTAAGGGAAGAGCATCCAGAAGGCTTGCAAAAAGGTGAATATCTATCATGGAAAGCTCGTCAAGAATAAGTGCGTTGCAGTCTATGGGATTTTGCAGATTACGGCGGAAATAAGGTTTATCATCTTCATCCCATTCCACCTCTAAAAGACGGTGAATGGTCTTCGCTTCCATACCCGTTACCTCACTCATACGCTTTGCGGCTCTGCCTGTAGGTGCCGCAAGGGCAATATCAAGGTTTTGACGCTCAAAGATGTTGATTATGCCTTTTATTGCGGTGGTTTTACCCGTACCGGGACCGCCCGTGAGAACCAAAAGCCCTTTTTTTGCGGCGGTGGCAATAGCTATACGCTGTTGTTCTTCGTATTTGATATTATTGATTTTTTCGATTTCATCTATCCAATCCGCAAGACGGGGCGCACCGGGAGGCGGAAAGCCTGCAATAATGTGCACACGCTCAGCGATTTTCTTTTCATCATTATATGAGGAGGGGAGGAAAATAAACTCCTTGCCGTCAATTTCGTGCATTTTAAGCTGTGCAGTGGAAACAAGTCTGTCAATGGCAATATCAATTTCATCCTGCGTTACCGAGAGAAGGTCCGAGCAGGGCTTTAAGAGCTTTTCTCGGGGTATGCAGGTGTGCCCTCTTGAATTTGCATTGTAGCGCATAACGTGAAGAATGCCTTCGCTTATTCTGTAATCGGGCAAGGGCTTTTTCGGAAGCTTTTCTTCGATAGCCTCTGCACGCTCAAATGATATTCCCAACCCGAGACCGCAAAGGCAATAAGGGTTATCTTCTACCTTTTCCACGGCGTGGATACCAAGCTTTTTAAATATTCTAACGCATTCCGATGGGGAAAGACCGTATTTTTCGAGACCGAGCATAACAGTCCGCATGGCATATTGCTTTTTAAATTCTTCCCCGAGGGTTTTTGCCTGTTCTGCTGAAATACCTTTTAAAGCAGAAAGTCTCTCGGGGTAATTTTCCAATATATCAAGAGTTTCGGAGCCGAATTTTTCTACTATTGCCATAGCTTTTTTCGGGCCTATTCCGCGTATAACTCCCGAGGCTAAGTATTTGTATATTTGCTCCGTAGTTTCGGGAAGCGTGCGGGAAAAGCCACTGACCTTGAACTGCCTTCCGAATGAAGGGTGAACGGTAAAATTTCCCGTAAGGGTAACTGTTTCTCCCGCGCAAATACCGGGCATAACGCCCACGGCGGTTATCAGTTCATCCTCGCAGGATATATCAATAACGGTAAAGCCGTTGGTGTCGTTCTGAAAGGTGACTTCTTCAACGGTGCCGTTTAAGGCTTCTTCTTCGCAGTTCATAATGTTTTTCTCCGTATGGCTGATTTTTGGTTTTACAACAGCAGTATATCATAACCCGAACAAATGTACAATAAATATTTATAAAAACATATATAAGAAATTCAAATATATTTAACAATATAATTGCAAAGCTTTTTTTACTGTGGTAATATTTAAACTGTGAGAATTTATCCGCAACGGAGGATGTAATATGAAGTATATTCTTGACAAATCAAATCATTGCACATTTAAAACCATTGAATCGGGCAGGCTTGCTCCGAGAGCCTACGGTATCCCGCACACTTTAAAAGAGGATGCCGTGAAAGCAGATTACAAAACAGAGCGTTATAACAGCGATATGGTAACTGTTCTTTCAGGCGAGTGGGAGTTTAAATATTATAAGAAAAAATCTAAGCTCCCTGCAACCCTCGATACCTCAAGGGTCAAGTTTGATACGGTGAATGTTCCCTCTACCTGGCAGAGAACAGGCTATGAGGAGCCGGTTTATCTTAACTGTCCCTACGGTTTTGACCCGAAAGCTTTGGGAATCCCCCAAGAGGAGGGCGTAAAGCCTCCCGAGCTTCCCGAGGATTTTTCCTGCGGTGTTTACCGTAAATTCATAAGCATCACTGATAAAAACAGGAATTATATACTTACTTTCTTAGGTGTCTCACCATGTATTGATCTTTATATAAACGGTATTTTTGCGGGCTACGGCGAAGGCTCTCATAACTCATACGAATTCAATATTACGGATTACCTTAAAGAGGGTGAAAACGAGGTTATTGCCGTTGTTTATAAATGGTGTACCGGCACTTATCTTGAAGCTCAGGATATGTTCAGAGAAAACGGTATTTTCCGTGACGTGCTCCTTTATACCTATGAAAAAACCTATATCAATGATTTTCAGGCTATTGCACATAAAAAAGGCAGAAAATATTCTCTTGATATAGAAGCCTCTATAAAAGGTGCCCTTAAAGGTACAACGGTTAAAGCAACTCTTTGCGATAAGAATGATATTATAGCCGAAGGCTCCTGCGAGGGGGATAAGAGTGCGGTGCTTTCCTTTAAAAATCTCAACGTTGAGGAATGGAGCGCGGAGATTCCTCGCCTTTACGAGCTTTATATTACTCTTTTCAAGGGTGAGAAGGAGATAATGACTATCCGTCAGTATGTAGGCTTCAAGCATATTGAAATTAAGGAAGCAGTTTTCTATTTTAACGGCAAAAAGGTTAAGCTTAAAGGCGTTAACCACCACGATACCCATGAAACAAAGGGCTATGCAATGAGCTTTGAGGATCTTGAAAGGGATGTTAAGCTCATGAAGGAGTTTAACGTTAACTGTGTGCGTACCTCTCATTATCCTCCCGATCCGTTCTTTTTGGAGCTTTGCGACCATTACGGCCTTTATACTGTTGATGAGGCAGATATTGAAACTCACGGTCTCTGGAGCCTTGGTTGTGAAGGTGACTGCATAAGCCGCGACCTTAAATGGGCACCCAGATATCTTGACAGAGTTAAGAGAATGTATTACCGCGACCGTACTCGCGCCTGCGTTATTATGTGGTCCTTGGGTAATGAATCAAATGGCTATAAATGCCATGATAAATGCTATAAAATGCTCAAAGAGACAGGTACTGAAATTCCCGTTCATTATGAGGGCGTGAGCAGAACGAAGCGCTATCATTACGATGTTTATTCCGAAATGTATACCCATCAGGATGACCTTGTGAAAATCCGTGAGGGCAAGCGCGGCAAGCAGTATAAGGAGGTTCCCTTCTATCTTTGCGAATACTGCCACGCAATGGGTGTAGGTCCCGGCGCTCTCGAAGAATATATGAAAATTTTCTATTCCCATGATATTTTTATGGGCGGTTGTATATGGGAATGGGCAGATCATTCCGTACTCCACGATGGTTCGGATAAATACAAATATAAGTACACCTACGGCGGCGACCATGGAGAAAAGCTTCACGACGGTTGCTTCTGTGTTGACGGTCTGTTCTATCCCGACAGAACACCTCACACCGGTGCATACGAGATGAAAAACTGCTACCGTCCCTTGAGAGCTCGCACACTTTCGGGCAATAAGCTCACTCTTGTAAACACAAACCGCTTCCTTTCTTCGAAAGATATTGAGGTTTATTGGGAGGTTCAGGAAAACGGAGTTACACTTAATTGCGGCTCTTTCCTGACGGATATTGCACCCGAAAAGGATGCAACATATAAACTCGATTTACCTAAGGTGGATTATTCTAAAAACACATATCTTAACCTGACGTACCTTAAAGGTGATTTTGAAGTTGCTTGCGAACAGCTTGCTCTTTCCGAGGCACCGTTTATTCAGCCTTCACTTGAAATGGGTAAGGTGTCCATAACCTCCGAGGATGATAAGCTTACCGTTAAATTTGCAAACGGTTCCGTTGAATTCTCCGAGGAAACGGGCGAAATGCTCTCATACAAAGCAAACGGAGTTTCTGTTCTTAATAAAGAACCTGTTTCTCATAAGGGCTTCCTTCTTAATTTATCAAGAGCCTATGTGGATAACGATCGCTGGATTCAGGAGGATTGGGAGAAGCACAATCTCTTCAATCCCAAAATAGTTCTTGAAGATTTAAGCGCAGAGGTGAAATCAGGAGTTGCTTCCGTCAGTGAATTTGTGACTGTTTACGGTAAAGAGGATGTACTCTTTAATGCAAATATCCTTTACGTTATCGGTGCTAACGGTGTAATAGATATTGAGGTTGCAGTAGCACCGGAAAAAGAAAGCAAAGAGCAATTTTATGATATTCCTGCCTTGGGTCTTACCTTCGAAGCAGATAAAAAATTCAGCGAAATAGAGTATTTCGGCAGAGGCGAGCGTGAAAATTACAACGACTTTAATGCCCATGCCCCAATCGGACTTTATAAATCAGCTGTTGCCGACCAGCATGAACCTTATGTCCGTCCTCAGGACAACTCAAATCATTCTGACGTATCATACCTTAAGCTGAAAAATAAAGACGAGGAGATACTCATTTATTCCGATAAGAGATTCGATTTCAGTGTTCATAACTATACTCAGGAGCTTCTGAGTAAAGCTAATCACCGCGAGGATGTTTACGATCAGAAAACTACCTTTGTAACTCTTAACGGTTATACGAAAGGTACGGGAACAGGCTCTTGCGGTCCTGCAACACTTCCTGAGTACAGTATTGATGCCTCCAAGGAGCTTGCGTTCAATTTTGTAATTGCTCCTTCAAAGAAAAACAAGGAATAAGGTAAAAGCTATGCATACCGAATATAAAAAAATCAATTGTTCCGATAAACTTTTCAAAGAAATAATCGCTCTTCGCCGTGAGGTTTTTTGCGGCGAAGAGGGTGAACCCGAGAATTTCATCTCGGATATGCGTGATGAAAGCGGTGAGCATATTATATGTACCATAGGCGATATACTCATTGCTTGCGGAAGTGTTTATCACAACGGCAACGGCGAGTATGAAACAGCAAAAATTGCCGTAAAAAAACACTACCGAAAATTCGGCGTGGGCAGTAATATTCTCAGCCGACTTAAAGTTCACGCAAAAGAGAACGGTGCTGAAGTATTAGTTGCAGCTGCAAATTTGGATTCACTTCCTTTTTTTGAAAAAAACGGTATGCCCAAAAGCGGCGTTCCTACTTCTGAAAACGGAAAAAAGTATATTAAATGTGTTGAAAACCTTGTTTTTGACGGTGCTGAGTGGGTGCAGTTCGGCGGTGCCTCCCAGGCAGTTATCGCCCGATGTGATTTCGAGCTTTCCGAAAAAGAGAAAACAGAGCTTTTTGTAAGCGGTCTCGGTTTTTGCGAAATATATATAAACGGCAAAAGTATAAGCGACAGGCAGCTTGCACCTGCTTGGACAAATTATCTTAAAAGCGATACGGTGAGTATGGAATATCCCATATTCGACACCATGACAAACAGAATTCTCTATGAAAGAATTGATGTTACGGAATTTGTTGAAAAGGGTAAAAATACAATCGTCTTCCATATCGGCGGAGGCTGGCTGTGCCAACGGGAGAGTCTTAATGAGGGTGTTAAGTCCTACGGTGATTTAATGCTTTGCTTTAAGCTTTTACAGGGTGCAAAAGCTGTTGCCGTAAGCGGTGCAGATACAAAATACAGGCAGTCTTTTGTGAAACGCACAAATATCTACTTCGGCGAAGACCATGATGCCCGTCTGGGTGGTTACGATTTCTCCGATATTTCGGAAGATTGCAAAAATTGGCAGAATGCTGATGTTATTAAAGCACCTCTTGCGGTGCTCGGGGAGCAGAGCTGCCCTTCTGATAAGATTATCAGAAAAGTTCAACCGAAATGTATTTTTAAAAAAGGCGATTACGCTGTCTATGATATCGGCGAAAATGTTGCAGGTTATCCTGTTGTGGAATTCTGTGATGATGCGTATATAGGTGAAAGCTGCATCCTTCGTTTTGCTGAGGAGCTCAACGACGAGGGTGCGCTCCGCTTCCATTCGGCGGGCGGAGAGTTTCGTATGCAGAAGGATACATATATTCACGATAATAAATGTAAAGAGTATTATCCCCGTTTCACATGGCACGGTGCAAGATATTTTGATGTTTTGGGCAGAGTGAATATAAAGGAATACAGGGTTGTGCATACTGATATTAAGCCTATTGTGAAATTCAAATCCTCAAACGAAACACTTCAATGGATATTTGATGCTTATATAAGAACGCAGATGAACAACATCCACTGCTGTGTTCCTTCCGATTGCCCTCACAGAGAGCGTCTCGGTTATACCGGTGACGGTCAGCTTACTGCAAATGCGGTGATGACCTGCTTCGATGCGGAAGGCTTGTACCGTAAATGGATGCAGGATATTGCCGACTGTCAGGATATTTATAACGGTCACGTTCAGCATACAGCACCTTTCTACGGCGGAGGAGGCGGTCCCGGCGGTTGGGGCGGCGCAATGGTGATTGTGCCCTATTCATTCTATAAGCATTACGGTGACAAGAGCGTAATAGAAAAATATTATCCCAATATGCTGATGTATCTCGATTATATGGAAGAACACAGTGAAAACGGTCTTGTTACGAGGGAAGAAGCGGGAGGTTGGTGCCTCGGCGATTGGTGCTCACCCGAAAATAAAAACCTGATTCCGCCACCGTTTGTGAACACTTATTTCTACCTCAAAACCCTTAGGATGACTATTGAATTGTCAGAAATTATCGATAAATCCTCTGAAGAGCTTGAAAACCGCTATGAAAAGGTAAAAGAGGCCTTCATGAAAAATTATTATGATGAAAATACCTCTGCCTTCTGCGGTTCGGTGGAAGCTGCCGATGCTTACGGATATGATCTGGGCTTCGGAAACGAGAAAACTCTTGCAAAAATAGTGGATAAATATACAGAATTGGGAGAGTTTGACACGGGCATTTTCGGTACGGATATTCTGATTCGCGTGCTCTGCGAAAACGGACATAAGGATTTGGCGTTTAAGCTTCTTACCGGCGAAAAAGAGAATACTTTTTATAATATGAAGAAGCAAGGTGCCACAACCCTTTGGGAAAATTGGAACGGGCAAGAATCCCACAGCCACCCGATGTTCGGTGCGGTGGTTGAAAATATTGTTAAGTATTTTAATGAGGTTGATGAGTAAAACAGAAAAAATTCACAAAAAAATCAACATTTTTTCGATTTTATATGTAAAAAATATTGACTTTTATTCAATATGGTGGTATTGTTATATTACACTTTATCACGCTAAAGTGAAAAGCAAATTTAAACGAAGGTGACTAAAAATGAAAAACGCAAAAAGACTTTTGGCAGTTCTTATGGCAGTAGTTCTTGTTATTACTGTTTTCGCAGGCTGTTCAGGCAATGCCGATGCAGATAAAGATGCTGAAGCAAAGAAATATGTAATAGGTATCTGCCAGCTTCTTCCTCATGTGGCTCTTGATAAGGCAACTGAGGGCTTCCAAGATGCTCTTACCGAAAAGCTCGGTGAAGAGAATGTTGAATTTGATATTCAGTACGGCGGCGGCGAAAAAACCAACTGCACAACTATCGTTTCAAAGTTCATTTCCGATGATGTAGACCTTATTATGGCTAATGCTACAGATGCTCTTGCAGCAGCAGCAGAAGGTACAGATACAATCCCGATAGTTGCAACATCCATTACAGACTATGGAACAGCACTTGGTATTGATAATTGGACAGGTGCAACCGGATTTAACGTTACCGGTACTTCCGACCTTGCTCCCCTTGACCAGCAGGCAGCTATGATTAAAGAACTTGTTCCCAATGCTGAAAAGGTTGGCATTATCTATTGCTCAAGCGAATCAAACTCAAAATATCAGTCAGACAAAATCACAGAGCATCTTGTTGATTTAGGATATAAAGAAGAGAATATCAAGAATTATACATTTACCGATACCTCTGATATCACTGCAGTTACACAGGCAGCTGTTGCAGAGAGTGATGTTATCTATATTCCCACAGACAACAAAGCCGCAGATAATACAGAGGCTATTAACAACGTAGCAGAGCCCGCAGGTGTTCCTATTATCGCAGGCGAATCAGGTATTTGCTCGGGTTGCGGTATTGCATCGTTCTCAATCGAATATTACGATATCGGCTACCGTGCAGGTGAAATGGCTTATGAAATCCTTGTTAACGAAAAAGATCCCGGAACAATGGATGTTGAATATGCAGCGGAGATAACAAAGCTTTATGTTCCTGCCCGTGCGGATAAACTCGGAATCACAATTCCCGACGGTTATACGGCAATTGAAGAGTAATACTTTTATCTGTGATTTTCAAAATTAAAAATTAAACTGAAAAGCGGTAAGTGATCTTATCGCTTTTCAGTGTTCTCAGGAGAAATTAAATGTTACAGTTTATACAATCATTACCCTCTCCTATTGCACAGGGACTTATTTGGGGTATTATGGCAATAGGTGTATACATAACATACCGAATCCTCGATGTTGCTGATCTTACCGTTGACGGAACAATGGGCTTGGGCGGAGCGGTTCTTGTCGTTCTTACAACAAACGGCGTTGATATCCGAATTTCTTTACTGATTGCTTTTCTTGCAGGATGTCTTGCGGGATTTGTGACAGGTATCTTTCATACCAAATTCGGTATTCCGGCAATTCTCGCAGGTATTCTCACTCAGTTGGCTCTTTATTCAATAACCCTGAGAGTTATGAGCGGTCGTGCCAATACCCCAATAAGCTGGCGTAATTATAATCTTATTGTTTCTTCGCTTACTACCTCCTTGCCGAAAACAATACTCATTGCTGCAATTTTCGTGGTTGTCATTATCGCAGTACTTTATTGGTTCTTCGGTACCGAGATGGGTGGCGGTTTGCGTGCTACAGGATGCAATCCCGCTATGGCGAAGGCAAACGGCATAAATATAGATACGCAAAAGATCGTAGGTCTTGTTATTTCGAACGGTTTTGTAGCACTTTCGGGCGGTCTGCTTTCTCAGTTCAACGGCAGTGCCGATGTTAATATGGGTAAAGGAGCTATCGTTATCGGTCTTGCCGCCGTTATTATCGGTGAGGTTATTTTCGGTAAAATATTCAAAAACTTCGCATTACGTCTCGTAGCGGTAGTTATCGGTTCGATTATTTATTTCATTGTTATTGCCGCAGTACTTAAATTAGGACTTAATACAAACGATATGAAGCTGGTAACCGCTGTAGTTGTCGGAGTATTCCTTGCAGTACCCTATTGGAAAAAAAAGTACAAAGAAAAGAAAATAGGCAAAGTGAAGGGAGAAAAAGAAAATGCTTGAAATAAAAAATGTTTCAAAAACCTTTAATCCCGGAACAATCAATGAGAAAAAAGCGCTTGATAATATCAGTTTGACTCTTAACGAAGGCGATTTCGTTACGGTTATAGGCGGTAACGGTGCAGGAAAATCCACTATGCTCAATATGGTAGCAGGTGTTTATCCGGTTGATTGCGGTAATGTTATGATAGATGGTACTGATGTTACGCGCCTTCCGGAGTATAAACGTGCAAAATATCTCGGCAGAGTGTTTCAAGACCCTATGACAGGTACTTCTGCGGATATGCAGATTGACGAGAATCTTGCCATTGCCGCACGCCGAGGCAAAAAAAGAACATTGAGGTCTGGAATAACGTCAAAGGAAAGAGCGCAATACAGAGAGATACTTAAAACTCTCGATTTAGGTCTTGAAGACAGGCTTACTTCAAAGGTCGGTCTTCTTTCAGGCGGTCAGCGCCAGGCACTTACCCTTCTTATGGCAACTTTCCAGAAGCCGAAGGTGCTTCTTCTTGATGAGCATACAGCTGCTCTTGACCCCAAGACTGCAAAAAAGGTTCTTGATTTAACGGAAGAAATCGTTGGGCGTGATAACCTTACAACTCTTATGATAACTCATAATATGAGCGATGCCATTAAGGTAGGTAACCGTCTTATTATGATGAATAACGGAAAGATCATTTTCGATGTTTCCGGTGAGGAAAAGAAAAAACTCACCACCGCAGACCTTCTTGAAAAGTTCAAGATTAATGCCGGTGAAGAACTTAATAACGACAGAATGCTTTTGTCAGAATAAAAAATCACGCCGTTCCTTTTTTGGAACGGCGATTTTTTATACAAACAATTTCTTTGCAAGCCACGCGCGGACCTTTTTACTTTTGTTGGCGTAG
>CAZCQI010000012.1:0-25085 GCA_964500795.1 uncultured Eubacteriales bacterium
ATTGGTCCCACATAGCAACTACCTGTAAAAACAAACGAGCAGATTTAGTTTTCGGACTAAATCTACTCGTTTTTGGTTTTTAAAATTTTTCCGCTTTTAAACACTTTATTCCTCGTAGATTTCCCTAAGAATTTTATACCATAAATTCCACGGCTTTTCAATATGTGAATACGACAAATTTTTACATACCGTTTTGTGAAAACACAATATAAATCGGAGCGATTTAACAGCTTTTCAGATGCAAACCGCTCTTGATTTAATTTGGAAAACACCGCTATTTCAGTCAATTTTCTCTCATTTTATCAAAATTTTGAATAATCTTTTCTTTGAACAAAATCAGGACAAGTTTTTGACTGTTGAGACCCCTTAAAACATCACTTTTTCAGTGGTTTCTAACCGTCCCCTGTCTTGTCTCCTGTGTATGTTTGTGAAAATTCGCAATGATACATAAAACAAGTAAACCATATAACAACCAACTCCGAGTAGCACCAACTACCCGGAGTTTTTCTTTAGCCTATGAAGTTGGATCCAATACATCTGAATGGTGATTTTTTTGCAATACTTGGAAAAAATCAAAGGGATTTACCGTAAGATTTCGCTGAAGCCTGCTGCACCGAAAAGGATGTAGAGTATATCACTTACCGTTCTTAATATGATGTAGAGAAGCTGATTGAACAGATCTCCTGTAACGAAACTGTTACCGTTCTTGATTTCATCATATATCTTATAGAACCGCTCACTTGCTTGTTCACATTCATCGGTATCTATAATTGTATTTTCAAGCATTTCATCAACCTGCACAATAGCAGCCTCAAGTTCTTCTGCTGTTTCGGCAGAGAGTGTGCTTGTATCATACGCTCTCATTTCGTCAACATCTTTTCTTAACTGCAAGGTTTCCCTGCTGTAATTGAACTGCGGGAATTTATCGGGATAAGAATGAACACTTGTGAAGCTTTCATCTGTAAGAAGATGAATTATAAGGCTCATAATAACATCATTCGAAGCAGTTGTTGCGTGATTTTGTCTGCTGAAATAGAAGGTTGTTTCAGGGAGAAGGCCCGTGCAAACATCAATTATACCATCAGGGTCGGTATGGTTGTGGTTTGCGGGGTCAGAACAATTATTACGCGCAGGAGCATAATCTTCAGGGAGTTTTTCATTAACATTTACGCTGTATGCACCCATTGATGTTGAAGTAATATGAATCATTCCGTCCGCGTTAATATCATCATATGAAACTGCAAGCTGATAAAGCTCAACATTTGTATCAACGATGTCGAATATCTTAACACCATCGTTGATTGCTTCGAGGATATATTTTTCTGAATCAAGCTGCGCCTGATAATACCAGTCAGCTTGTCTGCGGATTTCTTCAAGACCCGGTTCTGAAAGGTACATTTCACGGCAGGTCGGATAATCGCCTGACGGAATAAGACCCCAGAGCAAGGTGGAATATCTCAAATAGTCGTTGATGAGTGTTTGTGCTAAAATATCCAAAAGATTATTTACATCTGTGTTCGGCATAAGGCGAAGAAGAATGTTTATTAAATACGGAAGATATGCTTCCTCACCTAAAACTGACGGAAACATTGTTGTATAGAGCTCCTCGTCTTCGCTGTTGATTCCGTATCTGTAGCAGTCGCCAAGGAGTGCTGCACCGTCAAGTGCGGGGACAGTAAATACTATTCTGTTAATATCTCTTGAGAGTGATATGCCTTGTTCATCATAATATTTCATAAGACCGTTTGCGATTGAACCGCCCTGGCTTACGGGAACGAGGTTAACTTTTTCACAACCGACATCACTTTTTACGAATTGAATGTAGTCATAAAGGTCTTCTGCCGTACTAATCAAATTACCCGTTGAAACATAGTTAAAAATATAAAGATGCTCAGCATCTGCAATTTCAAAATACTCCTCAACGGGGAAATGGCCTAAAACCTCCTCCTGTTGATCTGCAGTAAGGGTTGCAAAGCTGCCGTCATAAACCTCGGGACGGACATCGGTAATAAACTCACCGTTTGCATCACTCTGCTGTTTATCCATAAGCAATCCGCTGACGATTTTCGAAAACTCTTTAGCCGCTAACTGATCCTTGTCTTCCTGGGTAATGAGCATTTTTGTAATCGGGACAATTGCGTTAGTTAAAATCTCACCTATTAACTCGTTTGAAATACTGATGTAAAAAGGAGCGGCTAAAGGTTCACCGTTGGAATCAAGTACCAACTCACCGTTTTCATAATAGTGCGTTTCACTTTGAAAAAGTCCGGGAATAATAATTGTTGGAACAATTTCTTGATCTGCCGAATATCCGAGAACGGACATACAGGAGAAAGCAAGAACTACCGACAGTATTACTGCAAGAGATTTTCTGATTTTTTTCATATCAATTACCCTCTCTTAATCTTTATTAACATAATTATATCACTTTTTAAAATTTTGTAAACAAATACTGCTTATTCAAAATATACAAAATGGTTCCAAGATGTCTATTGATGTTTCACAAATAAAGTAAAAAAATGCCATTAAATCAGAAATTTACGGTTCTCATGCCGCAACACTGACACAATAATACTATGCAACTATGCACAAAATTAAAAACATATCTGCAAAAAAACAACCCGAACATCTTACCTGACCGTAGAATGTTCGGGTTACTTGTTTTGTCAGTTATTGTTGAGTATATATTTTTCGATTTTACCTATCATTTTTCTTCCTATAAGTGCAGAAAGGTTTAAGCCTGTCTGAACTTCTTCCGTGCTGTCAAGCGAATCAAAGAAGTGATCTGTTTCAAAGGTAAAATCTCCCTTATAGTCAATATCCGCAAGAGCTCTTGTTATTTCCTCCCAATTCATTTCACTTAAGCCAGGAAGAGTATGCATATCATCTTTATAGTCGTTATCGTGGATATGAAGAGCTCCGAGTCTGTTTCCGAGAACTCTTATGCAATCCTCGGCTTCTCTTCCTGCAAGACTGCTGTGACCCACATCGAGGCAAGCAACAAACATATCGCTGTTTATTTCATCAACATAATGTGCGTGCTCGTAAGGGTTACTGCATACGCTTCCTCTTGTAACACCTCGTCTTTTATCTCCGCACCACATATTTTCGCAAGCTATTTTTACGCCGTGTTCTTCTGCATAAGGAAGCAGGGTTCTGTAATATTTCATATTTTTCTCGAAAACATATTCTTCCCGACCTATGTAGTTACCCGTTTCTATGGGATGCACAATCAGAGTTTTTATGCCCATAAGAGCGGAGATTTCAAGGCATCTTATGTTTCTTTGAACAAGAATATTATATGCGGTTTCGGCATCTTCGTTATAAACATATGTGACTGCATGACCTTGGTTAAAATATATATTGTTTCTTTTTGCTGTTTCGCAAAGCTCTGAAACATATTTTTTATATTCATCTGAAATAAGAATTCCGCCGTCTTTCGCGAGTCTTGACATACTGTAATCAATTGCATCAAAACCTGCCGAGGCAATCATTTCTGTTGCTTTTATATCGCCGAATTTTGAAGCACACGAGATTGTTTGAGATAAAATCATTTTAAACGCTCCTATAAAACTTACTGATTGTACATATATTAAAACAGCTTTATTGTTTTTGTCAATTGGAATGGAAAAGGATATGTCATTTTCACTAAAAATCATAACCGTTTATGAGCAAATGTAATAAATTTACAAATTCTATTGAAATACGGATAAATCAAGTGTATAATGAATTAAATAAGAATTGAGGTATTGTCGCTATATACTTCATTTTACATCAATTAATTAAAATAATTACGGAGGTAGTTATGAAAAAGACATTGAAAAAGTCTCTCTCTGCAGTACTTGCGCTTGTAATGCTTGTCAGCTGTTTTTGCGTAGGCACTTCTGCGGCGAATGAACCCACAGGCTATGAAACCCTGCGTATTACATGCACAATGTACGGTGATTCGCAGACTCAGCGCGCCTTTACCTGGTATACGGAAAAGGAAAGCCAGACTATTGTTCAGGTAGTTGAAGCCGCTGATTTTGAAAGAACATTCTCTAATGCAACCACCTTCAGCGGTGAAATGACGGAATTTGAAGGTTACTATTGCCACAAGGTTGTTGCTACAGGTCTTGAAGCAGGCAAAACTTACTATTACCGTGTAGGTTGCCTCAAGAACGATGTTTGGAGCAATATCGGTAAATTCGTAACCGATGACGGTGATGACAGCTTTTCATTTATCACAATTTCTGATGTTCAGGCAAGCAGTCTTGAGAATTTCTATGCAGCTTCCCTTGTTGTGAAAGAGGCAATGAAGATGACTCCCGATGCTGAATTTACCGTTAACCTCGGTGATTTCGTTAATGATTGCACCAATGAAGAGTGGAATTGGTACAGCGAGACCTTCCAGGAGGCTAACACAAATCTTACTCTTGTTCCTGTTGCAGGTAACCATGAAGGCAACATCACCAACAAGCTCAATATCGGTTGGTTCGACAGTATGTTTAACCTTAATAAGGGCGCAGGCGATACCAACGGCACAAACGGTACCTATTATTCATTTGATTACGGTAATGCTCACTTCTGTATTCTGAATACGAATGATATGTATACCATGACCCAGACACAGAGAAACTGGGCTGTTAACGACCTCTCGAATTCCGATGCTCAGTGGAAGTTCCTTCTCATTCACCGTGCGGCATATTCCGCAGGTAAGAACATCAACAAGCCCGATACTGTTATGATGAGAGAAACAATTATAGATATCGTTGACCGGACGGGTGTTGACGTTGTTTTCCAGGGTCACGACCATATGTATTACAGATCACAGCAGGTTGCAGGTGATGAGGTTTGCGCCACAACATATGTTTCAGAGGTTCATAACGGCGAAGAAACAGTATTTGCTTACAACCCCGACGGTGCAGTTTATATTCTTCCCTCAACAGCGGGCACAAAGAGATATTCAGTAAATGAGAATGCTCTTACTCCCATTCTGGATGTTGCAGCCGAGGCTTTCTCAACACGTGATTTGGGCGGTTGCTTCGCAAATATTGAAATTGAGGGCGATAAGCTCATTTACAAGGCTTATGTTGTTGATGACGATACTCAGGAAGTTACTCAGGTTGACCAATATGCAATTATGAAGAGTGAGGCTGATATTTCTGAGGGAACCGAGCTTCCCACAGATTCAATGACCAACATCGATGCAACTGTTGAGAATATAGTTACAGAGATTGTTGAAATGATTTTCACATATATCTTCAAGCTTCTTCCTCAGCTTATTTTAGGTATGTTTTAATTGAATAAATATAAAAGTGACTGTTGCAAGTCAGAGTACCTGCAACAGTCACTTTTAGTTTTGGGTTGTTACCTTTGCACCTTTGTAATAATGCTCTAAAATTTCTTTATATGTACTTCCTTGTCTTGCCATAAAGTCGGCGCCGTATTGGCTCATTCCCACCCCGTGACCATATCCGCTTACATTAAATGTAACACTTTTTTCGGTAGCTTCAACGGTGAAAACCGCACTTTTCAATGAAAAGGCATCTTTTATTTTTTCTCCGCTGAAGCTTTCGCCGTTAATTTCAGCGGAAAGGACAGTGCCTGCCTTGGTGGTTTTTTTGATTTCCATTATATTTTCGAGAGATGAAATATCAGTACTTTTCATACCCAGAGCTTCGGCACAGGCGAGGAATTCTTTTTTATCGAAAGAAACGGTGGATGAATATTGTGGCGAGAGGGTGTCTCCGTTACTTTTTACGCTTACAAGATACGGAACTTTTTCTCCCCAGACATTTTCGGCATTTTCGGTTTTACCGCTGCATATTGCGAAAAAAGCGGCGACACACAGCTCACCGTCGTAGGTGAGAACTTCATTTTCAACTTCAGCTACAACGTTTTCCAGCTTTCCTTCGTATTTTTCGTAATCGTCACCCCATTTTTCTTTGCGTTCAGCTTTGCTGAGATAGCCCTGATGAACATTGCTGTCGTCGCTTATATCTGCACCGTCCGATGTATCATCGGAGCTTTTCAGTCTGAGGGCATTGGTGCGGCAGGCAACCGCTTGCGCTTTGAGTGCCTCTTCATCATAAGAAAGGGGCATTTCCGCTGCAACACTTCCGCAAACATATTCAAACAAGTCTATTTCAACATTCTTATTCGAAAGACTGCGGAAAACGGTTATTGTATTCTGTGTTTCTTCGGTGGGGTTTTCAGCTGTTTCGCTTTGATTTTGGAGAGAATCACTTACAGAGACCGATTTAACCGTATCCTTCAAAGCCGCTATCGGCAGAATAAGTAAAATGAATGCACAAAGTATTACAATGGTAAAATAGCGTTTCATAAATTCACCTGTCCTTTAGTTTAACGCACACCTGTCCTTTATTTTAACAAAGATTTATTGACAAGGCCGTTGTTTTGTTATAAAATAATATGAATTATTATTTAAAAGTATGATTAGAATAAAAGGAGTGAGATATATGCCTACTTATATTGAGCCTATAGCAAGCGGCGACTTGTTACCGCTTTGCGAAGAGTTGAAAAAATACAGTGCAGTACCCCGGGAATATTTCGACAGATTTGAGGTTAAAAGGGGCTTGAGAAACCGCGACGGCAGCGGTGTTATGGCAGGACTCACAAAAGTCTGCTCCGTTGAGGGATATCATATTGAAGACGGTGAGCGTAAACCCGTTGAAGGTCACCTCACTTACCGCGGTGTGGATGTTAACGATTTGGTTGATGCTTGCATAAAAGAAAACCGTTTCGGATATGAGGAAACCGTCTGGCTTCTTCTTTTCGGAACTCTCCCCACAAGAGAACATCTTGATAAATTCAGTAAGCTTCTTTCAGATTCAAGAGAGCTTCCCGAGGATTTCATAGAAGATATGATTATGAAGGCGCCCTCGCCCAATATTATGAATAAGCTTGAGCGCTCGGTTCTTTCTCTTTATTCCTACGACACAAACCCCGATGATATTTCAATCGAAAATGTATTGCGTCAGAGTATTCAGATAATTGCTCAGCTTCCCACTATTATGACCTATGCTTATCAGGTGAAGAGAAGATACTATCTTAAAAAAAGTATGTACCTTCATCCTGTTGAACCCGGTCTTACAACTGCCCAAACAATTCTTTATAACACTCGCTCAAACAGAGAATTTACCGATGCCGAAGCGAAGCTTCTTGACCTTTGCCTCATTCTCCATGCAGAGCATGGCGGCGGCAATAACTCTGCGTTTGCAACCCGAGTGCTTACCTCCAGCGGTACAGATACCTATGCTGCGATTTCTGCTGCAATAGGTTCTCTTAAAGGACCCCGTCACGGCGGAGCGAACCTTAAGGTTAATGAGATGATAAATTATCTTAAAGAATATGCTACCGATATTACCGACGAAGGTCAGGTTGCCGACTTCCTCAGGAAGATAATAAACAAGGAAGCAGGTGACAGAAGCGGTCTTGTGTACGGTATGGGACACGCGGTTTATACGCTTTCCGACCCACGCCAGAAGATACTTAAACGCGAAGCCGCAAAAATCGCTGAAGAAAAAGGCTTCGGTGCGGAATTTAAAGCTCTTGACCTTATCGAAAAGCTTACCCCTGAGATTTTCGCAAGCGAAAAGAGCAACAACAAGAAAATTTGCGCGAATGTGGATATGTATTCGGGTCTTATTTATGAAATGCTGGGTATTCCTTCGGATCTGTATACTCCGCTATTTGCAGTTGCCCGTGTAGCAGGTTGGTCTGCTCACAGAATCGAGGAGCTCCTTACAGGCAACAGAGTTATAAGACCTGCTTATAAAAATCTTGCAGTTCCCAAAACCTATGCGCCTATTGACGAGCGAATTTCCGATTTTAAGGGTCAATTAACCTATATTCCTCTTGATGAGAGATAAAATCAAAGGTTGGTTTTCATAATGAATAAAATTAAAGCTTCTTCAAATGCAGTAAAGATGAAATATATAATTATAGCTTTTGCGGTGTCGCTTCTTGTTTCGATACCGTTGAGGGTTTATCATCTTCTTGCTCTTGTTGATTCTTCAAACGGGTTTTATACCGATACTGATATTTCCGTTCCTGTTTTTTACGGTTTAATTGTTGTATTCGGTTTGCTTTTCCTTGTGATGAGTTATATTTGTAAGGGTGTGCCTTCTCCTAAACCTATTGTTGGGAAAAATCCCATATTGGGGGTTGCCGCTTTTGTTGCAGCGGGAGGATTCGCCTGGAACGCGGTTCAGATAGTTTATAAGAATGTGCCTGATTTCAGCGGTAACAGCCGGATTTTCACAAGCTTGCTCATATCAAATATTCAGGAAAACGGCGGCACTTTCATAGTGCTTGAGGCAATATTTGCCTTGCTCAGCGTTATCTACTGCGTTGTTTTCGGTATCAGTTACATGAATGGCAACGATATATACAAGAAATATAAAATTCTTGCACTCAGTCCTCTTTTTTGGGTTATGGCTCAGCTTGTCTCACGCCTTATGCAGGCAACAAGCTTTATCAAGTCTTCTGAGCTTCTTCTTGAAATTTTTGCCTGTGTATTTATGATGCTGTTTTTCTTTACTTTTGCAAGAATTTCTACAGGTGTTTATACAGAAAACAGTATGTGGGGTATTTACGGCTACGGTTTTACAGGCTCCCTTCTTACTGCCCTTATAACAATTCCCCGCATTGTTGTTTCGGCTGCGGGGCTTGACCCTGTTACGGGAAGCGAGCTTGATATTTCGCATGTTACCTGTCTGTTGTTCACTGTGGTCTATATTCTTACAACTTTAGGTGTGGGCTTTAAAGACGGTATTGTAAACAGAAAAGCGGTGAATGAGCTGGAGCTCCCCGATGAGAGCATTGCCGTAACCAAAAAAGAAAACGAAGAAGATTAAGGGGAGTTGAACCCTGTACGGAGTTCGATTTCCGTCGCCTAAACGGTGTGGCAGGAGGTTTATAATGTTTCTCACTAATATGGCAACAGCCGCACAGCAGGTTATAATTCTGTATCTGATAGTTGCGGTCGGCTTTGCAGCCGACCGTTTGCATATTTTCACTCAGGAGACTGCCAAGCGGTCAAATGATTTGCTTTTTTATGTAATTACGCCTGCTGTTATAATCCAATCCTTTATGTCTATGGAGTTTGATGTGAAAACTGCAGGCTCTTTTGCTGTTGCTTTTTTATGTATGGCAGGAACCCTGACAGCGGGGATTCTCCTTGCAATGCCCTTTTTCAGAAAAGACGGCGAAAACGGTTTGGTTTTTAAATATGCCGTAAGCTACGGCAATATGGGCTATATGGCTCTGCCTCTCTGCCAGGCATTGCTGGGAGCTGAAGGCGTTTTTTACTGTTCGGCAGGTGTCGTGGCATTTAACATCCTTTCTTTTACTCACGGTATCCGACTTATGACAAAGGGGGATAAAGAGAGCGCGTTTAACCCTAAAAAGCTTATTTTAAATCCCGGTGTTATTTCCGTTCTTATCGGGTTGCCGTTATTTGTATTCGATATTAACCTGCCCGCGGTGGTTGAGTCTACCGTAGGTCATATATCAAACCTTAACACACCCCTTGCAATGGTATTTTTGGGAACATACATTGCAAACAGTGACCTCAAATCTATGTTTAAGGAAAAAAACAACTACATTGTTATGCTTTTGAAATTAGTTGTTCTTCCTCTTATAATGATTTGTGCTTTTAAGCTTTGCGGAATTACGGGTACTATGCTTACGGCGTGTGTGATTTCTGCTTCTGTTCCCAGTGCCACCAATACGGTTATGTTTGCAGCTAAATACGGCAAGGATACGGGAACAGCCTCTAAAGCGGTGGCGTTTTGTTCAGTCGCTTCTGTTCTGACTATGCCCGTAATGATAGCTTTGAGTAAAATATGATGGATATTAAATTACCTTTTGGGGATACGCTCCCTTGCGGTGTGTGTGAATTTTCAGTATTTTCACAAAATCTTATAAATTGCCGGGCTAAAGCACGAATTCCCGAAAATGCAAAAAGTATAGCAGTTTATCTTTTTCCTTATTATTTGGGAGAGGATTATTACAAAGCTTCAAATATTTCAAAATATGCCGTGCCTGAGGATTATCATATAATAGCTTCACGTTATCTTGAAACTGCGGTGCAGGAGTTGAAAAATACTTATCCTCGATACCGTTTTGAGTATTTTTGCGATAATTCACCTATCCCCGAGGTGAGAGCCGCGGTGCTTGCAGGCTTGGGTGTAGAAGGTGAAAACGGACTTCTTATAAACGAAAAATACGGGAGCTTCTGCTTTATCGGTGAAATAGTTACCGATATGGAAATTTCTCCGTCTTGTGTTTCCGAAAAAGAATGTCTTAAATGCAAGAAATGTGAAAAAGCCTGCCCGGGTAAAGCCATAGAGGACGGAGCTGTAAGCCGTGAGAAATGCTTTTCCGATATAACCCAGAGGAAAAAAGCTCTGCCTGAGGAGCTTCAGAAGTTTATAGCTGAGAGCGGTTGCATATGGGGGTGCGATATCTGTCAGGATGTATGCCCTATGAATAAGAGCATTTCGGTTACACCCGTAAAAGAGTTCTTTTTGTCTGCTAAACCGACTTATGCTTCGGGCGACTCCATAGAAAACAGAGCATATGCGTGGCGCGGAAACGATGTTATTGAAAGAAACTTTAAAATAATGTGTTGTAAAGAGTGAAAAAATAATCTATAATAAAATAAAATCTTATTAAGATAAACCATTTAAAAGGAGCGACTGAATTATGAAGCTTGTAATAGGTGTTATTAACAGCGACGATGCCAACGATCTTCTTTCCGAAATCACAAAAGCCTCCTTTCAGGCAACGAAGCTTGCTACCTCAGGCGGCTTTCTTAAAATGGGCAACGTGACTGTTCTTGTAGGTGTTGAGGACAGTCAGGTGGATGAGGTTGTTGAGATTTTCAAGAATTGCTGCTCCAGAAGAAAACAGATGATTGCCGCAACACCGTCCTTTTTAGGTGAGGGCCTTGTTACCGGGGCACCTGTTGAAGTAACCATCGGCGGAGCTACGCTTTTTATAATAGATGTGGATAAAATGATCAAATTATGATTGAAGAAAAAGTTTTTTCGGAGAATGTGCTTAATTCTCTTGACAGTTTTTTTGCAGGCGGTAAGCGCCCTCATGCAATGCTTATTGACGGAGGAAGTCCCGAGGAACGTGAGGCTCTTTCACGCCTTGCGGCACGGATGCTTGTTTGTGAAAACAGGGACAGAACTCCTTGCGGTGAGTGTGAACACTGCCGAAAAGCAAAAGAAAAAATACATCCCGATATCATTAAGGTGGAAAAACCCGAGGATAAAAAGCATTTTGCTAAGGCTGATGTAAAAAAAATGGTGGCTGATGCCTACCTTACGCCTAACGAGGCGTCAGTGAAGGTTTATATCATCAGCGAAATTCACCTGATGAATGAGGAGAGTCAAAATCTTCTTTTGAAGATTCTTGAGGAACCTCCGGTTTACACCTCCTTTGTGCTGACCTCGCAGGCGGCAAACGCTGTGATAGGAACGGTTTTATCGAGAGTTGTAAGATTGCGCTTGGGGGAAACTGCCGAGACCGAATACAGTGAAAAAGCCGTGACGGTGGTCAAGTCATTAACGCGTGCGCTTATGTCACCGTATGAATATGACCGCATTGAGGCAACAGCCCCCATGGACGGCAACAAGACGTTGACTGCAGAGGTTTTAAGTCTGCTTTGTATGGGGTTAAGGGATGCCGTGGCTTTGAAATCCGGCGGAAAGCTTCTTATCAAAGAGCTTTCGGAGGAAACAAAGAAATTATCAGAAGGTGTTTCCCTGAAAAAGCTTCTTGATATGTATGATACGGTAAACGGGCTTTTGAATTCCCTTGAAAACAACCCGAATTATACATTGCTTTCGGCTGTGCTTTGTGCGAGCCTTTAAAAAGATATTAAATTTTAAACGGAGATAATTTATGGCAGAAGTTGTTGGAGTTCGCTTTAAAGAGAACGGAAAGGTCTATTATTTTGATCCCAATTCAAAGACTCTCTCTAAAGGCGAAAAAGTAATTGTTGAAACCGTTCGCGGTATGGAATGCGGTGAGGTTGCAACACCTAATCACAAGGTGAACGATTCTGAAATAGTTCACCCTTTAAAAAGAATCGTGAGAAAAGCAAATGAAAACGATATTAAAATCGTTGAGGCAAACCGTCGCAAGGAGGCGGAAGCGCTTGCTTTCTGTGAGAAAAAAGTAGAACAGCTCGGTCTTGATATGAGCCTTGTTGAGGTGGAATGTGCTTTTGACGGCAGTAAGATGATATTTTATTTCACTTCTGACGACAGAGTTGATTTCAGAGAGCTTGTTAAGATACTTGCAGGTTCTTTCAGAACAAGAATAGAAATGCGCCAGATAGGTGTGAGAGATGTTTCCAAAATGCTCGGAGGTATCGGCATTTGCGGCAGACCTTTCTGTTGTTCGCAGTTTTTGGATGATTTTCATCCTGTTTCCATTAAAATGGCAAAGGAGCAGGGCCTTTCTCTCAATCCTACCAAAATCAGCGGTGCCTGCGGCAGACTTCTCTGTTGCCTTAAATATGAGCAGGACAGCTACGAGTACCTTGCCAAGATAACACCTCGCGTAGGTGCGGTGGTTGATACAAGAGAAGGCAGGGGCACAGTTACCGAAAGCAACCTTCTTACAGGTATGCTTAAGGTGCGCCTTGACCGCCGTCCCGAAGCTCTTCCTACCGATTTTTCGAGAAAAGAAGTAAAGCTTGTGAAATCGGCAAGACCTCAGAAAGAAGATGAGACTTCTGCTGAAGACGAAAATTAAAGTTTCTTTAAATAATCAAAATTACCTATTGATTTTCACAAAATATGTGTTACAATAAACAAAAAAAGCAAGGAGGTCAGAAAAATGGCTTACAAGATTACTGATGATTGCATTTCTTGCGGCGCTTGTGCAGCAGATTGCCCAGTAGAGGCTATCTCCGAAGGCGACGGCAAATATGTTATCGATGCTGATACTTGCATTGATTGCGGCGCTTGTGCAGGTTCTTGCCCTGTAGAGGCTCCCGTTGCAGACTGATTATAATTTATACTTAATTAAATCCGCTCTTCATCTGAAGGGCGGATTTAATTTTTGCGTTTTATTATGTTAAAAAATATTTAAAATTAAAAATAAAGTATTTGTTTTTATATAAATATATGATATACTTAAACAGATAATGGGTGAGGTGTGCGGCTTTGGAGAGAAGTGTTCCGAAAAAATTGCTTATAATTAAAGGCTCTTGCCGTGAAAACGGTTTTACCAACCGTTTGATACAGACTGCCGCAAGTAATCTCCACGGAACGGATATTTCCGTATTTGACCCGTATACCCATAAATTTGCGTACTGCAACGGATGCGGGTATTGTGATGAAAACGGTGCTTGTATTCACAGAGACCTTGACGGTTTCTTTGAAGAATTTGAAAATTGTGATGTAATTGTTTTTGCAAGCCCTGTTTATAACGGAGGTTTTCCCGCACCTGTTAAAGCGCTTATTGACAGATTTCAGTTTTACTATAACAAATTTTATAAAAACGGTAAGGCTCAGCCCGTTGCAAAAAGGCGAAAGGTTTTGCTTCTTTCGGCGGCAGGCCGTCAGGCACAGGAAGAATTCTCATATATGGAGAAAGTGCTGAAACGCGCTTTTACCGTGCTTAACGGGGAATACGCAGGCGGTATTTGTTGCCGCTTTACGGATACTTCACCTGATTTTGATGAAGCCTTAAATGAATTTGAAGCACTTCTAAAAAGGAGTTTGACGAATGAGTAGGAAAAAGAAAATTACATTACTTGTAACGGTAGTTGTAATAGCTGCTCTCTTGCTGTGCAGTGTCGGAATTGCTCTTACTGTAAATGACGGTATTTATAATAAAAATACACCTATGTACATCAGTGTGAATTCAACCGTGACAGGAGAGATTGAGGATGCAGAGGACTATGAAGCATATATGTTCGGTGTCAGCACCGAGGGTATCCTTTCAATAGACCTCGAGCACGATAATGCTGTAGGTGGCTTGGACGGCGGATATACCGTTACTCTCTATAAAATGACACAGGGAGAGGACTCCTCTTACTATGAGATTGCTTCATTTGACTCCTTTTGGAGTGAGGTTTTTACTTCTTCGGGTGAGATGGGCATCGGTAAGGGTACATACTGCATTGCAGTAACCGCAACCTCCGAATATGCTTACGGTGATTTTACTCTTACCACATATTTTACCCAAAGCTCCGCTTTTGAGAGCGAGCCTAACGATTCTCAGGAAAGTGCCGATATGCTTACTGAGGGTCTTCAACAATACGGCTCTGTCTCACAAAGGAGCGATACTGATGATTGTGATTGGTACAGTATAACACTTTCTGAGGATAAAGCTCTTACGCTTTCATTTATGCACGAGGATAAGTCTTTGCCCGGTGTTGGCTGGAATATTAAAGTGTTTACCGCCGACGGTGAGCTTTTGACGGAATTTACTTCAAAACTGTCGGATACCGTTGTGGAAACAGGTTCAATAGGTCTGCGTGCAGGTAATTACTATGTTAAAGTTGAGGGGCAGTCCGTAACTTACCAATACAGCCTTGTGTACAAAACTTCAAGTGCCGCAAATCATGAAATTGAATTAAATGATTCCGTTGATACCGCAACAGAGCTTCCATGTAACACTTCAATTAAGGGAACCCTTTCCGAAAGACTTTTGGGTCTTGATAAGGATTATTATAAAATTACCCTTACGGAGAACGGCTATATAGATCTGACTTTCAACCACGCGGCTCTTACAGATGATAAGAACGGATGGAATATCCGTGTTCTTAAAGAAGATACCGACGGCAGCTACTATGAAATAGTCAAAAAAATATCCCCTTGGAATGTAGCCGATCTCAAAATAGAGGGTCTCGGTCTTGCGGCAGGTGAGTATTTCGTCGTAATCGATGCCGATTCCCTTGCGTATAGTGCCGAAGCCTATACAGTGCGTTGGACATTCACTGCAAGCGAAAATTATGAAAGTGAGCCTAACAGTATTATAAGACACGCAGGAAGTATAGATTTTAACGAGTACTATTACGGGGCGATAATTTCCTCGGATGTCAGCTTTGATGAAGATTATTACAAATTCAAGCTTACACAAAAATCAAATGTGAGTCTTGAATTGGGTCACAAAAAGGTGTATGACAGCGCAATTTCCTGGACGGTAAGCATAGTTGATGATGACGGTTTGACCGTAACAACAGTAGAATCTTCATTGAACGAGGGTCTTGTTTCAACAGGTGTTATAACTCTTCCCGCAGGAACTTACTATGTTAAGATAGAGACCGGTCTTTACGGCTCGGAGGCTCAGTATTATTTCAGATTGGTAAGGTGACAAAAGCATGAAAAAGCTCCTTTGTGTGCTCCTTTCGGTTTCTGTTGTTTTATTGGGCGGTTGCTCGTTTCCTTTTATGCAGACACCTCTGCAGGAGCTGCCATAGTAACCGTTTCTGCAATTGTGTTTTTCATAACCTACTTTTTGGGACGCAAAAAGTAAAGTTTAATTATTAAAATTATTTCCGAAAGGACTGTATATAAATGTTGTTTTCTCAGGATATCGGCGTTGATTTGGGGACTGCCAACACCTTGGTTTTTGTTAAGGGTAAGGGTATAGTTATAAGAGAGCCATCGGTTGTGGCGGTAGACGAAAGGACTAACCCCAAAACCGTTGTAGCAGTCGGCGCAGATGCTAAAAGAATGATTGGCAGAACTCCGGGTTCAATTACTGCGGTAAGACCTCTTAAAGACGGCGTAATTGCAGATTTTGATATGACCTCAGATATGCTCAAAGCTTTTATTAAAAGAGCAATAAGCGGTTCACCTTTTAACAGAGCGAGAGTTATGATTTGTATTCCCTCGGGTGTTACCGAGGTTGAAAGAAGAGCTGTTCACGATGCGGCAAAGAGCGCGGGAGCACGCTATGTCAGCCTTATTGAGGAGCCTATGGCGGCGGCTATAGGTGCAGGGCTTCCCGTTCTTGATGCCACGGGCAGTATGATTGTTGACATCGGCGGCGGCACAAGTGAGGTTGCAGTTATTTCCTTAGGTGATATCGTAACTTCAAAATCGGTAAGAGTAGCGGGCGATGATTTCGACGAGGCAATTATTTCTTATGTTAAAAGAACCTTTAACCTCCTTATCGGTGAACGCTCGGCGGAGGATATTAAATTAAAGCTTGGTTCGGCTTACCCTTATGAGGGTGAGGCGGCAATGGAAATTAAGGGAAGAAACCTTATCGACGGTCTTCCCAAATCCGTTGAGATTACAAGTGAGCAGGTTCGTCAGGCTCTTGCGGATCCTGTTGACCAGATTCTTGACTCAATACGCTATACTCTCGACAGAACTCCCCCCGAGCTTGCGGCTGATATTATTGAAAGAGGCATTACTCTTACAGGCGGCGGCGCACTTCTTCGCGGTCTTGATAAGCTTATTTCAACAGAAACGGGTATGCCCGTAAATGTTGCTCAGAATCCCCTTGATTGCGTTGTTAACGGAACGGGAATTTGTCTTGAAAAAGATCTTTTAGGATTTAAGAAGGGCTGAGGAAATGAAAAGATTTTTTCACAGCGAGGGCTTCCGTAACCTTGTCGTTATAGCGATAGTACTGTTTTTGGGCGTTTTATGCGCGGCAATTTCCCATAATGCTGCTTCTCCCTTTACTTCGGCTTTAAGTACGGTTTTTTCTCCTTTACAAAAGCTTTCCTCCGTCATAGCCGAAAATCTCGACGGGCTTTGTGCATCGTTCACTTCCTCATCTGTTTATAAAGAGGAAAATGAAGAACTCTCCAAGGAGTTGGACGAGTACCGTAAAAAGCTTGCGGATTATGACGAGCTGAAAAAGAAAGTAGATGCTTATGAGGAATTTTACGGTATAAAACAGCAAAACGCCGATTTTGAATTCAGCTACGGTACGGTGATTTCCCGTGATGCGGCAGATGCATACGGCTCCTTTGTGCTCAATACGGGCTCTAAGGACGGGGTAGAGGTTAATGACCCTGTTATTTACGGCGAATATGTTGTAGGCATTGTAAAAAAAGTGAATTATTCTACTTGTGTAGTTTATTCTGTTCTTGACCCTCGGGTTAATATCGGTGCTTACGAATCGGGAACCGGAGAATACGGCTATGTTTCAGGTGATGAAAAGTTATATTCGCAGGCTCTTTGCAGGCTTTCGGGGCTTGATTCTTCAACCTCCGTTGTAGGCGGAGGAACGGTATGCTCCTCGGGTGCAGGCGGAGTTTTCCCCAACGGTCTCATTATAGGTGAAATAGCAGGCGTTTTTGAGGATGATGTTACCTCTTCATACTACGCAACGGTTAAGCCCTATGCTGAGCTTTCCGAGCTTACGGATGTTTTTGTCATTACTGCATTTGAAGGTCAGGGCGAGGGAGAGATAGACAGGCAGTGATCGGCTACCGTTCCAAAGTTGCGCATTACAAAATACGAATTAAAATGCGCGCGGTACGGAAAATTTCCAATCTCCAATCAGAAAGAGGTGTTACCTTTGCATTACGGCGATAATAAGCCTAAATATATCCGCCGGGCAATATATGCACTTTTAATAGGCGGCGCGGTGCTTTTGCAGAACTCCTGCGGCGGACTTCTTGAAATATTCGGTGCAAGGGTACTCCTTGTTTTGCCCCTGTGCGTGTCGGTGGCTATGTTTGAAAGAGAGGTCACTGCCGCTCTTTTCGGTGCGCTTGCAGGTGTTCTTTGGGATATTTCAAGCTCTGCAGACGGATTTAACGCCATAGTCATAATGATTATTTGTGCCATTTGCAGTCTTCTTATAAGCCACCTTATGAGAAATAATGTACTGACCGCGTTGGTTCTGAGTTCGGGCGGCGTTGCGGCTTATGAGCTCGTTTATATTATTTCAAGGATAGCTCCTGTCGGGAATCCTTTAAGACAGGTTTTTACATTCTATTTACCCTCACTGTTTTTAACAGTTCTTGTTACTCCTGTTTGCTACGTAATAATTAAAGAAATACATTCCCGCCGCAGAACAGCGGATGAATAAAGGATGAAATATGTCAGTAGAATTGCGTAAAAAAAGAAGAATTACGGGCACCGTAGCTATAGCAGTTGCGTTTTCACTTTTGGTTGTGTCACTTGTGAAAACTCAGCTGATAGACGGTGCTGAATATAAAGCGGCTTCGGAAAGCCTTGCTGTTTCAAGAAGCATGGTGGAAGCCGTGCGCGGAGAGATACTTGATTGCAACGGCAACCCTCTTGTTACAAACAGGCAGGGTAATTCCGTTGTTTTCAAATTTTCCGAATTTCCCGCGGCTAAAAATCAAAGTGAACGAAATGAAATTATATATTCTCTCATAACGCTTTTTGAAAAAAACGGCATTGAGTGGACGGACAGGCTCCCGTTAGTTTATAAAGGCGGTACTCTTGCGCTTGATGAAAACAAAACCGCTGAATTTGAATATATGGTATCTGCAAATATGCTGGAACTCGAAAAGGGGACAGATTCTACTCCCGATGAATGTCTTGATGCGCTTATTGAGAGATACGGTCTTGAGAATTATCCGAGGACGGAGGCACGTAAGGTTGCTTCCGTTTGCTTCGGTATGAAATATCTTTCCTTTTCAGCGGTTTCGCCGTACACCTTTGCTGAGGATGTCCCCACTGAGATCGTTTCAGCCATAATGGAGAAAAGCACCGAGTATCCCGGTGTGGCAACTGAAACCGTAAGCTACCGCGAATACACAAACGCAACAGATTTTACTCATATTCTCGGTGTTGTGGGTTCCATCAGTGCTTCCGAGTATGAGGCTGAGGAGAAAAAGCTTGAAGAAAAGCTCAGTGATGAGACCTTAACGGGAGCGGAGATAACTCTTCTTAAAAACAATGCCTACACTCTTAACGACAGCTACGGTAAAAGCGGTATTGAAGGGGTTATGGAGGAATATCTTAAAGGCGTTAACGGCATAAAAACAACCACTACCGCCTCCGACGGAACGGTAACCGATGGTTATATCGCAAAACCTGTTCAAGGTAATACTGTTGTTACTACAATAAATGCGGGGCTTCAGGAGGTTGCCGTGCAGGCTCTTGCGGATATGCTCAAGAAAAATAAAAACTCCTCGTATTTCAGCACAGCGGGTGCGATAGTTGTGCTTGACTGTAATACGGGAGCGGTGCTTGCCTGTGTTTCAAACCCCACTTACGATATAACAACTTATTTTTCCGACTATTCAAATCTTTCATCGGATTCCAACAGCCCTCTCTGGAACAGAGCCTTGCAGAGCACGTATGCTCCGGGTTCTACAATGAAGCCGGCTATTGCCATAGCCGCATTGGAGGAAGAGGTTGCAACGGATGAAACCCTCTGCTACTGCGGCGGAACATATAACTGTAAGGATCAGGTGTTCAGTTGCCTTTCAAGGCACGGATATATAAATGTTACAACGGCTATTGAAAAATCCTGTAACATCTTTTTCTACCAAATGGGTGAAAAGCTCGGCATAGATAAAATGAATAAATACTGCAACCTTTTAGGGCTCGGGCAAAAAACGGGAATAGAGCTTCCCGAGGCGGAGGGCGTTCTTGCAA
Organism: uncultured Eubacteriales bacterium; assembly: GCA_964500795.1. Taxonomy (GTDB): domain Bacteria; phylum Bacillota; class Clostridia; order Oscillospirales; family Acutalibacteraceae; genus DTU089. Next base: position 19,581 of record CAZCQI010000012.1, read on the forward strand.
GTATTGCAAGCAAAGAGGCTCTCGGTCAGGTATGGAATCCCGGTGATACCGTTCAGGCGGCTATCGGTCAGTCCGATAACCTGTTTACACCCTTGCAGCTTGCAAATTATGCCGCTACAATTGCAAACGGCGGAACTCGCTATCAGCCTTATATAATTAAATCCGTGCTCTCTTCGGATATGTCCGAAATTATTTATGAAACAGAGCCTACGGTTCTTAACACCGTAAATATAAGTGAGGAAACATTAAAAATAGTTAAAAACGGTATGTATCGGGTTGTAAATAACGGTACTTCTTCCGAATATTTCAAGGATTGTGTAGTGACGGCTGCAGGTAAAACAGGTACATCTCAGGTTAAAAGAGCAACCGACAGCGGTGTTACCCTTACCTGTAATAACGGATTTTTTATTTCTTACGCACCCTATGACGATCCCGAAATTGCTGTTGCGGTAGTTGCGGAAAATGCTCTTTCGGGCAGTATAACCTCTCAGGCGGCGGTTCCGATTTATAACTACTATTTCGGTCAGAAAACCGGGTACGACAAAGCCGGAACGGCAAACAACTTTATTCCGTAAAAAACGGGAGTGATGTTAAATGGAAATAATTACTGTGGCTTCGGCAAAGGGTGGGGTCGGTAAATCCACATTTTGCGTGGGCGTAGGCAAAATGCTGGCACTTCACGATAAAAGAGTTCTTCTTGTTGATATGGATATCGGGGTGAGAAGTCTTGATATTCTTTTGGATGTTGCCGAAAAAACCGTCTATAATTGGGGCGACCTGATAAAAGAAAATTGCGATTTCAGAAAAGCGATTACAGAAGTGAGTAAAAACCTTCATCTTCTGCCTGCTCCGCTCGATTTTTCATCGGAATATACTCCCGAAAAATTCTCGGAATGTATTGAAAAGTATAAAAAGGATTTTGATTTTATATTGCTTGATGCTCCCGCGGGGCTTGAAAGCGGTTTTCGGCTTTCTCTTAAAGCGAGTGATAGCTGTATAATTATTTCAACACCCGATACCGTAAGCATCCGCGCCGCAGCGTACGCCTGCAAAAATGTCCGTAAAGAGGGTATAAATAATGTCAGATTGGCGGTTAATAAATTCAACAAAAAGCGTCATAAAAAAATCAATGTTGATGAAATTATAGATACCGTAGGAGCGCGTCTTATCGGGATAATTCCCGATTCCCGGGAAATTTACAATTCCGTAAACGGTGGAAAAATCCCGTATGACTGTAAAGGTAACGGAGCGTTTTTGCGTATTTCACGCCGTATTTGCGGCGAGAATGTTCCTTTCAGAGCAAAAAATATGTAGATTTTTGTTGACTTTTAAGTTTAAGGTTGTATAATATTCATTGCAAAAGATTTTGTAGCTACATCTTTTTGCCGAAAATAAAACAGGGGTGCTGGCGGACGCCGGCTGAGATAGAAAACATCCCTTTTCTGACCCTAATAACCTGATGCGGATAATGCCGCCGTAGGAAAAATACCTTGTGGAAGTATCTCTCTATGGCAGTGTTACCGCCGTAGGGAGATTTTAATTCGGAGGTATTTTTAATGGATGAACTCAGTAAAAATTTAATGAACGAGCTCAGCAGAAAGCAGAAGATCAGACGCCTTGCGGAAAGCGCGATAATGATTACACTCTCAACCATACTTGCGGAGTTTGCGGTTTTTTCACTTCCGTACGGAGGAAGTGTAACACTTTTCAGTCAGCTTCCCATGGTTATCATTTCTTACCGTTACGGTATTAAATGGGGCGCTTTTACAGGTCTTACAATGGCGGTTATTCAGTTGCTTTTCGGTTTGGAGAATTTCTCTTGGGTAAGCGGAATAACTGCATACCTGATTCTCATTTTTGCCGATTACATTATCGCATTCGGCGCTTTGGGCTTCGGCGGTATGTTCAGAAACAAAATCAAAAATCAAACGGTGGCTCTTACCTTGGGCAGTATAGTTGTTTCTCTCATCAGATATGCCTGCCATTTTGTAAGTGGTGTAACCATTTGGGGCGGTTATGCAGGTGAGGATACTCCCGTTTGGCTCTATTCTTTAACATATAACGGAAGCTATATGATACCCGAGCTTATTATAACAGCAATAGGTGCCGTTGTTGTAGCATCCATATTCGATCTTACTTCCCCTGAAGTAAAGGTAAGAGAGCGTAATAAAGCATAAAAGCAATTAAAAGTAAATAATTTGTAAACCTCTTTCGTGTATTATGTATTTTTATTTGAATTTTATCTCAAATGATGATAGAATAAAAATATCAATTCCGAAGGAGGTTTTTCCTTGAAGGACGAAAAAGATTTAAACGAAGAATTAGAAGATATCGCTGAGATATTCAGAGAAGAGCTTAAAAAGGCACAGAATGCATCGGAGGAGGAGCTCTTTGAAAACGGTGCGGTTATTCAGCAAATGGATGACGAACACACCGAGGAGGAAATTCCCGAAGAGGAGCTTTGCGCTTGTTGCGGAGAAAACCCCCGTGATAAATCCTACGGTGAGAACTACGAATATTGCAGTGATTGCCGCGAGACTATGCGCCGCTATCCTTTAAGTATACCGAGCATTATTGTTTTTGCGGCTATGGTAATTATTGCGGTTTTTTCTGTTAAAAGCTTTGCGCAGGATTTTTCGCTTTACAATACCGTTCGACAGGGCGATGCTTATTTAAGCGAAGACAGGCTTGAGCTTGCACTTGATTCCTATGACGGTGCAATTTCAGGATTTGAAGATGCCGATATTACCGCAAAAAGGCTGTATCTTAAAACAGCGGAGATTTTAACGGATACAATGCCCAACGGCATTTACTCAATGAGCGAGATTGCTTCACGGGTGGAAACCGCCTTGTCATCTTTTGAATCAAAACTTCCTGTTTATTCAAAATATACCGATATGCATGAGGATGCTCTTGTTCTTTACGGAACAATGCAAAAATTTTATGAAATAATGAATTCTGAGGAGTATGCTTATTATACCGGTGAGGACGATACCGTTTATAACGCAATGATGGCGGAGGTTGAAAATATAATCGGAAGCGAAATTACGGTTAAAACCGTGGGCGGGGAAAAGGTTCAGACCGCCGCAAGCGAGCCGATGGTTTATTTTTGCCAATATATGCTGGCGTATTCTATGGGTAAAACCGCAGATGCTTCCGTTTATCTTCAAAGAGTAAGCGAAGCAGGCGGAGAATATGTTTGGCTTTATGCTTACGAGCTCGGTATAACTAAACTGCAACACGGCAATGTTGATAGAGCTTTGGAGCTTGCAGAACTTCTTTATGAAACAAATACCGATTCCGCAGACCCATATGCCCTTTATTCATCCGTTTACAGAATGACAGGTGATACCGAAAATTCTGCATTGTGGCTTCAAAAGGGTATTGAAATCAAACCGGAAAATGCCGAACTGTACAGACTTCTTGCTATGACCTGCATCGTAGAGGGCGATACTAAAGGTGCTCTCGAAGCGATTGAAAACGCTATGAATTACGATGAATACGGACTTCTTTATATGGTGGCTATGGTCGTAGAAAATGAGGCGGGAAATGCCCAGGCAGTAGCCCAATACAAAACGGCTCTTGAGACCTCGGGCGTTTCCGTTTCAGAAAGAGTTGAAAGCTATTTTAACGGAGAAATTACCGCTGTGCAATTGTTTACGGAAGGGACAGGTGACGTGGAATGACAACGCTTTACGTTATAACCCGTGTTTTGAGCTATTTCGGAACTGAGCTGAGAGCTTTTTTTGAGCATCTGGTTTGCCGCATTTGCCGTATCCCCGCGGAGGATGTGCGCCCATTTAAGATGTCGGAGCTTTGCGGCCACGTTGAGCACGAGCTGACAAAAACAAAAAAAGAAGCCTTTCTTATGTGCTGGCTGCCTTTTACACTCAATTTTATTCTTTCTTGCGCCTTCCTTTTGGGCGGTGCATACAGAATAGTTTATGTAGGTGATTTGGGCACCTTGAGTGCGTATATTTTCCTGTGGCTCGGCTTTTCCTGTGCCGCTAACTGCGCGCCCTCCTTTGAAGATGCTTTGTCTTTTAAAGACTGCTTTTATAACAAGGATACAAATATTATCATTAAAATTTTGATTTCACCCTTTTTCGGTTTAATATACGCCATGTCTTTTCTTGAAAGATATTCCGTAACCTTTCTGTTGGCAATAGGCTTTACGGTGGCTTTCCCGTATGCTTTTAACCTTGTTTTTCCGTTGATCATAAATGTTTCACAGATGCTTCAATAAGCTTCTCGGGAGGTAAATATGTCAGGTGTTTTGAAAACGGCTCCTGCAGTCTTTGCAGTTGGGAAGGATTATCAGATAACAGCGCTTGTAAAAAAAGAAACGGTTATGTGGGTCAAGGTAGGGGATAAGTGCTACTATGACGATTCAAACGGAATACTTCGTTCAGCAAAGGGTATTCATAAAATGACCGTTCCTGCAAGCGAACTTGATAAAGCCGGCAAGTATACCGTTTGTTATCGCGAGATTATAAAAAGAAAGCCTTATTTTTCGAAAACAAAGCCTTTGTGCTGTGAGGATTTCGAATTTTATCCCGTAAAGAAAGATGAAATAAACGTTTATCAGATTGCCGATGCTCATAATACGGTGGATTTGCCTGTTGCGTGCGCCAAGCGCTTCGAAGAGGAAAAGGGTAAGCTCGATTTTCTTATTCTTAACGGTGATGTTCCCGAGGATAGCGGCAGAATTAAGAATTTTGATAATATATATGAGATTATTTCGCAAATTACAGGCGGAAATATTCCCGTTGTATTTTCAAGAGGTAATCACGATACAAGGGGAATTTACGCCGAAAGTATTGCCGAATATACACCTTGCGAAAACGGAAATTCGTTTTTTACGTTCAGAGCCGGAAGTATATGGGGCGTAGTTATAGACTGCGGCGAGGATAAGCCCGATTCCCACGAAGAATACGGCAATATGGTCTGTTGCGAGGCTTTCAGAGAAAGAGAAACAAAATTTATTGAGGGGTTAAGTGCAAAAGCGGATACTGAATATAATGCCCCCGGTGTTGAGCACAAAATAGTTGTTGCACACACTCCGTTTACAAGGAAAAATCAATCCCCCTTTGATATCGAGGAAGAAAGATATACGTATTGGGCAAAGCTTTTAAAAGAAACCGTTCAGCCTGAGGTTATGCTTTGCGGTCATACTCACGAATACTCGGTGGATATGCCCGGTTGTGAAAATGATGCTTTCGGTCAGCCCTGCCCTGTTGTAGTAGGCTCAAAGGTCAATAAACGCAATAAAGAATTTGCAGGCTCGGGCTTTGTTTTTAAAAAGAACAGTATCGAGATAATCTTTAATGATGCCGATAAAATCACAGAAACTCATGAATTGAAAATGGAGAATTGAGAATTATCGGGACCTGCGGTCGGCATTATAAAAATGGTAAGTTGCAAGTGGCAAGTTTTGGGTGCTGAAAGTTCCATAGAAGAATAAAGTAAAGGTGAGTGTAGACCTCTCTTCGAAGAGAGGGGGAC
>CAZCQI010000013.1:0-24318 GCA_964500795.1 uncultured Eubacteriales bacterium
CCGTACCTTGTGGTTGTGTCACCAACCCGTAAGGAACGCGGCTCAGCCCGTTCCGATACCAACAAACTTTCTTCTGTGGTACGGTCTGAGACCGTACTCTACTTCTTCATTTCTTAAAAGCTTTGACTGATATATATTTCTTCAGTTTCAATTTGAGCTTGTTTTAATATTTCATCGGATAGGGTTTTATTGTCAGCATTTATTGCATCTGTTATTGCATTAAAAAGGTGATAATACATTTTTTTGTAAAGCTCTTTTTCAGTTGGTTTCTTTTTTCTTGAGATTTCCTCCATATTTTTCTCTCCCAAAATAAAAAATGCGTAGCCGAAGCTACGCACGAAAAACACATAGCTTCATTTGCGCGACACAAATTATCTAATGATCAAAGAAACAAAAGATATGAAGCCCGTGCTTTTACCTAACACAGGTTTTGTTTCTTTAATCAGTTTATACATTATTTAATTTGTGTCGCAGGATTATTCTAACACAGCAGCTTTATAAAATCAAGAAAATTTACAGATTTCCCTCCCTACGGTTACATCATAACCTGCCGTTGTACATCTATCCCGTAAGGAACTGCCTAAGGCTGTTCCTGTACCGATATACTTTGTTCTGTGGTACGGTCTGAGACCGTACCTTACGGGATGATTTCCTTTTTTAGCCTTGTTTTTTAGGGGAAATACTGCAGGTGACCCTACAATATAAATTTGCCGACCGCAGGTCCCGATAATTCTCAATTCTCCATTCTCAATTCTCCATTAAATTGCGTCGCAGACCCTTAACTTCTCACTCCTCATTCCTCATTCCAAAAGAGCGTACCATACCGTTATCAAAACCTCATAAAAAATCATCCCTTAACCCTACATTCAGCAAGGTTAAGGGACTGATTTATCTATTCATTCATTTTTACATTGCGAACATATCGCCTACAACAGCTTTAAGGATGTTATAGAAAGCAGCAAAAATCTTTTCAAAATAATAGTTTACAAAGTAATTTGCCTGAGATCTGTCGCCCAAATCACCGAGAATTGAGTCATCCTGCAATGCCATCTCGCTTGTTGTAAGAAGGCTTGTTGTGTAGTTCCAAGGATCATTCTCATTAATTTCAATAATTCTTGCGCCCTGTAACATATCATTGGAGTATGAGTGATATGTTACACCGGGGGTCTGGATAAGGTCTACACCGTCGCAATCCACAACAAAGCTGTTCACATGGTCATGACCTACAACCAAACCGAGAACATCGCCGCCTGCAACCAATGCATCCCACTGACCGTCATTACCGTAGCTGGGACAGCTCTTTTCAAAAACATAGCCTTCATACTTGGTTATATCGGGAATAACGCTAAGGGTTGAGCCGTCAATAAAATTGATTGTTGCTTCACCAAGGCTGAACGGTGAAGGATAATAAATCGTCTCGCAGGGCTCCTGAGGAATAATATGCTGGAAAGCAATTGAAGGAACAAGCTCGCCGCCGTTTTCGGCAGTCAGTTCATCACGGACTGTATTATACCATTCGATCTGATCTGCACGAACCCAATCATAACCGAGCCATTTGCCGTTTTCATCATAATAATCCGAGCCACTGTCGAACATCCAAAGATTGAAGGCAACCTTTGAACCGTCGCTTGAAAGAATGGGAAGATTGTGAGTTGCACAACCGTGAATATCGGGGTCCGCATCGTAGGCAAGACAGCCGGCGTATTTCTGATATTCAACTAACTGATCCTCTTTTGCCCAACCGGAATCATCATCGTGGTTGCCGTAAACAAGTGTGAAAGGAACATTTCTCTCAACAAGAGGAGTAACTAACTGCTCAATAGCTCTCGGGTCATCAGTTACTATATTGTCGCCGTTGAAAACAACAATATCGGGCTGAGCATAATCAAGAGCCTCACCGATAAACTCAATTACGGATGCGTTCATAGGGTATTCATCCTGAACATCCGCGAGAACCATAATTTTGAAGTTTCCGTCCTCGTTGAACTGAAGCTTTGCTTCTTCCTTATAGCCTGCAAAAGAAACCGTTACAAGCGAAACGAGAAGACAAAGTGCCACGAATACAGATAAAACCTTTTTCATAACATTTTCTCCTTTTTATCCGAATTTTTTTGCTTCGGAACTATTTTTTATGCAAGAATTATATACCTATCACCTTAAATTGTCAAGTTTTGGATAACTTTTTTATAGTGCCTGCCCTTTTCTTCAAAGTTTTTATAATAGTTATAGCTTGCCGCCGCAGGAGAAAAAAGGCACGCTTTCCCTTTTTCGGTAACCTGAACCGCCGCTTTTACCGCGTGCTCCATATTTTCGGCGCAAACGGTATTTTTAATGCAGCCCTTATTTTTAAGAGCGGCAATTACACTGTGCCCCGTCTCAGGCAGACCTATAAGATTTCTGATTTCGCAACAGGACAAAAACTCAATAAAATCGCCGTAATCTATGCCCCTGTCAAGTCCGCCGAAAACAAGTGTATCAACGTTACCGAGAGCCTTTACGGCACCCATTACCGCCGTGGGAATGGTAGCGATACTGTCGTTATACCAATGAATGCCCTGAATTTCGCCCACGTATTCCATACGGTGTTCAATACCGCCGAAGGCTTTTATGGCTTTACGAACGGCATCGTCGCTGACGCCGAAAACTCTTGCAGCCGCCAAAGCGTAGGCAATATCCTGACGGTTATGTTCACCCTTGAGATGCTCGGTAGATTTCCAAAGCTCATTTACAAATTCATCGGTTTTCGCGTCCGTAAAGGTTACGGGCTTTGCCACACCCTTTATGACGTTATTCCAATCAACAACGCCCTCAAGGTTTTGCTCGGGATTAAAAATAAGTACATCCTCTGCCTTCTGATGAAGGGCAATATTGAGCTTTGATTCAACATAACCCTTGAAGCCCGTTTTGTAGTGGTCAAGGTGCTCTTCATAAATATTTACCATAACCGCAACGTGAGGTGATGCGGTAGTAAATTCAAGCTGATGAGAGGACATTTCTATAACCGCAACAAGACTTTCATCCTCATCGGCTTTTTCAAAAACAGGTACTCCGATATTGCCTATAAGGCAGGTATTCAGTCCGCCCCATTTAAGCATTTCATAAATAAGGGTGGAGGTTGTAGTCTTGCCCTTTGAGCCTGTTATTCCCACAACGGTAGGCTTACAGAACCTGAGAAACATATCCGTCTGGCATGTAATCTCCGTTGTTTCGGGGTAAGTAACATCATCTAAAAATGCAATTCCGGGACTTTTGAAAACAATATCAAACTCCCCTAAATGCTTTAAATAATCCTCGCCGTATATAATGCTGACATTACTGTCATTGATTTCAGGCTTATTTCTGTCACCCACGGTAAGCTTTTTCTCGGGCAAGTGCTTTCTTATATAGGCTAAGGTGGATTTGCCCTCTCTTCCGAAGCCGAGAATAAGAACCTTTTTTTCTTTAATGTATTCAATTATTTGCGACATAGCTGTACATCTCCGTTACATTTACAAACAGTAAACACTTTCATTGCATTTAATATACCATAAATAGCCATGTTTAACAAGGATTTTTGAAAAAGACTTGAATAAACGGATAAAATTATATATAATTTAAACTTGATAAAGTTTACACTACTATTGTACAAAAAATAATACATTATCTCGGAGAAAATTATGCTTGAATTAAAAAACATTTCATTTAATGTAGCCGACGATAAGGGTGACAAGGAAATCCTCACGGATGTTTCCCTGACTCTTGAAGACGGAAAATTTCTTGTAATAACAGGTCCTAACGGCGGCGGTAAATCAACCCTTGCGAAGCTTATTATGGGTATCGAAAAGCCTACAGGCGGTAAAATCATATGGAACGGTACGGATATTACGGATATGTCCATAACCGAACGCGCCAAGCTCGGTATCGGCTATGCATTTCAGCAACCGCCCCGATTTAAGGGCCTTTCCGTTCGTGGCCTTTTAAGCCTTGCCCACGGAAGCGACCTTCCCGAAGATCAGTGCTGTGCATATCTCACAAACGTTGGTCTTTGCTCAAAGGATTACCTTAACCGTCAGGTAGATTCCTCTCTCTCGGGCGGTGAAATTAAAAGAATTGAAATTGCAACTCTTATGGCTCGGGATTTAAGCCTTGCAATTTATGATGAGCCTGAGGCGGGCATCGACCTTTGGAGCTTCAATATGCTTGTTGAAAGCTTTAAAAACATTGCAAAGACCCGTAAGGAAAGTATGGTCATAATTTCTCATCAGGAGAGAATTATGAAAATAGCCGATGAAATTGCAATCATCGCAAACGGCACATTAACAAAAAAAGGCCCTGCGGAGGAAATTTTCCCTGAGCTTATGTCGCAGTTTGACAATAACTGCTCATTCAGATAAAAAGGATTTTGATTATGAATAAAACAGATCTTCATATGCTCGAAGCGGTTGCCGACCTTCACGGCGTACCTCAGGGAGCGTACAACATAAGAAAAAACGGCGAGGGTGTTGAAAGACGCTCAAGCGCAAATATAACTATTGAGCCAAAAAAAGACAAACCCGGTATTGATATCATCGTTGCCCCCGGCACCAAAAACGAAAGCGTGCATATACCCGTTATAATCACCGAATCGGGTGTTGACGACCTTGTTTACAACGATTTCTACATCGGTGAGGATGCCGATGTTCTTATAGTTGCAGGCTGCGGTATTCACAACTCAGGCGACAAAGCCAGCGAGCACGACGGTATTCACCGTTTCCACATCGGCAAAAACGCAAAAATAAAGTATGTTGAAAAGCATTACGGTGAGGGCGAAGGAACGGGCGAAAGAATCCTCAACCCGACAACAGAGGTCTATATGGCTGAAAACTCCTTCTGTGAAATGGAAATGGTGCAGATTCGCGGAGTTGACTCCACAAAACGCGACACTGTTGCTAAATTGGATGCAGGTGCCCGCCTTGTTATCTTAGAAAAGCTTATGACCCACGGAAAGCAGATTGCTCACTCCGATGTTGTTATAGAATTGAACGGTGAAGGCTCTTCATCTCAGATAATTTCCCGCTCTGTTGCAAAGAATGAATCAGAGCAGGTATTCTACCCCAGAGCCGTAGGTAATGCCGCCTGCCGTGCTCACGTGCAGTGCGATTCCATTATTATGGACAATGCCCATATCCGCTCAATTCCCGAGATTGCCGCAAATCACTGCGAAGCAAATATCGTTCACGAGGCGGCTATCGGCAGAATCAACAACGATCAGCTTTTAAAGCTTCAGACTCTCGGAAAAACCGAGCAGGAGGCAGAAGAAATAATCATTAACTGCTTCTTAAGATAAAATTTATTGGGTAAAAAGGTGTTTTTATGAACAAAAGAGTGCTCGCATTCGATTTCGGCGCATCAAGCGGCAGAGCAATTCTCGGTATTTTTAACGGTGAAAAAATCGAGCTCCGTGAGGTTCACCGTTTCTCGAACGATCCCGTAACAATTAACGGAACGGTGTATTGGGATGTTCAAAGACTTTTCTTTGAAATAAAGCAGGGCATTCTCAAAGCCAAGGCGGCAGGCGGATTCGATTCCATCGGTATCGATACCTGGGGCGTTGACTTCGGACTTATCAGAAAAGACGGAACTTTAGTTGAAAACCCCGTTCACTACCGCGACAGCCGCAATGACGGTATGGTAGAAAAAAGCGAAAAATATATGAGCCGCGAAAGGCTTTACGATATAACGGGTATTCAGTTTATGGATTTCAACACGGTTTTTCAGCTTCTTTCTCTTAAAGAAAACCGCCCGTATATCCTTGAAGAGGCAGATACTCTTCTTTTTATGCCTGACCTTCTCAATTATATGCTTTCCGGCGTTAAATCAACAGAATATTCAATAGCCACAACCTCGCAAATGGTTGACCTTAAAACAAAAACCTGGTCCGAAGAGGTTCTCGACGCTTTTGGAATAAAAAAAGAGCTTTTAACTCCCATAGCTCCCACAGGTGCCGTTATCGGTCAGCTTTCAGACGATATCTGCGAAGAGCTGGGCGTGCCTAAAGCTGATATAATAAGCGTTGCCGCTCACGATACTCAAAGTGCTATTACCGCCGCTCCCTGCGAATATGACGATTTCGTTTTTGTAAGCTGCGGAACATGGTCTCTTTTCGGCACAGAGGTCAAAGAGCCTATTATTACCGAAAAATCAAAAGCACTCAACGTCACCAACGAAGGTGGTTATAACTACACGACTGCATTCCTCAAAAATATTTGCGGACTCTGGCTCATTCAGGAAAGCCGCCGCCAATGGATACGAGAAGGCAAGGAATATTCCTACGCCGAGCTTGAAAAGCTGGCTCTGGAATGTGAACCCTTTAAATGCTTTATTGACCCTGATGCTCCCGAATTCGGCACTATGGGAAATCTTCCCGAAAGGGTTCGTGAGTACTGCAAGAAAACAGGGCAGTACATACCCCAAACCGTAGGCGAAATTATGCGCTGTATATACGAAAGCCTTGCTCTTAAATACCGCCTTACCTTCGACGGAATAAAGGAATGTACCGGCAAAGCTTATGACAGAATCCACGTTATGGGCGGCGGCACTAAGGATAAGCTTCTTCTTCAAATGGCGGCTGAGAGCTGTAACGTTAAGGTTTTCGGCGGACCCATTGAAGCAACTGCCCTCGGAAATGTTGCCGTTCAGCTTATGTCAAGCGGAGCAATTTCCGATATAAAAGAGGCACGCAAAATTATAGCAAATGGTGAAAACCTCAAGGTTTATGAGCCTGAAAACAGTGCTGAGTGGGAAACTGCTTACAAAAAATACGTTGAAATTATAAAATAACTTTTGGGGAGGCTACCATTTTGACGGCAAACCCAAAGCTCGAAATGACGAATGCCGACTATGTTCTTGAAACGGCGGAGCTTGTACTTGATTCTTCAAAAGAACGGCGTGCAGGCTCTCCCGGTGAGGAACAGGCTCAGCATATTCTCATGAACGAGCTGATGAAATATTGCGATGAAACAAAGCAAGAAAATTTCAAAACTCATCCCGGGGCGGGCACACTGACAGAAAAACTGTTGTGCGCGCTCCTGATTATCTGTGTCATTTTATTCGCATCGTCTGTGAATAACGGCGCAGTGATCCCCTCTTGCATCTCTTTAATTTTAAGTCTTCTCAATTTTTGCGTTTTTTCCTACAAATTTATTTTTGACGGCAAAAAGTTCGATTTTATAACTCCTGCTAAGAAAAGTAAGAATCTTTTAGGGGTACGTTACAGCAGAGGGGAAACTCTCGGACGTGTTGTTCTTGTTGCACATTCCGACTCACCCCAAGCATTAAAAGCCCATATTTTCGGAAACAGAGCACCTTTTATTCTGAGCATTATTTCACTTTTGGGAAATTCTTTGCTTTTTTGCAGTAATCTTTTATTTTTATTTTTCGGTGCGCCTGAAGCCACAGGGCTTTTTGAGTTTTTAAGAACCGTTTGCATCGCTTTTATTCCGTTTTATGCAGTTTCCGCTGTTCTTATAAACAACAGAAGAGTGTCATCGGGATTAAGCTCAAGCATAATTCCATCAGCACTTCTTTTAAGCGTTATGAAGCAGTTTCACGATAACTCCTTCAGATACGAAAAAACAGAAATTTGTTGCCTTATTGCAGGCAGTGAATATTCCTCACGGGCAGGCTCTTATGCTTTCGCTTCAAAGCACAAACGCCTTTACAGCGATGTACCCACCGTATTTATTTCTCTCGAAGAAATAACAACCTCACGCAAGCTTTCCGTATTTTTCAGAGACGGCAGCGGTACAAAGGGCAGTGCAGAGGTAGCCTCGGTTATCGGTGATGCGGCAGAAAACCTCAATATAGATATAAAAAAGGAAAACTACTTCTTGGGAACAAGCTCATTTACTCCTTTTTCCCGTTACGGATTCCCCTCCTGCTCCCTGGGAACCTCAAAAAAGCATACTTCAAAATGCTTTTCGGTATCCTCCGATACTCTTGACAAGGTAAGCAAAGCTACCGTCTGCGATATCGGCGCTCTTGTTATAGAAACTTTAAATTATTATGACGGGTGATACATATGGCAAAAATATTAAATTCAAACGTTAAAAATATCCCTTGGTAGGATAAACCTGCAGGTTGCACCGACCCTGTTTGAAGATACTCGGAAAATCCGATTATTGACCGAACCTTTGTAAAAGACGCAAACAGCATTTTTAATTCCGCTGTTGTGCCCTACGGTGACGGCTTTGCAGGCGTATTCTGTATGGATGATATAACAAGAGAGCAATACCTCGTAACAGGTAAGAGCAAAGACGGTATTCATTGGGAACTGAATAACGAGAAAATTTTCAGAGGATATGACCCCGGACTTTGCAAAACAGAAGATAAATTTTATCTTTCCCGGGTGTGCTATACCGAAAGAGGCACTTCTATAGGAATTGCCTCAACAGAAGATTTTGAAAGTTGGCAAGGTTTTGAAAACGCAGTTCTTCCCGTTTCGAGAAACGGCGTGCTTTTTCCGCGCAAAATAAACGGTGAATATATGCTTTTCAGCCGTCCTTGCGACAAAGGGCATACTCCCTGCGCCGCTCTTGCAGACAGTGAAACAGGCAGGATTGCAATTTACTGCGGCGGTGCAGATACCGTTGCAGGTCTTGCGTTCACCACTGTTGACGAGACAGTTGAATTTATCAAGGAACACGATTCACTTAAATAATTTACTGCTTGCGAAAAAATTCCGGCTTAATAATACCTTGAAAACTAAATGACTCAAATAAAACCTCCCCGAGCCTTACGGCTTGGGGAGGTTTTCAGAATTCCCTTAGATTAAATTATTTTACAGCGTCTTTAAGAGCTGCGCCTGCTTTGAAAGCGGGAACCTTTGATGCAGCGATTTTGATTGTTTCGCCTGTTCTGGGGTTGCGGCCTTCTTTAGCTGCTCTCTCGCGAACTTCGAATGTACCGAAGCCGATGAGCTGAACCTTCTCGCCTTTAGCAAGAGCGCCTTCGATTGCACCGAAAACTGCTGCTACAGCTTTATCTGCATCTTTCTTTGAAAGACCTGCTTCTGCAACTGCCTTTACGAGATCTGTCTTGTTCATTTAAAATTCCTCCAAAAAATATTTTTGTATTTTCCAAACCGAAAACGGTTTAAAGTGGACTTCTTAGGGTTTTACACCTTTTTTGCTTCGTCCCAAAGCTCATCAAGAGCTTCGAGGGATGCAGCCTTCATATCGATACCGCGTTCTTCGGCGAACTTTTCAGTAACGGCAAAGCGTTTCATAAACTTTTTTGTTGCTTTGTCAAGAGCGGTTTCCGCATCGCATCCGCAGAAGCGCGCAACATTTACCGCAGAGAAAAGAACGTCACCGAGTTCATCTTCGATATCAGCCTTCACTCCGCTTTTAAGAGCCTCTTTAAGCTCAGCGGTCTCTTCATAGATTTTATCAAAAGCACCTGTGGCATCCTGCCAATCGAAGCCTGCTTTTTTAGCCTTTTCCTGAACCTTTTGCGCCTTCATAAGTGCGGGATAGGTTGCAGGGATTGCCGCCATAGCCTCACTCTGAGTGCGTTGTTTTTTAGTTTGGCGCTTAATATCATCCCAATTTTTTAAGACATCACCCGTTGAATTAACGGTTACTTCACCGAAAACATGGGGGTGACGGATAATAAGCTTTTGGCAGATACCGTCGGCAACGTCATCTATATCGAACCAACCGTCTGTACGCGCCATATCGGAATGAAGGGTTACCTGAAGAAGAACGTCACCCAATTCCTCCTGCATAAGCTCGCGGTTATCGGTATCGATAGCTTCAAGGACCTCGTAGGTTTCTTCAAGAAAATTTTCACGAATGGATTTATGGGTTTGCTCCATATCCCAAGGGCAACCGCCGGGTTCACGAAGAATCCTGGTTATTTCAACAAGGTCATTGAAATTATACTTATCCTTAAATTTAAAATCTACTGCCATCTTTTGTACCTCTGAACTACTCCCTATTTTAACCTATAAGTTTATATTTTTCAAGTATTTCAGCCAATTTTTCTCCTTTCGGAAGCATTAAAATGTCATCTTTTACCAAAGTTTTCATTAAAAGCACCGAAATTGCATAAACAACCACTGCAACACCTATTGAAATAATGCAGGCAAGGGTCTTACCGTTAAGCATTGAAGACATATCGCCGAAGGTGAAAACCGAGCTGAGAACTCTGTTTGTTCCCCAAGCTGCAACACCGCAGAGAACAGCGGAAATAAGCGGTTTTATAATAACGGTTTTTATATCAAGCCTAATCCCCGTTGCTTTTTTGAGAACAGAGTAGTTATAGGAAATGCAAACGATATAGAAGCAAGCAGTGCCGAAAACCGCACCTTTTATATTTATTTCGGGGATACCGATAAGAAGGTAGTTGATTCCCACTTTGAAAACGCATCCCAATGCCAATGCCTTTGCGGGAACATCTGCCCTGCCGATTGCCTGAAGCATATTTGTAAGGGGCGATGAAACCGTAAGCAAGGGTAAAATAAGTCCGTAAAGAGCAAGCACGGGAGCCGCAACCGCTATACCCGATTGGTTTTCTGTTCCGTTATAGAAAACGGTAAGAATAGGCTCTGCAAGGGCAAAGAAGCCTGCGCCTGCAGGAAGTGCTATAAGCATTGTTGTTCTGAAAACGGTATTGACGGTTGAGCCGACTGCGTTATAATCCTTCTTTGCAACAGCCGCCGAAACTATGGGAATCGCACTTACGCCCAATGTCATAAGAACTGTGGGAACAAGGTTTTTAAAGTCAAGTGTTGTATCATATGCACCGTAAAGGAAGGTGTGAATATATTCTTTTGCAACACCTGCCGCGTTAATAGATTCACCGTAAAGCTCCATAATGGTATCGTAGGATTTTTCTACAACGCTTTCAAGTCTGTTCTGAATCATCCATGTATCGATAAAATTTGTTACATTAAGAACAAGAGAACTGATAGCCGCAGGAACAGATATGGAAATAATCTCTTTAAGAGTTGTTTTTTTAGGAGAAGCAAGGGGAGAAGCCTCTATCATCTCCTTTGTAATGCCGTCTTTTTTAATTTTGTGACGAAGAATTGTAAAAATCGCACCGATTACGGTTCCCAAGGTTACACCCAATATTGCGGCGGCGGCGGCAACGGCGTAAACGATTGCTTTATCCCCTTCGGATTCTATAACCTGACCGAACACCGAGCCTGTAAGCTCAATTTGTTTATTTGCATAATCAATTACCGCATAAGAGAGCGAAAGACCGAAAACGAGCTTTCCCAAGGATTCGATAACCTGAGATATCGCCGTAGGGTACATATTTCTGAGGCCCTCGTAATAGCCTCTGTATGTACTCATTATACAGCAGAAAAGTACGGAAGGAGCAATTGCGAGAACGCTGTAAAGAGCAAGGGGTGAGCCTACGGAATTAACATAAGGCTTTGATGCCAGCAAAAGAATGCCCGTTCCCAAAAGACCCAAAGCGAAGAAAAGGGGTGCGGTAATTTTCAGCACCTGCTTAACATCGCGGTATTTTCCGAGAGCAGCATTTCGGGAAACAATGGTAGAAACTGCAACAGGAAGACCCGCCATTGAAATAGCATAAATAGGAGTATAAATATTATATGCCGAGGCAAAGTAACCTCTTCCCAGAGAGCCTATAATACCCGTAAGAGGGATTTTATAAATTGCACCGATAATTTTAACTAAAGCTGTGGCAACCACAAGTATGATTGCGCCGTTAAGAACATTTTGTTTTTTTGATGCTTTTTCTGACATTTCTTACTCCTTCCCACCGATAAATTCTCTTAAAAGAGAATTTTCGGGTACGAAATCACGATCGATTTCTGTAAATTTATTTAAACTGCGTATGAGCCGCTGAGCATCCTTGTGGAATTCACTGTCCGCACCGACTTGCCCGAGAAGCGCTGTTGCAGTATTTTTCAGAACACAGGTTTCATAAAGATGAAGTGTATTTATTTTAATATCCGCATTATCTTTAAACGGAAATAGATACGTATCCTCACCGTACCTTACGGATATCCACATTTTAAAAGTATCCTCCACGGAGTTACCGCGGAATTTATAATCGCGAACAAGCCTTCTCAGAAAACGGAGATTTCTTTTATTCAGAATAATATTATTGTTTTTATCGTATATACGGGAGGAAACATTGATATAAATTTTCAACAGTCTCTCTTTGGGAAGGTGTTCGGTTATGATGGGATTGAGAGCGTGAAGCCCTTCAACAACGACTACATCCGTTTCCTCAATCTTAAGGCGATTGTATTGAGCTTTTCTTCTGCCGTTTATAAAATCGAACTCGGGGATATCCGCCTCCCCATTGTCAATAAGCTCCTTCATTGCCTTTTCAAAGTAAGCAATATCAAGAGCTTCCACCGTTTCATAATCGGGTGTTCCGTCAGGGAAACGCGGGGAATCGCAGTTATCAAGATAAAAATCGTCAAGCGATATGGTGTGGCTCTTAACGCCCAACTCCATAAGCTCCTGACACAGCTTTTTGGCGGTAGTGGTTTTTCCTGCGGAGCTTGGTCCTGCAAGCATAACGATTTCCGTTCTTCCGCTTTCGGCTATCTGCTCTGCTATTCTTTTGATTTTGTTGTTATATTTAAGCTCACATTCCCGAATAAAGCTTTCAGGCTCTGCTGCTTTTTGAGTGATATATTCAAGACTATTATTTACATTAGGCATACTCTCACCGCCTCCTCTCTTTTATACTATTTACATTTTTCTTCTCTTATGCGAAGTTAAATGTCCCTATTCTTTTCTTTTTCTCCAAAACCGTAGGGAATCGGGATATGTATTCAAAGGGATATTTAAAGTTAAAAATACGTTCTATGAGACTGCCGTCTTCTGTTCTGAGCTTGGTTACTGCTCCGGCACCTACGGAAAAGATGCTTTGATACTCTTCCATCATAAGAACATTGTAAAAACATTCCTTACCCTCTTTGCACCAGCCTATATTTTCAAGATTGGAAAGGGATTTACTTTGGCGGTACATATAGTAAGGATGATAACCGCCCCGCGTAAGAGCCTCGGCGGCATAATCCAGCATATGGGATACATCCTTATGCGAAAGTGAACCGCTTTCATTTTCGGTAACAATTGTTGACGAGCGTTTGAGAGCCAGAGTGTGAACGGTGACGTTATCTGCCCCCAATTCAATTGCCTTGTCAACACTTCTTTTAAAGCCTTCAAGAGTATCTGTGGGAAGACCTGCAATTAAATCCATATTTATTGTATCAAAACCTTTTTCTCTTGCAAGAAAATATTTTTCTTGCGTAAGGTCGGCAGAGTGTTTTCTGCCGATAGCTTCAAGAACACTGTCCGAAAAGGTTTGGGGATTTATACTTATTCTGCCCACATTATGCCTTTTGAGCACATCCAATTTTTCAGGTGTCACCGTATCGGGTCTGCCTGCCTCGACAGTATATTCAAGGCATTCTGAAAGGTCAAATGAGCTTTCAATTTGAGTAAGTATCTTGTCTAAATCCTCAGCCTCCAAGGTGGTGGGCGTACCGCCGCCCCAATAAACACTTGTAAGGCGTAAATTCTTTTTCTTTGCGATTTCACCCGTAAAGCGAATTTCCTCGCAAAGCTTTTCTACATAGTCGGGAATCAGGCTTTTTGCTTTATCTGAATTTATTGAATGAGAAACAAAGGAGCAGTAACTGCACCTTGTAGGACAAAAGGGAATACTTATATAAAGGCTGAAAGAATTTTGACCCGCTTTTTTGATTATATCTATTTCGGTTTTTGCAACCTTTACGGCAAGCTCTGTTTTTTCGGAAGAAACCTTGTAGGTATTAAGAAACCATTCACGGGCTTTTTCTTCACCGTCGGACATAATTCTTTTTACCATAAGCTTTGAGGGCCTTACCCCTGTGAGAATCCCCCATTTCGGCGTAATGCCGCACATATTGCAAAGCAAGTCATAAGCAAGAAGCAAAAGCTCCAATTCCAAATCGTCACATTCGGTTACTTTTACGGTCTTTTGCTTTATTCTTTTTTCGCCCTTTAAGGATAGCTCTGCCGTCAGTGTGAGAATATCCTCACCGTCTATACGGGTAAGAAGATAATCCTCATTTGTTACGGAAAACTCCGTAAATTCATTAATTTTTTCTAAAGGAAAGAAAAGCCTGAGAAGCTTTTCAGCCTCGTATCTGTAATTATGGGAAATATAATATAAATTCATCTCAAATACATATTCGTTCTTAATTCATACCCAATAGTTGAACCTTCGCCGTGCCCTGAGTAAACCGTATAATCTTCGGAAAGGCTTTTGAGCTTTTTAAGGGTGTTCATGAGGGCTACACTGTCACTTCCGTAAAGGTCGGTTCTGCCTACGCATCCTTTGAAAAGCGTGTCTCCCGTAAAAATTATCTTTTCATCCTTCAAAGCATACATCACTCCGCCGGGAGTGTGGCCGGGCGCGGAATACACCGAAAAATTTATTTCACCTACACTGAACACGTCACCTTGTGAAAACTCCTTTTCGGCGCGGCACTCAGTAAATTCACCGCCGATGAGCCCTGAGAGGTTCAATTCACCGTCCCAAAGGAAATCGGCATCCTCTTTACCTATGCCGATTTTTGCATCCGGGTATTTTTCTTTAAGAGCGGCAACCCCTCCGATATGGTCAAAATGACCATGAGTGCAAAGAATGTATTTAAGCTCCTTCATACCTGAAAAAGCAATTGCATTTTCAACATTTTTGTCAAATGCACCGGGGTCGATAACAGCCCCTGACTTAGTTTTTTCATCGCAAATAATATAACAGTTTGCACCGAGCGCACCTGCTTGCACACACCTTAAAATCATTTTTTATTCCATATCTCCGTATCAAAATAAATTGTAACGGGCCCGTCATTTATAAGCGAAACCTTCATATCAGCTCCGAAAATGCCCTGTTCAACGCTTTTTACGCCGTTTTTTCTCAGCTCTTCGCAAAAATACTCATAAAGATATTTTGCTTTTTCGGGTTCTTCACTGTCGGTAAAAGACGGTCTGTTGCCTTTTTTACAGTCGGCGCAAAGAGTGAATTGAGAAATTGCAAGAATATCTCCGTCAATATCAAGAACGGATTTATTCATTTTGCCGTTTTCATCCTCAAACACTCTTAAATTTGCCGTTTTTCTTGCAAGAAGCTCTGCTTCCTTTTCGGTATCTCCTTTTTTGACACCTACCAATATCATATAGCCCTTACCGGATTTCCCGACAATTTTGCCGTCAACGCTTACCGAGCTTTCAGATACTCTTTGAATTACTGCTTTCATGCGTTACTGCTCCTGGAAACACTTAAAACTCCCTTTATATTTTTCAGCTTTGAAATAACAATATTAAGGAAGTCCGTACTTTTTACGGTAATTGTAAGGTAAACAAAATCATGCCCCTCTTTATCCTGACGGGTATTTATTGCATTTATCATAACGCGCATATCCGCAAGAAGCGTTGCAACATCCGCCATAAGGGCAACGCGGGTTTCGCACTTAAGGCAAAGACTCGCCTTGAAATCCTTAAGGCTGTCTCCCGTAAGCCACCTTGCGCTTACCCACCTTTCAGGCTCTTCGCAAGCGGAAATATCAGCAGGAACATTGGGGCAATCCCTTTTATGGACTGAAACACCGTGACCCCTTGTGATAAATCCGATGATTTCGTCTCCGGGAATAGGTGCACAGCAACGGGAAAGCTTAACAAGGCAGTTATCTATGCCTTCAACGGAAACGCCCTCGCCCACAGAATGCTTGGTGGCTTTGTTTTGATCAACCACTTTGATTTTCTCAGGCTGTTTTGCCGTAGAGATGCGGTGATACTCATCCCTGACAAAGGGAATTACACGGCTTATGGGTATACCGCCGTAGCCTATTGCGGCATAGAAATCATCAACACTCTGGCAACGCTGACGTTCCGCAAGGGAGGTAACGAGATTTTCGTATTCTTCCTCGGTAAAGCGCATTTTATTGCGCTTGATTTCTTTTTCAAATTCGCTTCTGCCTTCAACGATGTTTTCATCACGGCGTTCTTTTTTGAACCATGCGCGAATTTTAGATTTTGCACTGCTGGTTTTAACAATATTGAGCCAATCTCTCGAGGGACCTTTACCCGGCTGAGAAGAGGTAAGAACCTCAACTATCTCACCCGTTTGCACTTTATAATCAAGAGGAACTATTCTGCCTCCTACCTTTGCGCCCACCATTTTTGTTCCCACGGCTGAATGTATGGCATAGGCAAAGTCAATTACAGTTGCGCCCGAGGGAAGGTTTATAACATCACCCTTAGGCGTGAAAACATATACCTCTTCGGGAACAAGGTCACTTTTTATAGTGGTTACAATATCCTTAACATCGTCTGTCTCCTGCTGAGTTTCAAGAAGCTGCCTTATCCAGGAAAGGCGTTCCTCAAACTTCTGAGTGCCGTTAAGTCCCAATTTATATTTCCAATGGGCGGCAATACCGAACTCTGCGGTATGGTGCATATCCCGGGTTCTTATCTGAACCTCAAAGGGTATACCCGCTTTACCTAAAACGGTGGTATGAAGCGACTGATACATATTGGGCTTAGGGGTGGAAATATAATCCTTGAATCTGCCGGGAATGGCAGTGAACATATCGTGAATTATGCCCAGACAGTCATAACACTCAATAGTCGTGTTTACGATAATTCTCACGGCGTAAACATCATATATTTCATCGAAATTTTTATTTTGCATATACATTTTTCTGTATATGCCGTGAACACTTTTGATTCTGCCCTCCAGAACTGCATCGGGCATAACCTCGTGCACCCTTTCGCCTATCTGCTTCTTTATGGTTTCGAGAAATTCCTTATGGGATTTACCCTGTTTGGCAAGAGAATCCTCGATTTCCTTATACCCAATAGGGTCAAGGTAGCTTATGGCTTTATCTTCAAGCTCCTCTTTAATTGCTCTGATACCGAGACGGTGAGCAATGGGAGCATATATTTCCAGGGTCTCAAGTGCCTTGTCCCGCCTTTTTTGGGGTGCAACAAAGTTAAGTGTTCTGACATTATGAAGCCTGTCGGCGAGCTTAATAATAATAACTCTTATATCCTCCGACATGGCAAGCAGCATTTTTCTCACATTTTCAGCCTGCTGTTCTTCCTTGTCCTTAATATCAAGAGGCACCTTGCCCAACTTTGTAAGACCGTCTACAAGTGCAGCGATCTCGGCACCGAACTCCTTTTTTACCTCTTCAAGAGTAAGGGCTGTATCTTCAACCGTATCGTGAAGCATAGCGGCGGCTACGGATTGGTAATCCATACCGTAGTCAAACACTATTTTTGCAACGGCGACCGGATGAATAATATACGGCTCACCGGAAGAACGCTTTTGCCCGTTGTGGTGACGGTTGGCGATTTCAAACGCTTTATCAATAATTTCTGCTTCCTTTGGAGTAAAGCTTTCTGCCACCTGCTCGCGCAGTTCATCATACATAAGCTCAACAGATGTATTTTCGCCCATTTCGGTCACCACCTTTTTTCAAATTATACAGTAACACGGCGGAAAATCGAAGAATTTTCAATCGCCGATTTTTTATCTTCACGGCACATCTCATAACTGCCGTCAGTTTTTATAACAAAACCTAATTCGCTCAAAATATCAAGCGCGATGCTGCACGCGGCTACACGGCAATCGGTAAGACCCATTCGTTTGCAAAGAACCTCGGTGGAAAATTTCCAACCGCCGCTGACTAATATATATTTATAAACCTTGCCGCAAAAAGCCCTGTCTATACCGAGCATTTCTTTATCTTCGGGTGAAAGCTCTTTACCCGCGCAAAAATCCTCGTAAATGTGTATAGACCTGAGAACCTCATCGTCATTTGTTCCGCTGAATCTTACGCCTTTTGCCTGCATACTCAGCTGACTTTTCCCATGGTATTCATTTTCACTGAGCTTAACCGCCAAATCAACCGTGTCACCCATGCGGAAAGGAAACTGAGCAGGTGTTACACCGAAAAGCATTACTGCCAAAGAGCTTTCCTTTCTGGAAACGCACAACCGAATATGCTTTCCGCCGCTTACAGGCTGAACGGAGGTTATCGTCATATTATAAAGTCCGAAAAGAGGCTGAGGATTTTCTGCTCCGAAAGGTTCTAAAATTCTCATAGAATCAAGCACATCGAAGCTGAGTGTTTTGGGATTCAGCTTGCAATCAATATTTAAAACAGGAACAGCCTGAGGAATATTATCGGCATACTCGTTTATCTTTTCTCTGAACAAATCTATATTGTCTCTTTGAACGCTCATACCTGCCGCAAGAGTGTGCCCCCCGAACTGAACAAGTATATCGGAGCAATAGGAAAGAGCATCATAAAGGCTGAAGCCTTCTATACTTCTGCCGCTGCCCTTAGCAGTATCGCCGTTTTTCGAAATAACTATACACGGCTTGCCGTATTTTTCCACAAGCCTTGAAGCCACAATACCTATAACGCCCTGATGCCAATTTCCACCGTCAACAACAATAACACGTTTGTATTTTATCTCGGGATGATTTTCAATAAGAGCCACTGCCGCTTCGCTTATCTGAGCCTCCGTAGCCTGACGCTGTGCATTTGCGGCTGAAATTTCTTCGGCAAGGGCTCTTGCTTCGGCAATATCCTCGCTGAGAAGAAGCTTGAGTGCTCTCTCGGCAGAGCCCATTCTGCCTGCCGCATTGATACGCGGAGCAATTCTGTAGGCAAGCGCAGAGGAATCAAGCTTGCCCTGAAAACCGCTTGCTTCAAGAAGTGCCTTAAGACCCACGCGAAGGGTCCCGTCGTTTAAAGCGGCGTTCATAAAAGCAAGACCGCTTCTTACTATAATTCTGTTTTCACCTTTAAGAGAAACTATATCCGCAACAGTGCCCACGGCAACTATATCACCGTATTCCTCGAGAAGCTCGTAGCCCTCACTGCCGTCAAGAGCGCAAATAAGCTTAAAAGCAACTCCTACGCCTGCCCAATCGGAAAAATCACATAAAGAACTCTCCATATGGGGGTCAACCACCGCCGTTGCATGAGGTAAAGCCTCACCTACACGGTGATGGTCGGTAACAACAACATCCATGCCCAGGCTTTTTGCATAAGCTATCTCTTCGCAGGCACTGATACCGTTATCCACGGTTATTATAAGCTTCGTGCCCCTCTCTTTAATGGTGCGGATTGCATCGGTATTCATACCGTAGCCCTCACCCTCACGGTCGGGTATGTAATAATCAACACTTGCACCGCGGGAACTGAGATACAAATATAAAAGTGCCGTTGAGGTTACGCCGTCAGCATCGTAATCACCGAAAACCGTTATTTTTTCATTATTTTCAATTGCATACGATATCCTTTCTACTGCTTCTTCCATATTGGGAAGAGTGAAAGGATCCAGAAGATCTGTATCGTATAAAAAGCTTTCAATTTCAAATTCATCGGTCATTCCCCGCGAACACATAAGGAAAGCGGCAAAAGGCTCCACTCCGCAATTTTCCGCAAGAAAAGCCGCAATATCCTTATTGCAATCGGAAACGACCCATTTCTTTCGACTCAAAAATATCACCCAATTAAAATAAGCGGTTTACCGCGTCATTCTCAAATTTGCAAATGGAATTATGATATTACCTCATACATATTTGCGGCTTCATCTTTTTTTGCGTATTCATTTACGGATAAAACCTTGTATTTTGTAAGGTTACTGCCCATCTGAATTGCAATTATATCGCCGATTTTGACCTCATAGGAGGCTCTGGCAATTTTACCGTTAACTTCAACGTGCTTTGCATCGCAAACCTCGTTTGCAACGGTTCGCCGTTTTATAATTCTCGAAACCTTTAAATATTTATCTAATCTCATTTTTTCTCCTTACCTTGTACCTGTCCAGAACAAGTGGTCTTTTATAAGCACTGCTCTCAGGGGCGCGGCTTCAACTCCCGAAATTTTAAGAGGCTGAGCCATAAGAAAATATCTTCCCGGCTCTACATTTGAAAGGTCGAGCCCCTCAATAATGGGAATATTCTCTGAAAGAAGAGCGCGGTGTATGGTTTCATTTGTACCGTGGCTTCCGATAGTCTGAGAATCGGTACCTATAAGCTTTATGCCCGAATCAACAACGTAATACGCACTGCTTTCCATAAGATGTGAAAGACCGTTACCTTTAATAAGAAGCCTCTCGCAATTCCGCCAGGGAAAGTGCTCTTCGGCAAAGGCTCCCGTAACGGGTCCCGGCGGAGTTTCCGCAACATAACATTCGCCGATAAATAAATCAAGGGGCAAGCTCTCCATAGAAGCACCGCCGTCAATGAAATGCAAAGGTGCATCCGCGTGAGTAGCCGTGTGAAGGCAGGTATACACAGCGTTCAGATTACAGTGATCACCCGAACGCAGGCTCTGAATATTATCAACATACCCTTCAGGGTCACCCGGATAAACGGGTGTTTTCATAAGATCCCTTGAAATATCTATTATTTCCATACTGACCTCTTATTATTTTAAAAGATTATTTATATCCACCTGAGTGAGCGACGAAAAATCTGCATTTTCGAACTCAGCAACCGCCTTATTCATATATGCTCTTTCAAATCCGTCATCAAAGCAGGAAAGCTTCACTTGCGTTTCACTGCCGTCATCCATACATTTGAGCTTTGCAGTGTCCGCCTCAAGCTCGTTATCACCTATTACAACAGTGAACTCGGCACCGATTTTATTTGAATATTTCATCTGTGCCTTAATTGATCTGCCTACTGTATCAACATTCACACTGTAACCCTGTGCGCGAAGCTCGGAGGCAATTCCGAGAGCTTTCAGCATTGCGTTTTCCCCTGCGGTAACAATTGAGAGGTTGCATTTAGGCGCTTCGGGGAAAGCAATTTCATTCTCCTCCATAACAAGAAGGAGTCTTTCAAGCCCCATTGCAAGACCGCAAGCCGGCATGGACGCACCACCCAACTCTTCAACAAGTCCGTCATATCTTCCGCCGCCTGCAAGAACAAGTCCGCTTGTTTTCTCATATTTTGAAACAAACTCAAAAACCGTTCTTGTGTAGTAATCAAGACCGCGTACTATCTGAGGATTAACCTCG
The DNA here is from genome assembly GCA_964500795.1 of uncultured Eubacteriales bacterium. GTDB lineage: Bacteria > Bacillota > Clostridia > Oscillospirales > Acutalibacteraceae > DTU089. Next base: position 21,048 of record CAZCQI010000013.1, read on the forward strand.
TACTCAATTCCCATAGCACCGAGATATTTTTTAAGGCTTTCAAAATGCTCACGGCAATCGTCACAGATGTAATCAAGCACAACGGGTGCGCCTTTGGCAATCTCTGAGCATACGGGGCTCTTGCAGTCCAATATACGCATAGGGTTTCTTTCAAGTCTTGAAAGGCAGGTCTCGCAAAGATTATTCTTTTTATCCTCAAAATAGGCTTTAAGAGCCTCGGAATATTTCTTACGGCACTCAGGACAGCCTATTGAATTTATCTCCAAAACAAAATTCTCTACTCCGATAAAGTTGAGATAACTGTTTGCAAGTGCAATAACCTCTGCATCTGCAAGGGGTGATGCGGCACCGAAGCACTCAACACCGAACTGATGAAATTCACGAAGTCTGCCTGCCTGAGGCTTTTCGTAACGGTAGCAAGAGGTAAGGTAGCACACCTTCTGAGGAAGAGGCTCGTTAAAAAGACCGTGCTCCAAAAACGCACGAACCGCACCTGCAGTTCCCTCGGGGCGAAGAGTAATTGAACGCTCGCCCTTATCGTTGAAGGTATACATTTCTTTCTGCACAACATCGGTGGTTTCCCCCACGGAACGGTCAAAAAGCTCGGTGTATTCAAAAACAGGTGTCCTCATTTCGTGAAAGCCGTAGGTTTTTGCGGTATCGAGAGCCGCCTGCTCAATATATTGGGATTTATAGCTTTCGGTAGGCAATGTATCCTTAGTGCCTTTAATAGCTTTAATATTAACAGCCATATAATAAGCTCCTTTAAAATATGTTTTAATTCAATACTTTACAATAAGAAATCGGGTGACCGAGAAACAACTCTGACACCCGATAAATTTATACAACAAAAGCCTTGCAAAATCAAGCCTTTAGGGCAAAATAAGCGCAAAAATGCTTATTTCTTGGGATTTACAATATCGCGCCAATCAAGGTCACCGTTTTCGAGGCTGTGAATGAGAGCTTCTGCGGTGGCAATATTTGTGGCAACGGGAATATTGTGAACATCACAAAGTCTTAAAAGATTGGCTTCATTAGGCTCACCCGGCTTCGGGTTAAGCGGGTCGCGGAACAAAAGCAAAAGGTCGATTTCATCGCAAGCAATGCGAGAGCCTATCTGCTGAGCACCGCCCTGTGAGCCGCTGAGGTATTTTTCAATATTAAGCCCTGTGGCTTCCGCTACGAGCTTACCGGTGGTACCGGTGGCGCAAAGGCTGTGTTTACTTAAGATACCGCAGTATGCTATACAAAACTGAGTCATAAGCTCTTTTTTGGAATCATGCGCTATCAATGCTATGTTCATCAAATCACACTCCTTTGTGAGTTAGGGGACATTTTTAGATTATTTTAGCAGAATAACCGCGTTTTTTCAACCGTTTATGCAAATTTTTTAACTTTTTAACGTTTATAATATCAGGAATTGAGAGCGGCAAAATTCTTCTTGTTTGAAGTATAAAGATTTTTATATACCTCGTAATACTTATCGTATATTTTCTTTTTCTCGGGGTCGGGTGCGAAGATTTTGCTTACGGGTATAAGCTTTTTGGCTTCTTCAATGGATTTACACTGACCCAAGCCCACGGCAATAAGAACCGCCGCGCCCATTGCGCCAACATTCTGGGGATTATCAACTGTTTCTATTACCCTGCCCGTGCAGTCCGAAAGTATCTGGCAGGTAAGGTCGGAAAGAGCTCCTCCCCCCACAAAACGAATTTTATCTGAGGTTTTTACCTTCTTATCCTCGGTCTCGATAAACCAGCGCATATGGTAGCAAACGCCTTCAAGAACGGCTCTTATCATTTCACTTTTACCTGTATCAAGGCTAATATTAAAGAACATTCCTCGGGCATTGGGATCCTCAAAGGGGCAACGGTTTCCGTGAAGCCACGGAGTAAAAATAACACCGTTAGAGCCTGCGGGGACATCCTTTACGGCATCAGTCATATAATCGTAAAGGCTTGTATATTTCTTTTCATAGCTGTCGGTAATATTCTTTTTATCGAGATAGATGCCTATCTCATCAAGAGCAAGGTGATCCTTTACCCATTCAAGGCATTTGCCTGCGGTTTCAAGCTCGGCAAAGTAATTATATATTCCTTCCTCAGCACCTACAACTGCCGCAATCATTGCAGAAGCGTCAACGACGCTTTTGTCAACAACCGTTGAAACCCAGCCTGATGTTCCGTTATAAATATGAGTATCGCCCATTGAAACAGAACCGGCACCTACACCGATAAGCGAAGCATCTCCGCCGCCACCGAAAACAGCAGTTCCCGGGGCAAGACCCAATTCCCTTGCAGGCTCGGGAAGAAGCTCACCGATTTTTTCGGCAGACTTCCTTATTTCGGGCATATGGTCGGGATTAACACCCAGCATTTTACACATTTCGGGGCTGAATTTGTGCTTTTTTATATCGTAAAGCTCCGTTGCGAAGGCAGAGTCGTGGGTCATACAAAACTCACCCGTCATACGGGCAATAAAATATTCTTTAACGTCAAGCCATTTATGTACTCTTTTAAAATTCTCGGGCTCGTGCTTTTCCACCCATTTATATTTCCACACAGGGTCTTTTACGGAGGCAGCGACCGCACCCGTAATCATAAGGGATTTCAAAAGCTTGGGAATGAACGCACCTGCTATCTGAGGACCGTAGGCAAGACCTTCTTTTAATTCCTGACGGGCGCGCTGATCCATATAACTCATAGCTCTTCTTACAGGCTTTGCATCCTTATCAACAAGAACTACACCCTGCATCTGAGAGCAGAAAGAAATTCCGCATATATCGTTTACGTCTACGTCGCATTTTTTGAGAACCTGCTGAGTTGTGGAGCACATACCGTCCCACCACTCCTGAGGGTCCTGTTCGGCACCGCCGTCGGGAAAAACATAAAGATTATACCCTGCCGAAGCGGCGGAAATAAGTTTTATCGTTTCTCCCAATTCAAAAATACAGGTTTTAACACCTGTTGTTCCGATATCATAGCTTATTGCATATTTACCCATATTTATTCCTCCGTTTTAAGAGTTACAATTTATTATGCACTATTTTCTGTTAACAATCAACAGTTTCACATAAAAAACTTACACAAATTTTATTTACTGTGCTTGAAATTGAAAAATTTCGAATTTTTTTGAAAAAATTTTTAAAAAATGCTTGACTTTTCAAAAAAACTTGATATAATGGTTAATGTTGTTTGAAGGGCAACAGCTCTTCACAGTCGGTGTTGATGGCGTTGAGGGTCCACCCGTTCCCATCCCGAACACGGTAGTT
>CAZCQI010000014.1:0-23669 GCA_964500795.1 uncultured Eubacteriales bacterium
CGTTGCTGTTGCTATGGGTGGCGGTGCTTATTATATCACCGTCCCCGAAGTTGTAAAGGTTAACCTTACCGGTAAACTCTCTCCCTATGTTGCCGCAAAGGATATTATACTTGAGGTTCTGAGAATTCTCAGCGTTAAGGGTGGCGTAGGCAAAGTTATCGAATACGGCGGCGAAGGTGTTAAAACTCTTTCTGTTCCCGAGAGAGCCACAATCACAAATATGGGTGCGGAATTAGGTGCAACCACATCAATTTTCCCCTCAGATGAAATAACCTATGAATTTATGAAGGCTCAGAACAGAGAGCAGGATTGGGTTGAGCTTCTTCCTGATGCAGATGCAGAATATTCAAGGATAATTGATATTGATCTTTGTGCTTTGAAGCCGCTTGCTGCTATGCCGCATATGCCTGACAATGTTAAATCAATTGAAGAAATAGGCAACATCAAGGTTGACCAGGTTCTCATAGGCTCATGCACCAACTCTTCACTTCTTGATATGATGAAGGTTGCAAAAATTCTCAAGGGCAAAAAAGTGCATCCCGGTGTATCTCTCGGTATTGCCCCCGGCTCAAAGCAGGTTCTTAATATGCTTGCTCTCAACGGTGCTCTTGCCGATATGATTGATGCAGGCGCACGTATTCTCGAAAGTGCTTGCGGTCCTTGTATCGGAATGGGTCAATCGCCCTGCTCTTCAGGCGTTTCTCTTCGTACATTTAACAGAAACTTTGAAGGCAGAAGCGGTACCGCAGACGGCAAGGTTTACCTTGTAAGCCCCGAAACCGCAGCTGTATCCGCTCTTACAGGTGTTCTTACTGACCCCACAACCTGCACCGAGGACATTTCAGTAACTCTTCCGAAAACATTTATAATTAACGATAATATGATTGAAATGCCTGCTGAAGCCGCAGAAGAAGCAGCAGCTGTTGAGGTCTATTACGGTCCCAACATTAAACCCTTCCCCAAGACCGCTCCCCTTTCAGACTCTATTGAAGCAAAGGCGGTTCTTAAAGTCGGTGATAACATCACAACCGACCATATTATGCCTGCAGGTGCAAAGATACTTCCCTACCGTTCAAACATTCCTCATCTTTCGCAGTTCTGCTTCCGTCAGTGCGACGAAAATTTTGCTGAGCATTGCAAAGACGCAGGTTCCTGCATCATTATCGGCGGTAACAACTACGGTCAGGGTTCATCAAGAGAGCATGCAGCTCTTGTTCCGCTGTATCTTGGGGTAAAGGCTGTAATCACAAAATCATTTGCCCGTATTCACAAGGCAAATCTTGTTAACGCAAGCATCCTTCCTCTTAATTTTGTTGATGCTGATGATTATGACAAGATTTCAGTCGGTGATGAGCTTTCTCTTCCCGCAATCAAAGCCGAGCTTAAAGCAGGAAAAGAAATCACTCTTAAGAATATTACAAAGAACGAAGAATATAAGCTTATTTGCGACGTATCCGATAGACAGGTTGACATTCTCACATCAGGCGGATTACTCGACTACACCAAGGAGGAAAATAAATAATGAACGAAGTACAGATAGAAAATGCTCTTGCCCGTTTCAAACAGCTTCTTATTGAGCAGGACGAGCGCAACCAAAAAATCAAATCAGTAAAGGAATTCAAAGATTTTAAATCTCTTGATAAAATAGTCATCGGCGTTTGCGGCGGTGACGGCATAGGACCCATCATTACAAAAGAATCAGCTGAGGTTCTTAAATTCATTCTTAAGGACGATGTTGAAAGCGGTAAAATCGTTTTCAAATATATTGACGGACTTACCATTGAAAACCGCGCCAAGGTTATGAAAGCTATTCCCGATGACGTTATGGAAGAGCTTAAATCCTGTGATGTTATTCTTAAAGGCCCCACAACTACACCTCAGCAGGGTGACGGTCTCCCAAATATCGAAAGTGCAAACGTGGCAATGAGAAAGGCTCTTGACCTTTTTGCAAATGTAAGACCTGTTAAGATTCCCGAACAGGGCATCGATTGGACCTTCTTCCGTGAGAATACCGAGGGTGCTTACGCAGTCGGATCAAAAGGTGTTGACGTTGACGGTGAACTTGCATTTGACTTTGTTGTTACAACAACAGAGGGTACTGAGCGTATTGCAAGACTCGCTTATGAGTATGCTCGAAATAATAATAAAGGTAAAGTTTCCATCATTACAAAAGCAAACATCATTAAAACAACTGACGGTAAATTCCTCAGTCTTTGCAAAGATGTTGCAAAAGAATATCCCGATATCGTTACAGATGAGTGGTACGTTGACATCACTACCGCAAAGCTTGTTGATGAAAAACGCAGAAGAGATTTCAAGGTTTTTATTCTTCCCAATCTTTACGGTGATATCATTACCGATGAAGCTGCAGAATTCCAGGGCGGTGTAGGTACTGCCGGAAGCGCAAATATCGGTAAACAGTATGCAATGTTTGAAGCTATTCACGGTTCTGCTCCGCGTATGATTAAGGAAGGCAGAGGGCAGTATGCTGATCCTTGCTCAATGCTGAGAGCTTCCGTACTTCTTCTCTCGCACATAGGCAAACAGAAGGAAGCGGACAAATTAGAGAAGGCTCTTGACATCTGTATGATTACTGAAAAGAAATATGTAATTACGGGCCGTGACACCGGTTGCACCTGTGAAGAGTTCGGTAATTATGTTATGGAAACTTTAAAAACACTTTAATTGAAAAGGCGAAACGAAATGAAAGAGAATGCTCAGGTTTCCGTACCTGTTATCAAACGACTTCCCAGATATCACAGATATCTTAAAGAACTGAAAAAACAAGGTGTTGTCAGAATATCTTCAAAAGAGTTGTCTTTAAGAATGGGACTTACTGCCTCTCAGATAAGGCAGGATCTTAATTGCTTCGGTGGTTTCGGTCAGCAGGGGTACGGCTATAATATTGAACAGCTTTATGACGAAATCGGTAAAATACTCGGACTTGACAAAAAAGCAAAAGCCATCATAATCGGCGCCGGTAATCTCGGTCACGCTATCGCTACCCATCTTCATTTCGAAAACCGAGGCTTTAATCTCGTGGGCATTTTTGACAATAATGAATCTGTTATCGGCACTGATATAGGCGGAAAAACAGTTATGTCCTCCGATACCTTGGAGGATTTCTGTGAGAAGGAAAAGCCTGTTGTAGCTATCCTTTGTATACCCAGTGAGTATGCCGCAGAAAACGCGGACAGGCTTGTTGCCTTAGGTATAAAAGGTTTTTGGAACTTCACTCAGTTTGACCTTGTGCGCAGATATGAAAATGTAGCTGTTGAAAATGTACATCTCGGCGATTCACTTATGACTTTGTGTTATCAGGTGAATAAATTGCCCAATTCCGGAGAGAATCAGCAATGAAAAAATTGATGGATATTGATATTGCCGATATCGTTCCCTTTTCAAAAGGTATTATTGTTGCAAGAAAAGATACTTTAAAAAGCGGAAAAACAAAAATATCGTTTTTCACATACGATGTAAAGCTCGAAAGACCCACCGCCAGCACGCGCGGTGCGTACCTGCTCAACAAATTCGGAGAGAAGTATGAAAAAATTGCCGATCAACTCAGCGATTTTATCTACTGTGATGCCGCAGTTCTCCCCAACAAGCATGTTGCAGTTGCATACACGAGCGGTGAGATCGGTCTTTTTGACGATAAAGGTGATTTGTATTGGACGGGCGACCTTCAATATAAGGATTGCCCTGTCAGCGGTGTGGTTCCTGAGGGAAAATACCTTTGGTGTGTTGTACCCGATAATAATTGCATTATTCGCTACTCACCGACCACCGAAAAAATCGTTTTAAGAATCGGCGGTGATTCTTCAACGGCATTTTTAAATCCCGTTTCATTAAGCACTTATGAAAACAAGCTTTATATATGTAATTATCAATCTTGCAAAATTCGCACAGTGAATTTAAAAGATTTCTCGGTTATGGATTACAAAACCTTTGACGAGCCCGTTTTCAGATACATCAAGACAAATGACAGGGAATTAGTTGAATTGGAATCAGGGGTGTATATGCTGTAACCTCTCGGTTTCGGAAGGCAAATTTCCGCGCTAAGTGCGTTAAAAATCCTATAAATTTTGAGGTTTTTAAAATGAAATTTAAAGCTGAAATTATGGATGAGGCATCAGTGAATCGCTCATTAAAAAGAATTGCCCACGAAATAATCGAGAGAAACAAAGGAACGCAAAACGTTTGTCTTATGGGCATAAAGCGACGAGGCGTTCCGCTTGCAAAGATGATTGCCGAAAATATTACGGAAATAGAAAACTCAGATATTCCCGTTGGCGAGCTGAATATCAACCATTACAGAGATGATTTAACCGAAGCCTCAGAAACACCGACAGTCTCCCCGTCTCATATTCCGTTTACTGTTACGGGCAAGGATATTATTCTCGTTGATGATGTCCTTTTTACAGGCAGAACGGTAAGAGCCGCAATTGAAGCTATTTTTAACATGGGGCGTCCTTCAAGCATACAATTGGCAATTCTCGTTGACAGAGGTCACCGAGAATTGCCATTCAGGGCAGATTATGTCGGGAAAAACGTTCCAACCTCCATATCAGAACACATTTGCGTTCATCTTCCTGAATGTGATGGCTGTACCTGCGTAAAATTGTATCAAATATAACGATTATACGCCGCAAGGCTGTAATAATTATGTGAAAGAGGTTGATATCAATGAAACTCATTTACGATGTAAAAGACAGACCGAAATTCGGACAACTTATTGTGTTCGCTTTTCAGCAGTTGCTTGCTATAATGGCGGCAACTATCGCCGTTCCTGCAATTGTAGGAAACGGTATGACCGCTTCTGCCGCACTTTTTGGCGCAGGTGCCGGCACAATTGTTTACCAGCTTTTTACAAAGTTTAAAAGTCCTGTTTTCTTAGGCTCATCATTTGCTTTTATCAGCTCAATGCTTGCAGCTTTTGCAGGTGCCGCAAGCGCCGCAATGGGCTATCTCGGTATTATTTTCGGCGCCATATTTGCAGGTCTTGTTTATGTTGTTATTGCAATTATAATAAAATTTGCCGGTGTTAAATGGATTAACAAGCTGATGCCTCCTGTTGTTATCGGACCGACAGTTGCAATCATCGGTCTTTCTCTTGCAAGCGACGCTATTAAAGATACAGTCAGCTACGCCGCCCAAGACAGCAACGGCTCCTTTGTTATGACAACAAATGCCTGGGTTTCCCTTATTTGCGCTTTGGTTACCTTGTTTGTTGTTGTAATTTGCTCAACATACGGCAAAAAAATGGCAAAGCTTATACCCTTTATTATCGGTATTTTGGCAGGCTATGCTGTTGCAGGTGTGTTCACATTTATCGGTCTTAAAACCGGTAACGATGCCCTTGTTATAATTGACATTGCTCCTTTCCAAGCACTTGTTGCAGACGGTGTAACAATTAACACCTTCCTTAAAGTACCTGAATTCTCCTTCCTTAAAGGTATCAGTGCAATCAAAGACCTTGGCGGCTCTTATATTGCAACTGTTGCCGTTGCTTATGTTCCTGTTGCTTTTGTTGTTTTTGCAGAGCATATTGCCGACCACAAAAACCTTTCTTCAATTATCGAAAAAGACCTACTTGAAGAACCCGGTCTTTCAAGAACTCTTTTGGGTGACGGTGTAGGCTCTATGGTAGGTGCAATATTCGGCGGTTGCCCCAACACTACATACGGCGAATCCGTCGGTTGTGTTGCCATAACCAAAAATGCATCTGTTGCAACAATATCCTGCACAGCAATCCTTGCAATTCTTATTTCCTTCGTATCGCCCTTTGTTGCTTTCCTTGATTCTATTCCGGGTTGCGTAATGGGCGGTGTGTGCATAACTCTTTATGGCTTCATTGCAGTAAGCGGTCTTAAAATGCTTCAAAAGGTTGATCTTGAGGATAATGCAAACCTTTTCACCGCTTCCGTTATATTTATTGCAGGCATCGGTGGCTTAGCTCTTGCAATCGGTAAGGTTACTATTACTTCTATTGCTTGCGCACTTATCCTCGGCATAATTGTAAATCTTGTTCTTACAAGAAAAAAAGCAAATGAATCTGCCGAACAAGATTGACAGTTTACACCTGTTAGTATATAATTAAATAAATTGAAAAGGCATTACACTTTATGTGTGATGCCTTTATTATAAAGGTGGTTTTTGTTATGCTTTTCTCGGCTGAAAATGAAAATTTTTCACTCGCTGTTAAAGAGATGGGTGCTGAACTCAGCTCTCTCAAATCCAAGAAAACAGGTGTAGAATATATCTGGTACGGCAAAGAAGAAATATGGTACGGTCAATCCCCTGTTCTTTTCCCGATAATCGGCAGACTTCTTGATGATAAATACTTAGTTGACGGGAAAGAATATTCAATGCCGAAGCACGGTATTGCACGTAAAAGGCCTTTCGAGCTTCTGAAAAACGACGGGGATTCTCTTACCTTTATCCAAAAATATAGCGATGAATCACTCAAAAATTACCCATACCGTTATGAATTAGAGGTTAATTTTCAATTAACACAAAACGGTCTCAAGGTTACACACACCGTAAAAAATCTCGACGATAAGGTAATGTACTTTTCCTTAGGTGCACATCCCGGTTTCAACTGCAAAATCGGAGATTATCTCGAATTTTCGGATGATGACGAGCTTTTCACAGAGAGAATTGACGGTGAATCTATTATTATTGATGAGAAATTCCCTGTGTTTACGGATGAAAAGAAAATTGAAATTACCGATAGTATTTTTGAAGAGGACGCTCTCATTTTAAGTGAGTTTAACTCAAAAGAACTTTATCTTAAAAGTAATGAACACGACAGAGTAATTAAATTCAGCTTTGACTCTCCCTTCCTCGGAATTTGGGCTAAACCGGGTGCGCCTTATGTTTGCCTTGAGCCTTGGTGGGGCGTTAACGACGACTACAACAAGAAACCCGACTTTTCTCAAAAGCGTGGCATAATGGCACTAAACGCAAATGAAAGCAGGTCCTTTTCCTGGGAAGTACAAATCAGTGAATAATTAACAGTTGACTTACATTCAATTTAATATTAAAATATTGCTTATAGATATGAAAGGATAAAAGGTGAATAATATGGCAGACAATTTAAACAACACACCTGTTATTGATGATGAATACGGTCCCGATATCGTTTCGGTTATTGATGAAGAAGGTGTTGAGCACACTTTTGAGGAGCTTGACAGAATTGAAACCGATGACGGAAGATTTATAGCACTTCTCCCCATTTATGATGAAGCCGAAGAAATACTCGACAGTGACGGTGAGCTTATAATTTTATCAGTAAACGAGGATGAAGACGGCGAAATATATCTTGAGCCTATCGAGGATGATGAGCTTTTTAATACAGTTGGTAAAATCTTTGAAGAACGTCTTTCTGATATTTTTGAGTTTGACGAAGAATAAAACCTCTGTTTGTGCAAAAAACAATAATGCCTGCGGTGTTCGACAAATGCGACTAATACTAACCCTATGTCAAATAAAAGGGAGCCCGGGCTTCTGAGTCGGATTGCAGACCTCCCGCTTTATGCGGACGAAGGGAGCGCGAAAACGCGGAGAGGGCACCCACCTGCTAAGAGCAGGTTACTATTATCGCACACGGCACTGTGGGTGTTGTTTTTTAAAAAACAGCGACGGCTGATGCAATTACTTGCATCAGCCGTCGATTATTTTTTTAGATTAGTTTTCAACAGAAACAGCTTCAGATGCTGCTGCAGCCTGTTCTTTTGCTGCTGCGATCTCAGCTTTTCTTTTTTCGATTCTGTCAACATATTCAGAAACGTCTGTATACTTAACAGGAACATTCTTTTTCTTAATGAGAATGTTGATAACAATTATTGCAACGAAGCCTAAAATAACAAGGAAACCGCCGATTCCCAAACTACCGGAATACATTTCACCGAATCTTGCTGTAAGTTGACTGTTGAAAATAAGGAATGCAATCATACTCAAAACCGTAAAACCGATTCCGCAAGCAGAAAGCTTAATATTTCTCTTAAATCCTTTGGGTGAACAGGAAACTGCATCAAAAGGTATATTAAGAATAGCAAAGATAGCGGCAACAAAAACAAGGAGAATTGAAAGTATGTAGCAAATGAAAGCAACCCTTGTAAGTGCTGATTCCGTAATTAACGATATAAGCACCTCAAAGTTCATTCCTGCAACAACATCCATCGCAAGATTCAAAATCGAAATATCGGTATCAATATTATTATAGGGAATAGTTGCCGTTACATGTGCCAAAGGAAGGAATAACATTCCTATGGGCACAAAAATCAGAATCAATCTTACGATAGAAAGCTTTGTTCCTATGAAAGCAAATTTAACTCTGTCAATCTTAGGTTGGAATCTGATATGCTCTTCCTCAGCCTTGTCGGCATCCTCAGCAAGCCTTTCCTGATGATTATAGTACAAAAGGTTAACTCCGCACTTCGGGCACTCAGCTTTAACATCAATTAACCTGAGTTTGTATCCGCATTTAGGACAATTTGCCATAATATCTCCTACCTATCACTGTGTATATTAAAATATTTACTGTATTATAACACAGACTTTTGATATTTTCAATAAAAATTCTATAATTTTACACAGCATTTCGGTAAAAATCCAAAATGCTGTGATTATTTTTTATTTTTTAGAAACAGAAAGCTTAGCTTTTTTCACAATATTATCAGCATCAAGACCGAATATATGAAGAAGCTCCACTGCAGGTCCTGATTTACCAAAAGTATCTTCAACGCCGACTTTAACAACAGGAACCGGATATTCTGCACAAACTGCATCGCAAACAGCATCACCCAAACCTCCGATAATGCTGTGTTCCTCGGCAGTAACAATACAACCTGTTTTCTTTGCAGACTCAACTACTGCATTCTTATCAAGTGGTTTAATGGTGTGCATATTGATAACTTCAGCAGAAATCCCTTCGGCTTCAAGTTTTTTTGCGGCTTCGATTGCTTCATTTACCATGAGACCTGTTGCGATGATGGTAACATCCGTTCCTTCACGCAAAGTAACCGCTTTACCGATTTGAAATTTGTAATCTTCATCAAAAATTCTCGGAACTGCAAGTCTGCCGAAACGCATATACACAGGACCGTCATGCTCAGCGGCAGCAAAAACCGCCGCTCTCGCTTCAATATCATCAGCAGGATTTAAAATAACCATACCGGGAATTGTACGCATAAGAGCGATATCCTCACAGCACTGATGGCTTGCACCGTCCTCACCAACGGAAATACCCGCGTGAGTTGCACCAATCTTAACGTTAAGATGAGGATAACCGATGGTATTGCGAACCTGCTCAAAGGCTCTGCCGGCAGAGAACATCGCAAAAGAACTTGCAAAAACCGTATAACCTGTTGTTGCGAGACCTGCCGCAACACCCATCATATTCGATTCTGCAATACCTGTATCAAAAAATCTTTCGGGAAATGCTTTTTTAAATGCACCTGTTTTTGTTGCTGCGGCAAGATCTGCATCAAGAACAAGAACATTGGGATTCTTTTCGCCCAATTCAACAAGAGCTTTGCCGTAACCGTCACGGGTTGCTGTTTTAATTACATCTGACATTTTTCAGCCCTCCAAATCCGAAAGAACTGCATCAAGCTCTTTCATTGCTGTTTCGTACTGCTCTGCATTGGGAGCAGAACCGTGCCAATTAACCTGATTTTCCATATATGAAACGCCCTTGCCTTTAACTGTTTTTGCAATAACAGCGGTAGGCTTGCCCTTGCAAGCACGTGCGGCATTCAACGCGTTTTCTATTTCATCAAAGCTGTGCCCGTCAATTTCAATTACATTCCAACCAAATGCGGCGAATTTTTCAGGAATGGGATAGGGAGAGTTTACCTCTTCAACAGTGCCGTCAATCTGCAAATTATTGTTATCAACAAAAGCAACAAGGTTATCGAGCTTCTTAGCATTTGCATACATAGCTGCTTCCCAAACCTGACCCTCTTCAATTTCGCCGTCACCGAGAACTACATACACACGGAAGGCATCACCTTTAAGTTTTGCACCTAAAGCCATACCGCAAGCGGCGGAAATACCCTGACCGAGAGAACCCGAGCTGATGTCAACACCGGGAAGATAGTTCATACTCGGATGACCCTGGAGTCTTGAATTAGATTTTCTGAGCGTTTTAAGCTCTTCAACGGGAAAATACCCTCTCTGCGCCATTACCGAATACAAAGCGGGAGCAGCGTGACCTTTAGAAAGAACAAATCTGTCTCTCCCCTCTTTCGCAGGATTTTGCGGGTCAATATTCATTTCCTTAAAATAAAGATATGTCAGAATTTCGGCTATCGAAAGAGAACCGCCGGGATGACCTGATTTTGCATTAAAGGTTCCCTCAATTATACCCTTTCGGACATTGCAGGCAATTTTTGACAACTCTCTTTTTGAACTTGCATCCATAAAGATTCCTCCGTTTATTTAATGTAATTAGTTTCTAAATAATTTATAAAATCTGCAACTGCACCATTGTTGCAATGACAGGTAACATATTCCGAAATCGCTTTAATATCATCGGGCGCCTGACCGCAACAGGCGGGATGTGCCACACACTTCAGCATATCAACATCATTATAATAATCTCCGATAGCGGCAGTATTATTTTTATCAATTGATAATATTTCCGCGAGTTTTTTTACTCCTGCGCCCTTGTTGACACCCTTATTTACAACCTCAAGAGTAACGGGCGATGTGAAAAAAGTTTCAAAAAGTTTTTTGTTTTCGTCTTCCGAAAAAAATTTTTTAAGTTTTTTTACCAAAGAAGGTGTACCAAAAAAAGTTACCTTTCCCCAAACACCTCGGGGAAGTTCATCCACGGTTTTACACAGTTCACAATCAAGCTTATCAGCCTTTGAAACAAAATAACCGTAAAGACAACTGCGCTTTACTCTGTATAGCTTGTTTGGTGTAAATACCGTGAGCTGAGCAAACCTATACTCGGAAAGTAAATCAATAATAACTTTTTCGCCCTCCGATGAAATAACATCATAATTTAAAATTCTATCAGTATTAAAATCATATATTCCTGCACCGTTAAGAAAAATTGCAGGTTCTTTAATGCCGAGTTTATTATAATGAATGGTCAAAGACTGAAGATTTCTACCTGAACAAAGTGTAAAATTTCCGCCTTTATTCACAAAATCGGTAATTGCTGTTCGGTTTTTCTCAGGAAGCTTTGATCTTTTATCGTTAAGTGTTCCGTCAATATCGGAAACAAGTAACCATTTTGAAAATAAATTTTCCATTATGATATTCTCCTGAGAAAATCCTTGAAATATTCAGGAAGTTCCGAATCAAATTCGAGATATTGCCCCGTTATGGGATGAATAAATCCGATTTCTGCTGCATGAAGGCACTGCCCTGAGAGCCCGTAGGTCTTCTTGGGGTTACCGTAAACCGAATCACCGGCAACGGGAGTTCCGCGATATGACATATGCACCCTGATTTGATGAGTTCTTCCTGTTTCAAGAGTTACTTTAAGGTATGTAAAGCCGTTAAACCGCTCAAGTACCTGAAAATGAGTTACGGCATTACGGGAATTTTTATCGGTTACAGCCTGTTTTTTTCGATCTTTGGGATGCCTGCCTATAGGAGCATCTATAGTTCCGTAATCATCCTTTATATTACCTACAACAACAGTTCTGTAAACACGCTTGAAGCTATGCTCCTTGATTTGCTCTGCAAGCCCTCTGTGAGCTAAATCGGTTTTTGCAACTATAAGAAGTCCGCTGGTATCTTTATCAATTCGGTGAACGATACCCGGTCTTATAACACCGTTTATACCTGAAAGCGAGTCACCGCAATGATACAGAAGAGCGTTAACAAGAGTTCCGCTGTAATTACCCGCCGCAGGATGGACTACCATCCCTTTCGGCTTATTTACAACAAGAAGATGTTCATCCTCATAAATGATTTCAAGAGGAATATTCTCAGCCTCAACACTGAGGGCTTTAGGCTCAGGTAAAATAACGCTTACAATATCGCCGTCCTTAACCGTATACTTTTTATTTGCAGTTTCGCAATTTACAAGGATATTGCCTGAATCTATAAGCTGTTGTACCGTATTACGCGATAAATCATCGCATAGAAGAGCAACCGCTTTATCCAAACGCAAACCGGCTTCGTTAACGGAAATTTTGTACTCATTCATCTTCATCGCAAATCTCCGATTTACCGGAAGCTTTTGTATTTTTTGTATCCCTGATGATATCATAAATCAAATAGAACACTAAAACAAATGCTCCTACAGTTATAAGACAGTCAGCAAAATTAAACACCGCAAAATCTACAAATAAAACCTCAATAAAATCAACAACATATTTGAGACGAATACGGTCTATTATATTGCCTATACCGCCGGACACCATCAGAAGAAGGCAAAAATTTACAAGCTTAGACTTACTCTTTTTAGTAGCAAGAAAATATATTACAAAACCTAAAAGTATGACGGAAAACAGGGTAAGTAACGCAGTGTGAGCAGAAAACGAACCGAAAATTGCTCCGGTATTTTCAACATAACGGAATCGTAATATGCCGTCAATTACATTAAAATATCCCATAGGTTTTAAGTATTCAAGCACAAAGTATTTTATTATCTGGTCAGTACCTACGAGGAAGGCACAAAAGATTATTGCTGCAGCTAACGACATAAGCTCCCCTTATTTTTTCTTTCTGAAAAATCTGAATCCTGACTTTGGCTTCTCATCATCTTCTTCGTCGTCATCCTCTTCCTCATCGGAGGCTGAAACAACATCAGTATCAACTTTTGAGATAGAATCGAAAATCGAAGCGTTTCCGGAAGACTCATCGTCATCAAAGAAAACTCTCAAATCATCAGTCTCAACCGCTGATGAATCGAAAGAAAAGCCTTTGGAAATAGGGATATCCGTCTCATGTACATCAGCAGAGGTGTCCGCTTCATCTGAAAAATCCTCTTCATCAGGTGTATCAACATCAATTTTAATAAAATCCGTTTCTTCCGTAACAGGTTCTGCCTCAGATACCTCATCTTCTTGCTCGGTAATCGGCTCGGGTTCAACAAAAGAAACAGTATCAACGTCCGTCTCGGAAGCTGTATCATCAAAATAAATTTCTGCGACTGCATCCGATGAATCGAAAGCCTTTACATCCTCATCAAGCTCAATGTTGTTTTCTGCAACTCCCTGTGAATTTTCAGACTCTTCATTTTCGGTAACATTTTCCGCAACAGGGCTATCTGTTTCGTTCTCGGAAGCTGACAAAACCCTTTCAGCTTCTTCATCAGCCAATTCAGGAAGCTTAGAAATCATCTCAATATGAGCCTTATACTGGGCAAGAATCGAGGCACGGAAATCCGAAACTTCTTTCTTAAGCATCTCATAATGGATAGACTCACTTGTTATTGTGCGTGTAGCCGCACCTACAGTATCACTGGCAGAATCATTCGCCTCGATTAAAATACCGTGTGCTTCCTCCTTGGCTTTATCAATAATGCTTTCAGCCTTATCACGGGCAATAGAGAGTAAAAGCTCGGAATCGGCAATCGCCTGTTTTTCTGCATCGGACTTAATTATATCTGCTTCGCCCTTTGCCGCAGCAAGAATTGCTTCAGCTTCGAGTTTTGTATCCTCAACAGAATTCTGCGCTTCTCTCACAATTATATCCGCCGCTTTCTGTGCGCTTAAAACAGCCTGTTTGATTTCATTCTCATCCTGTTTGAAACGTTCTAATCTGTCTGCAAGCAGGCTCATTCTTTTAACAAGCTCAGCGTTTTCACGGTACATCTTTTCATAGTCAACAACGACTCCGCCGAAGAAAGCGTCAACATCATCTGCTTTATAAGCATTGCGACCAGCGCTTTTAAATTCATACTGTCTGAGTTCTAATGGTGTCATCATAATAAATTCCCCGTTTCCACAAAATTATAAAATATCAGAAAAATACGCCGGTATTTTCAAGTTCATCGATAAGATCACCTGAAACATTAACATTATAGGGAGTTATAATATAAGTATTGGAGGAAACTTTCTTAAGCTGACCACCGTTTGCATAGGCAACGCCGTTAAGAAGGTCTACAAGGCGCCTTGAAACCTCCTTGCTTGCGGCTTCAAGATTGAGAACAACAGTTCTCTTTTCATTAAGATGATCGGCAATAGTACGAGCATCCTCAAATTTATCGGGTTTAACGAGAACAACCTGAAGCATAGCGGTTGTTCTCACATCAACAACTCTGCTTGGGTCTGAAGATACAGATGCTGTTCTTCTTGCTCTTCGCGGAGCCGCAGGAGCTTCATATTCAGTTTCTTCTGTATGGGAAGGTGAAGAAGAGTAGGATGAGAAAGAATTTGACTCAAATGTATCGGTTACATTTTCTTCAACATCCTCGTCATAATCATCATCCGCTGTGTTAGTAAACTTTTTCCAATAATCCATAAGTGACATAATAAAAACCTCCGTTAATTATAATTGCGAGCTCCGAAAATTGCAGAGCCGATTCTTACTAAATTTGAGCCGTGAAGCACTGCTTCGCGGTAGTCACCCGACATACCCATAGAAAGTATATCCATTTGAAATCCGGGTAGCTTCATAGTCTTGATGGTATTAAAATACTCATTCATACTCTCAAAGTATTTTTCCAAAGCTATGGTTGATTCACAAATAGGCGGAATTGTCATAATGCCCTTTACCGTCAAATTAGGCAACTCCGAAATAACCGAAAGGGCTTCCATAAACTCGCCTTTGCTGAAGCCTGTTTTACTCTCTTCGTCACCGATGTTTACTTCAAGCAAAACTTCAGCATTTAATGATATCTTAACAGCCTCCGCAGAAACAGCCTGAGCCAACCGAACACTGTCAACAGATTGAATCATATCAACCTCGGAAAGAATTTTTTTTACTTTATTGGTTTGCAGGTGACCTATAAGATGCTTTTCAACACCGTTAAGCTTAAGACTGTCTTTTTTCAACAGAAACTCCTGAACCTTATTTTCGCCAATTAAGTCAATTCCGCAATTTTCTATAACAAAATTGATATACTCGGGACAAACTGTTTTTGTAACAGCCATTAGCCTGATATCTTCGGGATTTCGCCCGGACAAAACTGCAGCATCGGCGATATCTGCTCTAATCCTTTTCAAATTTTCGGATATAACCGAGAAATGCGCGGTATCAAACGAGCTTGTTGTCGTAAAGATCAACTCCTTCCGTTACGACCTGATCATAAAGCTTGATATAGCCTGATGAATCATTTGAAATTTCTATAACAGAAAATTCATCGGTGGAATATATTACCGATATTTTTCTGAAACCCATAAGATTACCTCTGACGATATAAACACCTTTGACGCCGTCAACCGTTCTTACAGCAGAATTGGGAATTTTAAGACCCGTATATTCATCTGTGATTATTTTGATATTTTCAATTCTGATATCAGCAAGATTTTCATTCATTTCATCACAGGCGAATATCACCAGCGTTTTTCCGCTGTCCCTGTTTCCTAATTTATATAGCGTGACAGGTAATTTTTCCACTCCCGATGAAGGGAAATTAAGATAAATATTTTTACTGAAAGAGAGGTTCACGGTATCATCGGAATCAAGCACACAGGCTATATACCATGTAAAAGATGATACGGTTCTGCCCACAACGTCTGAGTTAATTTTCTCGGGTTCTGATTTAATTGCATTTTCGATATCCTCAGCAGTTATTGCATCAATATCATCAAAAGAGACAGTATTTTCATACCCGTCAGAACCGCCGATAAAGTACCCTGCATTATCTGATTTAATTTCAGAATAGGAAACACCTTGGAGCTCCAAATCAGAAAGTTGATTTTTTAAAATTGCAAGCTGTTCAGATACATCAAGACTTGCTCCGGTAGCAATTTGTTTACCTGTAACCGAGTCACGGAAGGAATCTGATTTTTCAGAAGCGAGTCCGAAATTTCTTTCATCAACACAGTCAAGATAGCTATACAAATTATTGTTAATTTTACGCGTAAGAGAATCAACATTAAGAGTCTGCATATTTGCAAGACCCGAAAGAGCCTGATAATGAGATATCTCTTTTTTCAGTTCGTTTATTTTGAGATATGATGCGGCATCATCGGTAGATTTAAAGATAACGGAAACGGTATCACCCGCACCTACGCGCTCGCCGTTCGAAACAAAAGATACAGTAGTTCCTTCGGTAGAATTCTTAATAAACTCTTCATCACGAATTACAAAACAGGTAGCATCTACAGTTTCATAAACTGTTTCTTTGTACGCAGTTTCGGTTTTAATTACCGAATTTGTTCGTAAAACTATGTGGTAAATTATGTATGAGCCTAAAAGGCACACAAAAGCTATCGACAAAAGAACAGCCACAATGCGTTTAGTTTTTTTCTTCATACATATCACCACCTAAATAATTTATGATAAGTTTATTGACTGATTCTAAGAGTTCGCCTTTCGACAGCTCATCAGCCAAAAACCAATTGATTTTTTTATTTCGTTTAAACCAGGTAATCTGGCGTTTAGCATAACGCCTTGTTTCCCTTTTTAAATTTTCAACACAATCAGAAAGCTCGGCAGTACCGTCTATGTAGGGCTTTAGCTCCTTGCAACCTATTGCATTGAACGCAGTAACCGAAGGATTAGCCTCAAAAAAGGCTTTAGCTTCTTCTATAAGCCCCGCTTCAAGCATCAAATCAACCCTTAGGTTAATTCTTTCATAAAGTTTTTCTCTGTGGGCATAACCGATACCGATATATAAAGGTTCAATATCAGAATCAACCGTATGAGAAAGCTTTGTCTGCTCTGTAATGGTTTTACCCGTTGACCTGTAAACCTCCAAAGCCCGAAGAACGCGCACGGTATTATTGGGATGAATGACATCTGCCGCTTCGGGGTCTACACTTTTTAATTCATTAAATAAAGGTTCAATACCGTTAGCTTCAAATTCAGATTTCAGCTTATTTCTAATTTCCTCGGAGGAGGCATCTTCCAGAAACTGTGTATTTGAAAGAAAAGAATCAATATATAAGCCCGTTCCTCCCACGATAACAGGAAGCTTTCCCCTGCTCGATACATCGTTGAAAACAGCTCTTGCATCAGCACAATAGGCAGAAACACTGTATTTTTGGGAAACATCAAGAAAATCAATAAGATGATGGGGAATGCCTCGGGTTTCTTCAGCAGTAGGTTTAGCAGTAGCAATGCTCACACCCTTATAAATCTGCATTGAATCCGCAGAAATTACTTCGCCACCGAATCTTTCGGCAATGTGTACGCCTAAGGCAGTTTTTCCCGAAGCAGTAGCACCCACTACAACAACAGCTTTTTTCTTCATTAAACTATTCTCCCAAACTGCTTTTCAAGGTCACGCTTCGACATTTCAATCATAACAGGTCTGCCATGCGGACAATAACGTATATCGTCACGCATCAAAAGCTCTTTTATGAATTTTTCAGCCTCATATGCAGAGGTGAAATTTCTTGCTTTAACTGCGGCTCGGCAAGCCATTGAATGATAAATCCAATCAAGCTTTTCGGGTAAAAGTGTTTTTATATTACAGGCAAGATAACCTGCAATTTCCGTTATAACCTCCGAAACATCGGAATCAGCAAGCTCGGGCGGACAGGCACTTATCTTAACGCATCTGTCACCAAAATCGGAAACATCATAACCGGCGTTATAAAGAAGCTCGGTATTCTCTAAAACGGCACTGTATTCATCCGCGGAAAGAGTAACTGTTACAGGGCGGAGCATCATCTGAGATTCACCTGTGCCCTCTTTTTTAAACTTTTCAAACAGAATTCTTTCATGGGCGGCGTGTTTATCAATAAAAAGAAGCTTGCTTTCAATTTCAGCAATAAGATATGTGCCAAAGGCTTCGCATAGATATTTAAAATCGGGAACAATAACCTGTGCTTCATCAGCCGTATTTACATTGCTTTGTTCAGTAATTAGCGTTTTTTCCGTTTCTTTCACCGCAACGGTTTCCGCAACCGTTTCATATTTACCTTCGTCTATGTTTGACGGAGAAGATAAATTGATTTTAAAGCCGGACTCAAGTGTAGGTACGGAATGAGCCTCTGTTTTCACAGTAACGGTTTTTGTTTCGGGTTTTAAATATTCATCCTTTAAGAAATCAAATTGCTTTGGTTCACTTTTTTCGGGAGAACCGACAAAGTTTTCCCTTCCTGTAATAGGTTTTCCGAATTCTTTTACAATGAACGTTCGCTGTTTTTCAACCTCATTCAAGGTCAGCTGTTCGCCTTTATCAGCAGGAGCGGCAAAGACCTTCGCCTCTGAAAATACGGCTTTTACACGTGATTTATCATCCGTCAGTGCGGCAAGCACACCGTTATATATACAATCGAAAATGCGTTTTTCATCGTAAAATCTCACTTCTGTTTTTGCGGGATGAACATTAACGTCAACCGCTTCAAGGGGTAAATCCACAAACAGAACACATCCGGGAAATTTACCAACCATAATAGAATTTTTATAAGCCGCTTCAAGAGCACTTAAGAAAACAACACTTTTTACATATCGTTTATTTACGAAGAAAATCTGCATAGAACGGCTTCCCCTGCCTGCAGTAGGTTTAGTAACAAAGCCTTTTACACAAATTCCGTTTTGTTCATTGGCAACGGGCAATAATTGCTCAGTGAAATCTCTGCCGAAAACGGAATAAACGGCTGATTTCAAATCACCGTCTCCCGGAGTTGAAAACTGAAGCTTACCTTCGCGAATAAATTTGAAAGAAATTTCCGGGTTGGAAACCGCAATACGCTCAACAAGGCTTGCAATATAGTTTCCCTCCTGAGCATCCTTTTTAAGAAATTTCATTCTGGCGGGAATATTGTAAAACAAATCTCTTACGATTAAAGTTGTTCCGACAGGACAGCCTGCATCATCAATGAGTTTTTCCTCACCGCCCTCAATAACATAACGGGTACCGTTTTCGCTTTCGGGAGTGCGAGTTAAAAGCTCTACTTTTGACACTGCGCATACAGAAGCCAGAGCTTCGCCTCTGAAACCGAGAGTAGCAATAGCGTCAAGATCTTCAACAGAATTGATTTTGCTTGTTGCATGGCTTATAAAAGCTTTACGCACATCATCACTTTCAATACCGCACCCATTATCCGTTACACGCAAATAAGTTTTGCCGCCGTTTTGAATTTCAACGGTAATATTCTTTGCTCCTGCATCAATGGAGTTTTCAACAAATTCTTTTATAACAGAAGAAGGGCGTTCAACTACCTCGCCTGCGGCTATTAAATCAGCAATATTTTTAGGTAAAACATTTATGCGGGGCATAATCACCCTCCTTTCTTAAGACTTAATGTTAAAGAGACTCAGCACTCTTTTGCAATTCAAAAAGAACCGTCATCGCTTCAATGGGAGTAAGAGTGTTAACATCTATATTTTTTAGTCTTTCTATAATTTGCTCCTTTTCACCGCTCAAGAAAGAAAGTTGAAGCGGTTCATCGTCTTCGGAAACGGGAGCAACCTCAGAAGTAAGGCTGACACGCTCCTGTGTTTCAAGCGTTGCAAGAATTTTCTTAGCGTTTTCAACAACAGTCTTAGGAACGCCTGCAAGCTTTGCAACCTCAACGCCGTAGCTGCCGTCAGCAGGACCTTTTACGATTCTGCGAAGAAAAGTAATATCATCACCGCGTTTTTTAACGGAAGTATTATAATTTTTAACTCCGTCAAGAGTATTTTCAAGTTCAGTAAGCTCGTGATAATGAGTGGCAAAGAGTGTTTTTGCACCGATACGCTTCTTATCCGCTGTATACTCAAGAACGGCTCTTGCGATACTCATACCGTCGTATGTAGAAGTACCTCTGCCGATTTCATCAAATATTATAAGGCTTTGGGAAGTAGCGTTTTTAAGAATATCTGCAACCTCTGTCATTTCAAGCATAAACGTGGATTGACCTGCGGCAAGGTCATCTGAAGCACCCACACGGGTGAAAATACGGTCAACAATACCGATTTTTGCACTTGATGCAGGAACAAATGAACCAATCTGCGCCATAAGTGTAATAATGGCAACCTGCCTCATATAAGTAGATTTACCTGCCATATTGGGACCTGTTATTATAGCAGTTCTGTAATCGTTGCAATCAAGATGCGTGTCATTAGGAACAAACGGAGCACCGTCAAGCACAAGCTCAACAACCGGATGCCTGCCGTCCTTAATGATAATTTCATCGGAGGTATCAATCTCAGGCCGTGTGTAGTTATTATTCACTGCGGTATACGCTAAAGAGCACAAGCTATCAAGAACAGCAACGGCTCTGGCAGTTTTACGCACCCGCTCAAGCTGATCGGCAATTCGCTGACGAATAGCTGAAAAGAGTTCATATTCAAGGCGAACTATACGCTCCTGAGCACCGAGAACCTTCGATTCAAGCTCTTTAAGCTCCTGAGTTATATATCTCTCACAGTTTGCAAGAGTTTGTTTTCTGATGTAATGGTCGGGAACAAGGTCCTTAAATGAATTTGTGACCTCAATATAATATCCGAAAACTCGGTTATATCCGATTTTTAGTTTTTTGATTCCTGTTTTTTCCTGCTCTGATTGCTCAACGGAGGTTAAATATCCTTTTCCGTTTTCAACAATATCACGCAGTGAATCAAGTTCTTCACTGTAACCCCTACGAATCATTCCGCCCTCGCGCACCGTAAGCGGCGGTTCATCCGTTATAGATGATTTAATAAGGATATTAACATCATCAAGAAGATCAATATCATCAAAAATACTTACAAGCATTTTTGAAGTAACGTTATTAAGAGAACTCTTTATGTCATAAAGTTTGTCAATAGTCTGACTTAAAGTTTTAAGTTCTTTTGCATTTGCACTTCCGTAAACAATACGGGTCATAATTCTTTCGATATCAAACATATCCGAAAGATATGTCATAAGAGAATCGAGAAGTATTGTATCGGAGGAAAGCTCCTCAACGGCATTCTGCCTTTGAAGAATTGAAGTATAGTTAATTAAAGGCTGTTCTACCCAACTGCGTATAAGGCGTTTACCCATTGCAGTTTTAGTATGGTCAAGGACCCAAAGAAGGCTTCCCTTCTTTTCTCGGCGGAGCTGAGTTTCCGTAAGCTCAAGATTTCTTCTTGCGCAAAGATCAAGAGTAAGAAAACTATCCTCGTTATAAAAATCAACGCCGCTGATATTTTCAAGTTCATTTTTCTGGACGCGTTTCAGATATGTAAGAGCCGCGCCGAAAGCGTAAAGTAGGTTTTTGTTTTCGTTAAACTGTTCAAAATCCCCTTCATTTCCTGATAAATGGGAAAGAACAAGGGTTTGAAGCTCAGCTTCATTATAATCGGATTCGCTGACAATTTGATAATCAACAGAGAGCCTGTCCTTAATAAAAGAAACAATGGACTTAACAGAAGATGCATATTTATTCAATATCACTTCACTGGGAGAATAACAACCCAATCTGTTAAGAATCTTACCTGAGGATTCATCATCCGTAAAGGAATCGAGATGAACCTCACCTGTAGAAATATCTATAAATGCAAGACCGCAACCGCTGTGAGAAACAAAAACGGAAGCGAAATAATTATTTTTACTCTCATCGAGCATATTGCTCTCAATTACCGTTCCGGGTGTAACTATGCGCACAACATCACGCTTAACTATACCCTTAGCGGCGGCAGGGTCTTCCATTTGCTCGCAAATAGCAACCTTATAGCCACGGCTTACAAGCTTTGCTATGTACGACTCTGCGCTGTGGAAAGGAACGCCGCACATAGGTGCGCGCTCCTCCTGACCGCAATCTCTCCCGGTGAGAACAAGTTCAAGCTCTTTTGATGCAATTTTAGCATCTTCAAAAAACATCTCGTAAAAGTCACCGAGACGGAAGAACAAAAGAGTGTCGGGATATTCACTTTTGATTTGAAAATATTGCTCCATCATAGGAGAAAGCTTAGCCATTTTTTACCTCAGCATTCAGAAAATAAATCGTAATGATTAGTGGCAACCGCCGCAAGAACCGCAGCTACCGTCGCAGTTGTGCTCCTCAGGCGGAGTGCATGTAGCGGGATCCTGACCGTCAACGCACATTGCAAGGATGCCCATGATTTCATTCATCATAGCATCTACTTTTGTTTTTGCGGCTTCAAACTTAACCATATTGCCGTTAAGCATTATTTCGCGATAAAGCTCTTCAAACTCTTTAGCAAAACCTTCCATCTTAGCAGAATCAGCCTCTTCGCCTTTTCCTGCTTCATTCTGATAGTTGAGCTGAACGAGATTGATTTTGCCGATAAGCTCGTTGAGAGCATCGTCTTTCTCATTAGCTGTTCTTGCGGCTTCGTATTCTTTGTAGCGCTCGTCCTGTTGAATTGCTGCGCCAAGCTGTCTTGTGAGTTCAATAATTGTCATGTGTGTACTCCTTAAAATATATTATTTGTTCAACAATGAAACATTGTTTATAAATTTATAAGCCCGTCCTTCTTTTGGGCTGCAATTTCCTCCTGAACCTTAAGAAGCTCCATAAACCATTTGGTTTTTTCCTTCTTTGAAACAGGATCGGGCATTTCAGCCGCGGGAGTTCCTTTTCTCGGTGAATAAATAAAGGTAAACATTGAGTCGTAACAAACCTCTTTTACAAGGGATACCGTTTCAAGAAACTCTTCATAGGTTTCTCCGGGGAAACCTACAATAATATCCGTTGTTAAATTAACATTCGGTATTTTTTCCTTAGCATATTCAATAAGCTTAAGGTACTGCTCACGGGTGTAATAACGGTTCATCTCTTTGAGAATACGGTTATTGCCCGACTGAACAGGTAAATGAAGATGACTGCAAAAATGCTTACATTCAGCCAAAACGTCAATCAATTCAAAACTGCAATCCTTAGGATGCGAAGTCATAAAATCGAATTTAAAATCGCCCTCGATTTTGTCAAGCTCTTTTACAAGCTGCGCAAAATTCATATTAAAATCACAGTTTTTGCCGTAAGAATTAACATTTTGCCCAAGTAAAGTTATAAGCTTATAACCTTCGTTTACAAGTGTCTTTGCTTCCTGTATGATTACATCGGGTTCACGACTGCGCTCTCTTCCTCTCACATAAGGAACAATACAATACGAACAAAAGTTATTGCAACCGTACATAATAGGGAGCCAAGCATTCTCACCGCTGTCGCGTGATGCGGGAAGTCCTTCGGCAATTACTCCACTACTGTTATCTATACAAAAAACGCGTTTACCCGAACAAAGAACCTTTGAGAGAAGCTCAGGGAGCTTATGAACAACATGAGTTCCGAATACTAAATTAACGAATGAGTAGCTTTTTTTAATCTTTTCGGCTATATGCTCCTGCTGCATCATACAACCGCAAAGAGCAATAATTAAATGAGGCTTCTCTTTTTTTAGTTTTTTTAAAGCTCCCACATTACCGAAAACTCTATCCTCGGCATGTTCACGAATGGCGCAGGTGTTATAGAGAATCAAATCGGCATCCTCAACATCATCGCAAAGCTCATAGCCCATTTCAATAAGCATACCCTTAATACGCTCACTGTCAGCAACGTTACCCTGACAGCCATAGGTATGAATATATGCTTTAGGGGAAACCTCTTGAAATCTTGCACCTAAAACAGTACGCACTCTTTCGGAATATTCCTTTTGGATATTTAATT
>CAZCQI010000015.1:0-22010 GCA_964500795.1 uncultured Eubacteriales bacterium
GTCAGCTATTTCAACACAACAGGTCTTAAGATTAAAGATAAATATTAAAAAACAATCGGTCTGATGCAAAATTTATTCTGCATCAGACCGTTATTTTATTTCCTTGTTTTATTGTAAATTTTAGATTTGATACTTTCAATAAAAGAAAGGTTTCCGCTTTCTTTTACCTTTAAAGCGGGCAGTGAATAGGCTTTAAGAGTAAGCTCTGCTTTGTCGCTTTCGTAAAGGTCAAGAACGGTTCCGTCGGGAAGCTCCGTCAGGCAGGAATAAACAAAAGAGAAAGGATTGAGGCTGTCGGTAACATTTTTTCGGTATTTCCAAGATACTTTGTTGTCATCACCGTAAAGACCGATTTTAATAACACCCAGTTTTCTGATTTTTGTTGACGGGTAAGAGATTATCAAAGCCTCCTTACTGTCAATTTTTTTGCTGTAGTTTATAACGGAAAATTGGCAGTTTGAGCAGTATTTAAGGTCTTCGTCCAAGGTGTAAGCGCCCCAGCTTTCACCGCCGTCGGTCGAATCGGAGTAAGAAATACGGTTTGCGGTATTTCTCGAATACATTCTTAAAACTCCGTTATTCATAAGGGCAAACTGAGTTTCCGAGCTTTTTCCAGCTGAGCCTGCCTGATTTGCTTTTTTGGAGCGATGCCAATTTTCTCCGTCGTCGGTATAAATAACGCTTGTATATTCTCTTCTGTCGTTATTATCGTAAACGGCGAAAATAATTCGTTCTTTGCCGTCTTTTTCAATGGTTATGCCTCTGCCGGGGGCAAAGCCCGTAAAGCCCTTTGCTTCAATCTGAGTATTGAGTATTTTTCCGTTACACCAGGATTCGCCGCCGTCAAAGCTCTTTTTTACCCAAAGATAGTAAGTGGGGTATATTTTAACGGGAGCGTAGGCGTAAAAGATGTTGGCGATTATATCTTTTTCGGAAAGAGTCCCGTCCTTTTTCATTTGCTTGATGAAAAAAGGCGTATAGCTTTCTTCTTTTTTCTGATAAATATTATACGCTTTATCAACATAATAGCCGTTGTAATTTTCATTATCAGAAAATTTTAAAACGGGGGCATAGCCATCGGCATTGAATTCATCAACATAATAAGGGTAGTGCTCTTTATCAAGCTTCGTGCTCTCCGCTTTATCGGCAGAGGTTTTATCGCAAAGAACTAATTTACCGTCTATATAGCCGTTGCCTTTACCGTATGTTCCTGCGCTCCAAAGACCCATATATGCGGGGCAGGCATCGCATACGTGATAAACAGTGCCATCCTTGCTTTCAGCTATTGCAGAGTCTACAAACGAAGCAGATGAAGGTACGGCAACACTATTGTCGGCATCTTCCATATCATCAAAGTGGTTTATGAACTGAACCTGAGACCAGGTTTTGCCGTTATCATCAGAGTAACGAACAGCGGTTTCTATATTTGCAGGATCATCTGTTCCGTTGCCGTAACGTATATCGGCGCAGGCGAGAATCCTTCCGCTCTTCAGAGTAAGAAGAGCGGGGATTCTGAAAAGCTTACTGTTTGCCGTGCCGGGAGCGTAGGGATTAGAGATGTTGTTTTGCATTAATACTTACCTCAATTCATACAATTCTGAATGTTTTCACCTCGAAAGGCTTGATGGTGAAGGTTATTTTATTGCCGTCGCAGGAGATTTCGCTCTCGTCAACCTCCATAAGGTTACATTCGTAAACCTTTGAGAAGGGTATATTAACGGTAAGGGTTCTTTCGCCTCTTACACGGCGACTTTGATATACCCTTATAACAGTTCCTTTTCCGTCCTGTGCTTGCTTAACGGCATCAATAACTATATCGTCGTTATCGCAGTTTATGAAGCTGTGGCAGGAGGGAAGAGAACCGGTATTTTCTGAAACCTCAACTGCTCGCAGGGGGAAGTTGAGAGCGAAAGCCTCCTGAACTGTTCCGCCTGTTTGCCAGGTGCCCTTATGAGGATAATAAGAATACGTAAATTTATGATAACCCAAATCTCCCAGCGGGTCGGGGCAGGTGGGTGCTCTGAGAAGAGTTATTCTCATTCGGCTGTCAAGAATATCGTAGCCGTATTTGCAATCGTTGAGAATACTTACGCCGTAATCACCTTCGGAAAGGTCTGCCCATTTGTGTGCACACTGCTCGAATCTTGCCGCATCAAAGGAGGAGTTGCGATGGGTCGGGCGTTTGATTGCACCGTGTGCCGCCTCAAAGGTTGCCTCGGTATTAAGAACATTAACATCGAAAGCCGCCTTCATAACCTTATCACGCTCCTGCCAATCGACCTCTGTTTCAAAAAGAAGCTGACGGCTGCCTGCATAAAGAATTATATTTTGAGTGATTGTTGATTTATTGAATTTTCTTGTAATTCTGAGAACTGCTCTTACAGCCGAGCTTTCAACAATCTCAACGCTTTCGGCATCTTCAAGAACCCATTTTTTCTTTTCGTAGTTCTGCTCAAGATTCCATGCAGTTTCGTGAACACATTTATCGATAAATACGGAAATAACGTTTCCTTTGCCGTCAAGAGTTTCGCGGTTGTTCTCTTTATCGTAGATTGAAGTAAGAATACCGTTTTTATCGTATTCAACTCGTAGTATTTCATTTTCAATGATGCCGTCTGCAATTTTTACCGAGGGAGCATTTGCGCTCTCTTCAAACGGGAAAAATTTGTATCCCATAGGCGGAACCTTATCGGCAATGAATTCCGTGTAAGCATCACCGTCTTTCATAAACTGCCTTGATACTCTGCCGAGAGCTTTCGTACCTTTTACGGTAACCGGGGCGGTAACCTCATTTGAAACAAGGTTCCAAACGATAACACCGTCTTTTTTTGCGGTTATGTTTGCTGTTATGCCGTCAAGAGCGTTGCAAAGAAGAGCCGTACCGTCTTTTTTCAGCTTATCAAAATCAGGACGGCAATCCTCCATTGCCTCGTGGATAGATGTACCGGGGAGAATATCATGGAACTGATTTTTCAGAAGCAGTCTCCACAAATCTTCAAGCTTTTCTCTGTCGTAACCGCCGCCGAAAGTGCCTGCCATTTCAATTCGGCTTAAAAGGAATTCATTCTTTCTGTTACCTTTTTTTATGAAGGCTTGGCTTGTGTATGTACCTCTGTGATTTTCATAATAAAGCTCGTCGCAATAAGTGGGAAGCTCATCTCTGATTTCTTCTGCTTTTGCAAAGAATTCATCAGGATGGCCCATTCTCGTTGAGGGAAGACCGGGGAAGTTTTTAAGTCTTTTTGCACTTTCAAGCATTCTGTATGTGCTTCCGCCTCCTCCGTCACCGTAGCCGAACATACCGAAGGAGGTTTTAAGAACACCCTTTAAATCATTGTTATATGCGGCTTCGCGAACGTGACGGGGGCTGTAATCACCCTGATAATGAGAACGCTGATTGAGAGCTAATATTTCGGAGCCGTCTGCACCTTTCCATTTAAAAACAGTATGAGGGAAACGGTTTGTATCCTGGTTAAGAAGCTTTGTTGTTATGAAATATTTCATACCGCTCTTTTTGATTATCTGAGGAAGCGCGTGGGAGAATCCGAAGCAGTCGGGAAGCCAATAGGTATCCGATGAAACACCGAACTCTTTCATGAAAAACTCTCTGCCGTAGAGGAGCTGACGAATCATACTTTCACCCGAAGCTATATTTGTATCGCATTCCACCCAGGTGTTGCCTACGATATTCCATTGACCGTTCTTAACCTTTTCTTTAATTCGCTCGTAAAGGTCAGGATAGTTTTTCTTTATCATATCGTAAACGATAGCCTGGCTTTGAGTGAAGGTGAATTCAGGATAATTATCCATAAGAGAAAGATTGTTTGCAAAGGTTCTGCAAACCTTTCTTTCAGTTTCCTGAATTCGCCAGAGCCAAGCAATATCAATGTGACTGTGGCCGTCCATAATAACTTCAGAGGATGCCGAATACTGTATTTTGGAGAGCTCTGTTTCAAAATGCTTGCAGGCTTCGGCTATTGATTTTCTCGTCTCAGCTTCATCAAAATCAAAATCAACAAGATGAAGAGAATCGTCAAGAACCTTGTAAACACTTTCGCGGATAAATTCATCCTTGATTTCATTAAGAGCATCCCATGCATTTACGCAGTGAAGATAAAATCTTTCGCATACTTCGTCTATAAGGGCGAAATCAGCGGTTTTAAGCGTGTATTCGCATTCTTTTTTGCCTGCCATTGCATCGTTGCAGAAGGCGGCGGAATCAACGCTTGCTTCAAGCTCTATTTCCATAGGCTCGCCGAAGGTTAAAAATTTGTTTGCTATGTAAACGGTTTCTCTTGCGACCCATCCGCTTTTTTCTCTGGAAGAAACGGAGTTTGCAATTTTACCGTTGATTCTTACGATTGTTTCACCGCCGAAATCAAGATTCAGATAAATCTTTTTATCTTTGAAGCTTTCGGGCAGGGTACAGGTAGTTTTGAAAATCCTTGCGCAATCGTATCGGGCGAACCAATGCTCACCTAATTTAACTGTTTTTGTATTTTCGGGGAAAAATTCATATTTTCCCTCACTGAGATAGTTTCCGTCATAGGTTTCCCATTCGGGCATATTTACTCTGTCAAGCACATTGTACTTCGGCAGCTGCTCCATCATATCAAATAATACTTGTTCTTTAGGTGTTCTCATAAGATACCTCCTGTACATATCGTTTTTGCTAATATACCATAATTTGGGAGTTTAGGCAATATAAAATTGTTGATTTCATATATAAATTATGTACTTGAAATGCTGTTTGTTATATGATAATATGGAAAAAATGTTTTTGGGAGTGTTCTTCTATGATTAAATTTCTTTTTCAGGGCGATTCAATTACAGATGCCGACAGACAGCGCGAAAATGATAATAACTACGGATACGGTTATCCTAACCTGACAGCGGCTTATTATCTGAAAAATATGCCCGATGAAATTGAATTTATAAACAGGGGTGTAAGCGGAGACAGAATCGTTGATTTGTACGCAAGAATGAAAGTTGATATAATTAACCTTAAACCCGACTATATGTCGGTGCTTATCGGTGTAAACGATGTCTGGCATGAGCTTAATGAGCAGAACGGTGTTTCGCCGGAGAAGTACGAAAAGATTTATTCAATGCTTGTTGAAGAGCTTCTTGAAGAATTGCCCGATTTAAAAATACTTGTTCTTGAGCCATTCGTTCTCAAAGGACCTGCAACCGCAGAAAAATGGAGCATTTTCCGCCCTGAGGTTGAAAAACGCGCCGCCGCGGCAAAGCGCGTTGCAGAAAAATACGGTTTAACATTTGTTGAGCTTCAGAAAAAATTCGATGATGCCGCAGAAAAAGCCGAGACAACTTATTGGCTTGCGGACGGCGTTCATCCAACCGCCGCAGGTCACGAGATAATAAAAGAAGCATTGATAGAGGCTTTGGATTTTTAAAAATTACATCCCCCACCGAAAAATTTTTCAGTGGGGGATGATGCTTTTATTTTATTTCAAATTTTACCTTTGAAAAATCAAGATTTTTTAAATCCTTTTCACTTACTGTAAAACAACCTGCCTTTTCGGTTTCGCTTAAAAATTCAGGCATATTATCGTCAAGGGGGTCGTATTTGAGAAGCGTAACGTTTTCGCCCTCTTTTTTAAAGATGAATGAAGTATCTTCGGTTTCGTTTGCTTCAAAAAAGTCTATGGAGTATTCTGCTTCGGTGTCGCCTAAAAAATCAAAGCCTGCATTGAAATCATCAATTATTGTGTCGGGTTCATTACTGCAATAGCGAACATTAGGAATATAGCTTCCGTTGCTTTCCGTCATATAAATGTAAATAAAGCCTTTTTCGGGGATGATATTATTTTTGTCAAGGGCTTTAAATTCCGATAGCTTTAATTGGCAGAAAAAGAAATCCTCGTCGCCCACAGTTCCGTCCTCAAGCCATTCTTCAGGCATTGTGGGCGAACCGAAAAACTTGCTTGTACCCGGGTCATAATCCCCATGTGCTTTTTCAACGGTTATTCCTATCATTTTACGCAACTCCCAAATATTCTTCTAACACAAGACCGCTTGCTTTCATTTCTTTAGCCGCCTCAACACCTACATAACGCCAATGCCACGGCTCATAAATTACACCCGTAATATCTTGCTTTTCTTTGGGGTATCTCATAATAAAGCCGTAGTCGGCGGCATTTTCCGTAAGCCATTTGAACTCAGCGGTATCTTCAAACCATTCGTCAACGCAAACTATATCCATAGCGTAGCCCAAATTGTGCTCTGAGCTTCCGGGAGGCATTATTATGGTTGCGGCTTTTACCTTTGCATCAGCGGTAGAATACCCCTGGCTTTCGTAAAAGCTGATTTTGTTGTTGTAGTTGTTTTCCTGACGCTCATAGGAGCGATAGCCTGAGCAGGGGGCAAGGTTTACACCGTCCTGCTTTGCAGCGTTATACATTTTTTCGTAATGTACGGCAACCTTACTGTCAAGACGCTCGGAACTGCCGCAAACATATACAAGGTCGGGAGCATCGCCGTTGGGAATGCGGTAGCCTGTATTTACAAGGGTGAGATACCAATTTTCTTCGTCAATTGTGATTATTGTCGGGTTATCAATTGTACCGGGAGCGGTGGCAGCAGCACCCACCGTTTGGGCTTCGGTTGTTTCTGCCGATGTTGATTCCTCGCCTGAAGCTGAGGTGGCATCGGATGTCTGCGGTACGGAAGAACTTTCACCCGTGGTACCGTCGGAAGGGACGGTGCTTGCTTGAGTTGAGGTTTCTGCCTGCAATTTATCGTTTTTTCTGTCAACAAATACACAAACTACGGTAACAAAAAGAATGATTACCGCAATCATAACATATAAAAATCTGAAAGCTTGTCGCTCTTGTGCGGTGTTTTTTCTTTTTTTTGAGGAAGTGCCTTTTTTCGTTGTGTTTCTGTCCATTTGTTTATCCCTCTTTTCATACGAGATAATTATATGATTTTTTAAGAGAAATGTCAAACGGTTATATAAATTAGTTGTTAGCAACAAAAGAAAGCGGTTGATTTTGTGCTTTTTTAACAAAGATTAAAAAAAGTAAAAAATATCTGTTGTTGTGTTGATTTTTGTGTTATAATTACCTAAACGTCGGTTTACATCCAATGATGAAACTAATACTCGAAAGGGGTAAAACCTTTATGAAACGTATTTTATCAGTAATTGTTGCACTTGCTCTTGTGAGCACTCTTTTAACAGCGTTCACTTCCTGCGGTTCATCTGAAACTGCCGATGACAGTGCTGAGGTTCAGTCAACCGTAGCCGCTGTTTATACAGAAAGCGCAGAGACGGTAGGCAAAACGAGCGAAGAGGTTCTCGCATATTTCAATAGCCTTGTAAACGGAGTTAAGCAGAGCAAACCCGCCATTTCTTACTCCGTAGAGAAAAATGTTCCCGACAGCAGTCTTAAGGTTACCAAGCGCGGTGCCGAAGCTGAGGAAGTTGAAGATTCTTTCAGCGCTATAAACAGTGCAGTTAAAGGCGTTAAAGACCTTATACTTGAAGATATCAAGAGTTCATCGGGAAGCGTTTCTTACGGTGCTGATAACACGGAATCTCTTTTTGTAAAAGGCGAGTCCTGGGCGTCAGCTCTTACAGCAGAAGATATAAAATATGCCACCCTTAAAGAAGTGGGCGATTATTATTACATCACAATAGCATTTAATGACCTTACCTCAGAAGAAGCTCAGGATGTTCTTACAAAAGCATTTGACCTTCGCGATAAGGATGAAATACTCTCTTCCGAAGAATTTGCAAAAACCAAAGCTTATCTTGCACTTGAGGATTATGATGTGGTTTACAGCGGTTGTCAGATTACGGCAAAAGTTGACCGCCTCACTAATGAGATAACAAATATCAATTACTACAAGGCTTCAAATGTAACCGCTTATATGACTGCCGCAGGAACTCTTGCTGATTACGGTGAAGTAAGTGTAATGTTCACACTTGAGGATAAAGCAAACTTTGATATTACCTGGGACAGCGGCTTACCCACAAGCCCTGTTGAAACGGCTGAGTCTGCCGAAGCATAATTGAATATTGTTTTTCAGAATACAGAGTGGTTCGCCCTCTGTATTTTGCTGAGAAAAGATTAAAACGGAGGAATTTACTTTGACTAAGAAAGTAATCGCGTTAATGGCGGTGGTGACAATTGTTTTTGTTTGCACATTTGCCGCTTGCGATAAAGGCACATATACAAACCCCGCAACAGGAACCAAATACGACCTTGTTACCGATGAAAACGGCGAAAAAGTTCTCGCTGATGACGGTGAGCTTCTTGTTTATGCTACCGATGAAAACGGTAAGTATGTTACGAATGAGAGCGGCGAGCTTGAAACTCAGAAACAGGCTTTTATCGGTCAGATTGAAGAAAACGGCGTTGTTGAAGATTATGCTTATTATCTTACGTTGCCGGATGGTTGGAAAGTAACTGATGAATCGGGTGTCTTCGAGAATAAGTCGAAATCTCAAACCATAGAAATTGATATTGTGGAGAGCACTTACGAGGATTATATTGAAAAATGTAAAGAAATTTATAAGATTTTACTTAACTCGGAAGCAGGAGTTACAAACTGTACTTGGGAAGATGGCATAAGTTTTGTTGATGGAATAGACAAAGGCTTTGTGGTGACATATGAATTGGATGATTCGGTCATTGCTTCAGTTGTATTTGTTGATTCCGGAAATGTTTATAACATAACGTTTACAGATGAAGGCGATAAAAATATTGAACAGGCTAAAGCTGATTGCATTGCTGTTTGTCAAGGATTAACCTTCAAGCCCTACACATATTATCCCGATGTTACCGCGAAAAGCAGTGAGGAATAAGTAGATAAATAATTAAGACTGCACGAGTGGGTGCAGTCTTTTATTTATATATTCAGGGAAAAACAGGAGTTTGTTAAATTATATTTTATCTTTAAAATATTTCTGAGTGGCCATATAAAGGGTGGGCACGATAACGCAAGCACTTATAAGCTCAATAACACCGTTGGTGCTTATAAGTGTTGCAACGATGACGTCGATTGTTTTTGCCCCTTCTCCGAAGAGTGTTTCAAATCCTCCGAAAAGCTGCAATGAACCAAGAACAAGAACGGTGTTTGTCAATGTTCCTGCCAAAGCTGTCAGCACTAAGGCAACAGGCTTTTTGCATTTGGTTTTTGATAAACCCCAAAATACAAAACCTGCAAACAAACCTACGAGAATTCTCGGCACCAATGAAACCATAGGATTTTGGAAGGGAATAATACCGTATTGGAAAGCTCTTGCTATACAGGTAAGACCCCATACACCGCCGAGAACTGCACCGTATTTCGGACCGAGAACTGCCGCACCGAAAATAACTACGATGTGCAATGTGGTGATTTCGATAATTCCGACTGTAATGTAACCAAGGTACGGTGTGAATGTCATTACGACTAACAATGCCGCGAAAAGAGCGCACATTACAAGGCGAACTAATTGTTTCTTTTTCTTCATAATTAAAACTCCTTTTTGCTGCTGTTCCATAAGTAGAGTCGAACACCGTACGATTAAAATTCAAATCTTTGTGTCACCTTACGGATACAACGCTATACAGTTTTTTACCTGTTTTTCCTGTATATAACCAAAAGTCCCTGAAGAACAAGATCCTTATTGTAAATGATATCCTTATTGCAGCAAGCAATTATATCTTTTGCAAGACCGCCTGTAGCAACAAGTGTTTTTATGGGTTTTCCCAACTCTTTTTCAAGTCTGTCTGTCATACCGTCAAGCATAGCTGCATTTCCGAGTACAGTTCCTGAGCGGATACATTCGACAGTGTTTGTTCCGATTGCGTGGGCCGGGGCAGAAAGCTCAATAGCAGGGAGCTGTGAGGTTCGCGCTGAAAGAGCATCAAGGGAAATTCCGATACCCGGTGCGATAGTACATCCGGCAAAAACACCGTTTTCATCAATGACTGATATTTTAGTTGCTGTCCCTAAGTCCATAACAAGGCAGGGTAAGGGGTATTGGGCAACTGCACCCACAGCACCTGCAACCAGGTCGGCACCCAATTCTTTTGGATTATCGGTTGCAATTTTGAGACCGTTTTTAATTCCTGCGGCAACTACCAATGCATTACAGCCTGTAACT
Organism: uncultured Eubacteriales bacterium; assembly: GCA_964500795.1. Classification (GTDB taxonomy): domain Bacteria; phylum Bacillota; class Clostridia; order Oscillospirales; family Acutalibacteraceae; genus DTU089. Next base: position 10,118 of record CAZCQI010000015.1, read on the forward strand.
TTTTTTATTGCATTTTTAAAACTGCGTGTTATCTCGGGAACTACCGAGCTGATAATTGCACCTTCAAAGTTTTTGTCAATTTTTTCAAGATCGAAAATAGCGTTTAATTCAATAGCATACTGGTCTGAAGTTCTATGACGTTGGGTCGCAAGCCTGGAAATGCAAACAGGAGTATCTCCGTCAAATATGCCCAAAGTGATGTTGGTATTACCTATATCTGCAGTAAGAATCAACTCGTACACCTCCGTTACAGAAGTATTTATAAATGGATTATACATCATTTCAAAAAAAATCTCAATAAAAATAGAAAAAACTCTTTAAAAAGATGGTGGAGTGTGATATACTTTTTTTGTCAAAATTTTATAAAAAGAGGTATGAATATGAGAAAGGAAAAACTTGAAAAAATGGGCAAAGATGAATTGAAAAAAGGCGTGGGATTTTTTAAGGAGTTCAAAGAGTTTATTTCAAAAGGCAATGTAATTGACCTTGCAGTCGGCGTTATCATAGGCGGCGCTTTTTCGGGAATTGTTACCAGCCTTGTAGAAAATATAGTTACTCCTGTTATTTCTCTTGTTACGGGTAAGGTTTCTTTTACTGATTTATTCATTAGCCTTGACGGAAACGAATATGCAACGCTTGCCGCTGCTCAGGCAGCAGGCGCGGCAACTGTTAATTACGGTTTGTTTATTCAGGGCGTAATTGATTTTATAGTAACTGCATTTGTTATTTTCCTTCTGGTAAAGGGAATCAACAAAATAAGAAGCATCGGCAAAAAGGAAGAACCGGCTCCCGCCCCGACAACAAAGGTGTGCCCTTATTGCAAGAGCGAAATAAATATCGAAGCAACCCGTTGTCCGAACTGTACATCCGAGCTTTAATTTAATACATACTATTATAGAACCAATGCATCTGACGATAACAGATGCATTGGTTGTTTTTTACTAAGGAATATATTATCTTTTGTTGAAAAGGTACATTTTATAATTGAACAGAGAAATATATTGACAAAACTTTAGATGAAGTTTAAAATGAAATTGTCTAATGAGTTAGACTTGTGCGGTTAATAAATTTACTGGAGACAAAAATGGAAACGCCGAAGATTTTTGAAAGTGAATATAGATTTTGCCTTATATTATGGCAGAATGAGCCTGTAAGCTGTTCGCAAATTTCTGGTATTTGTAAAGAAAAATTGGGTTGGTCCAGAACAACTACGTATACAGTAATTAAAAGACTTTGCGAAAGGGGCGTTCTGAAGAAAGACGGTTCAACAGTATATTCTCTTTATTCCAAAGAACAGATACAGATAAATGAGATGGACGAGCTTTTGGAGAAAACGTTCGAAGGTTCTTTGCCGTCGTTTATAGCGGCATTTGCGAAAAGGCAAAAGCTTTCAAAAAAAGATTATGAAGAACTAAAACGACTTTTGGGTACTGAGGAAGAAAATAAATGACAAATATTTTTAATGAAATTCTTAATATGTCGTTGGAGGCATCGTACCTTATCGTTGCGGTAACTGTTGTGCGATTTCTGCTGAAAAAATCTCCGAAGTATTTCAGGAAAATTCTTTGGATATTTGTCGGAGTGCGGCTTGCGATTCCTTTTTCCTTGGAAAGCGTGTTCAGCCTTGTTCCGAAAGACGGTGTGACGGCTTCAATAACTTCTTTTGAGGAAACTGCCGGAACAGCGGTGCAAACGGTTCAAACTACGGATATATATGAAATCGTGTCAGTTATATGGATAACTGTTGCGGCAGGACTGCTTATTTACGGTGCAGGGAGCTTTATTCGATTGAGATTTAAAATCAGAGATGCGGTTTTGCTCAAAGATAATATATATCAAAGTGAAAAAGTTAATTCACCGTTTGTTTGCGGCTTTGTAAAGCCTAAAATATATATTCCTTACGGAATTGAAGAAGAGACTCTCGAATATGTTTTACAGCACGAAATAGCTCATATCAGTCAGGGAGACCATATATTAAAAGCAGTCAGCTTTCTGCTTCTTTGTGTACATTGGTTCAATCCGTTTGTATGGATTTCATATTTCCTTTTCTGTAAGGATGTTGAGCTTCTTTGTGACGAGCTTGTTGTTAAAAGGTTTGATGAAAGCCAACGGAAAAAATATGCTCTTGCTCTTCTGGAAATAGGTGTCAGTAGAGTGAAGGTTTCTGCTTGTCCCGTTGCTTTCGGAGAGGTGGGGATTAAGGAAAGAGTAAAGAATGCTGTAAATTATAAGAAGGCAAAACGAGTATTTCTTATTTTATGTGTTTTTTGCTGTGTTGCGGTTGCGGTTTGTTTTATGACGGAGCCTGCATCGGCAGTTGAACCGGAAACGGAAGAAGCGTCACGTAAAACCGTGGAAGTAACTGTAAACGAGAAAACAACAGAGCCTTCCACCGAACAGATTATACAGGAAGAGTCAACAACCGAACCGGTGACGGAAGCCACCTACGAGAGCCACAGTCAATATATCACGCAAGAAAATAAAAAAACTGCAGTTGAAACTTCAAAAAAATCAATAGATGAAGCTACAAGAGAAACTACGGTGGCTGTTTATGAAGCCATTATTAACGGCGAGTATTCGAACAAGGATTCTTCGACATTTCTAACGCCTTATGAAGGGGAAATTGAAGGCGTTCCGGAAAATTCTGATGAAGGGGCTGAGGATTCTGATGAGGGGTATTACGTATATTACGGTCCATACGGTCAAACGGGTGGGTATAGCGGAAGCAGTGCTGTCGGCAACGGCGGGACAGGGTCCAATAATATGCTTCCATCCATCCCGAATTTGTTCGGTGAAGATGTTGTTACAAAAGCCTCATATCCGCAGGTTGGAGTAGAAGGTTGGAGTAATAATCATTGGGTAGGCAGCAATCGATAATTATTTAAAATCATTATATGATGTAATTTCAATGTGTGATAATAAAAGGGGGCAATATTATGAAAAAAATAAAAAGAATTATAGCGGTATTGTTAGTTGCGGTTCTGCTGATGGGAAGCTTTTCTGTTTTCGCAAGTGCGGTAAGCGTATCCACGACGAAGACGGATTATGGGTATATGGTTCCTACCGACTCGAAATTTTCAAAGGTTCTTTCCAAAGTAACTCTTTACGGTGATTATGATTATTTGAATTTTTACATTAATTCAGAATACGATGATACATATTTCTTTTATGAAATATACTCAGATAAAAAGTGTACCGAAGTAGTGGCTACAGACTTTGTTCAATGTGATAGCGGAAGTTACACATTTTCACCGTTGCTAAAGCTTAAAGGCGTTTTCAAAAGCGGAACATATTATTGCATCACATATTCGGCAAGCATAAATTCAAGCACCGGTGCGGTAAAACTTTCAACACCGTCTGTGGTTTCTTTTGAAATTACCGTAAAAAGAACGGCAACCTTCAATCAGCTCATGGTTCCTCTCAAAACTGCAACAAGTACCATAAACGGACCTAAAATAACATGGTCAAAGCTTTCTTCAACTGACGTTAAGTACTATTATATCTACAGAAGAAACATTAACAGCTCAAGTTGGACAAAGGTAGGCTCTGTAAGCAGTTCAACAACATCTTTTACTGATACTTCAACGAAAAATAAGAACGGTAATTATGTTTATACCGTAAAAGCCGTTGATAAAAACGGGAATGCTACAAGGTATCATTACGGCGGTGTGGAGTGTTTATTCGTAGCCACACCTACTGTTCAATCGGTTTCCACAACTGCAGACAACCAAATTCAGATTAAATGGAATTCAACAGGAGCCGATAGATATAGATTATACAGAAAAACAAACGGTGGGGATTGGGAGCTTTTAAGTTCAAATATTTCGGGGAGCAACTCTACATATACCGATTACAAAGTCGTAAGCGGGAATAATTATGAATATACAGTTCGGGCAGGTAAATATTTTGATGATGATTATATATTAAGCTCATATAATACCGGTAAGTCAGTTGATTATGTTGCGGCACCGAAGCTTAAACCTGTTACGGTTGCAGAGACAGGGCTCGATGTTGAGTGGGAGGCAGTTGAAGGTGCAACTGCATACACTGTTTACAGAAAACCTCTTGATAGTGAAGAGAGTTGGACAAAACTTCAAAAGGTTTCAGCAGAAACCCTCACTTATAACGATACAACGGCAGACAGTCAAGGTATGTATACTTATACAGTTCGTGCAGAGGGTACAACAAGCAGAGGCAGTTATTTAAGTGCGGGTGTTGATTATTTAATTCTTCAACAACCGGATTTTACGCTTACGATTATTGATGAAAATAATTATAAGCTTCATTGTTCAAAAGTTCCGTATGCTACTGAATATGTATTGTATAAAAAGGGATCTGATGGAAAATGGCAGGAAATAGGTACCACAAGTACCGGGTATTTAAGCGCATCAGGCTCAGATGTGTCCAATAAATTAACAAATAATAAATTCGCGGAAATTGAATTCGCTGTAAGTGCCACAAGGAATGGACTTGAAACAGATTACGAAAATAATGTGAAAAAAGTTTTCTATAACCCGAAAACTTGGACATATTGCAGCGTTTACAGTGATTATAACTATGTTTCGTGGTCGGATACATCTACGGGAATCTACAACCTTTACAGGAAGATAAAAGGAACCGATGATTCTGAATATCAACTTATATATTCAGGTGAAAAAACCAATTACAAGGATACGGATGTTGAGTATGATGTAGGATATACATACCTCGCAAAAGCTGTGTTTAATTCTGTTGAACAGAGTGAGGGCGTTTATCCTAAAAGTATAACAAGATATCGTGTTGATGACTATATAGAAAGTTTTAAGGTTATTGAAAAGTTCACTTCTGAAACAACATCTTATTATGACTTTTCTTATGGGTTGAAAGATGCCGCGGAAGGTATGAAAACAAGGATATATTGCTACGAAGTTTTTGGAACATCAGTTGGTTGGGATAGTATTGATACAGGTGTTACCAATTCCAAATACTACACTCCTGCAACAGAAGAGGCACAGTTTTCTTTGCTTGTTTATGACGGTGAGGGCAGTACTCCGGTTGACGGTTATATAACTTCTGTTAAAAATGAGAAATGTAACGCTGTTGATCTAAAATACGAGGCTGTGAAAAACGGATTGAAATTTTATTGGAATGCTGTTGACGGGGCAGTCGAGTACAGGTTGATATCAGCTGATTCGGGTTCGATAGATAAAACTGTAGTCGCTGACGGTTCTGATTCATATTCAGTTATAATAGATCCTTCAGAGTTGACGGATAAATATACACATAGCTTCAGAATCGAAGCAGTTCACAGCAACGGAAATAAAACGGTTACTGCGCTTTCGGATATACCTTATACTGATGAAATTCCGAGAATTCTTATGGTCGTATCAACAGATAATGGGGTTCTTGTTGATTGGGAAGATAACTGTACCTATGTTGTTTTCAGAAAGGCTCCGGGCGATACATCGTGGAGCAAACTCGGATCTGCACGTGATCGGTATATTGATAAAACCGCAAAAAAAGATGTGGCATATACTTATACATTGAGAGCTTACAGTTCAAAATATAAATGTTACACAACTTATTATGATACCAAAGGCTTATCGGTAGGTCAGATAGCAACGCCAAAACTTCTGTCAACAAGGAACACGGAGAGCGGTGTGATTATAGAATGGGAGAATATGTTTACATATTATGATGTAAACTATAATATCTATCGCCGAACAGAAAAAACAGACTGGGTTAAAATCGGAACCAATTATGCCGTTGAGGGTATGGCAAAAAATAGTTGGAGTGACAGAACGGTTGAATCGGGCAAAACTTACTATTATACAGTAAGGGCTTTTACAGGTTCGAATATCTCAAACTATGATAAAACAGGCATTTCAGCTGATTACATTGCAACACCTTCTCTTACCTCTGCAACAAACACAGCAAACGGTATAAAGGTGGTTTGGGGCAAGGTGACAGGTGCAAAAGGGTATTATATTTATCGAAAAACTTCCAATACAGATTGGAAACGCTTGGGTGAGGTTTCCGGTACATCCTTCACAGATAAAACAGTAAAATCAGGAACTACATATTATTATACTGTTCGTGCTTATTCCGGCTCTAGTGTTTCTTCGTATGTTAAAAAGGGTATTTCTGTAAAATGTCTTGCAACACCCGTTCTTTCATCTGCTACCAACGCTACAAGCGGTGTAACGGTTAATTGGGGTAAAGTAACGGGAGCCGGCGGATATTATGTTTATCGAAAAACCGCAAGCTCCGGTTGGTCAAAAATTGCAACCGTAAGCAGTGGTTCAACCGTATCCTATAAAGATACAACCGCCCAAGCAGGTGTAACATACACTTACACGGTTCGTGCTTATTCCGGTTCTACTGCGTCATATTTTGATGAGGGCGGTGTTACCGTAAAGCGCCTTACAACACCTTCTCTTACTTCCGCAACAAGGTCATCGAGCGGAATAACTGTTAAATGGAGCAAGGTAACGGGCGCGAGCGGCTATTATATTTACCGTAAAACCGCAAATTCCGGTTGGGCAAAGGTTGGTACCGTAAAGAGCGGTTCTACCGTATCATATAAGGATACAACCGCAAAATCCGGAACAACATATTATTACACAGTAAAAGCATATTCGGGTTCAAGCGTTTCAGCTCATGTTTCTTCCGGTATAAAATGCAAATAAAAATAATCACTCCCCTTAAACTCATGGGTTTAAGGGGAGTGGGTTTATGTATTTATTGATTATTCCTGTTCAGCCAACTGCTTTTTAAAGCCTCTGTTAGTGATAACATTAAGAACGATATTGAGTCCGAAAAGTGCAATACCAACAAAAACGCCGTACTGAAGCGAGCCGCTGAATACGTTTACGGAGGTGCTTTCAACCTGAGAAACGCAAAGAGTAAATAAAACTGCTGAAACTATGAAGCAAAGAGCGGATGCAACACACATCGAAATATTGAAACCCGCTTTTAGCTTAGGTGCGCGTAAAAGCACAAACACAAAATTTAAAACTCCGAAAACGATTGCAAGATACAGGAGTAAGAGAGAAATGAAAAGCATAGCAAAGGAGCTTCCCAAAGCATCTGTTGTTGCAAGTCCCAAAAGATTTCCCCAATCTAAATCAAGCAAGGTGTTTAAAGTGAAATCTAAGAGGGTGATTTTTCCTGATATAGAGTAAACAAACGGCAGATTTACCGTAAAATTTGCTAACGGTAAAACTAACGCAATAAGCGGCATAAATGTGAAAACAAAGCGTATTATCCTCAGTTTATTGCCGAAGAGAGCGCTCTTGAAGTTTCCTGTGAAGCGCCTGAATTTTGACCAGGCAATTTCAGCATTTCGTGCATCTTCATCAAGGCGTTCTTCCCAATTATAGTTCGGAATATTAACACCGCAGGAAGGACACTCTGCTTTTATATCCCAAAAATTAAGGGGTCTACCGCATTTAGGGCAGATAGCCATAAATGTTCATTCCTTTCATTACTTAGTAATCCAAAACTCTGAGAATAGCTTTAACATCAATGGGGAGCTTTTCTGTTGCTTCGCGAGCTTCCTTTTCGCGCATTGCGGGAATTATGAAAGCAATTTCATTTTTTGGAGCATTTTCTCTGTGGAGAATAACAGGGGAATCGAAAGTATTGTTGATTTCATTGAATGCATTAACATAGTCATCAGTCAGTGCGCGAACATAAAGAGAGGAATTCTGAAGCTCAGGGGCGATAACATAGTTGTCTGCGGCAGGACCCCAACCGAAAGCTTTCCTTTTGGCGGTATGCTTTGCACAGTCTATAATATCTGCAACAACTGCGCTGGCGGTGGGCAACTTACCTGCGCCTCTGCCGTAGAATACAACATCGCCGATAGCGTCACCGCGAACAAGAATTGCATTGAAAACATCATCAACCGTGGCGAGCTGACAGTGATTCTGAATAAGACAGGGACCTACAGTTGCACTGATGGTGTTGTTGCTGTATTTCTGTGCTTTACCGATAAGCTTAATAACTCCGCCCCAATTTTTAGTGTATTCAACATCTTCATTGGTTACTTCGGTAATACCCTCAGTTTGTACTGAATCGGGATATATATGTTTACCAAAGCAAAGGGAGGCGAGAATGCAAATTTTTCGAGCGGCGTCATGACCGAGAATATCTGCTGAAGGGTCGCGTTCCGCATAGCCGTTATCCTGAGCGAGCTTGAGAGCATCTTCGAATGCCATACCTTCATCAATCATTTTCGTGAGAATGAAGTTTGTAGTTCCGTTGAGAATGCCTGCAATTTCTTCAATTTCATTAGCGGCAAGGCATTGGCTGATAGGTCTGATAATGGGAATACCGCCGCCCACGCTTGCCTCGAAAAGGAAGTTAACATTGTTTTCTTTAGCAAGCTCAAGAAGCTCGTAGCCTTTTGCGGCAACTAATTCCTTGTTTGAGGAAACAACGCTCTTTCCTGCTTTAAGGCTCTTTGATACATATTCATATGCGGGTTCTGTACCGCCCATACATTCTACAACAATGCCTACACCCGGGTCGTTGAGAATATCGTTAAAATCTTTTGTGAAGTATCTTCCTAATTCGTGGTCGGGAAAATCTCTGATATCTAAAATATATTTAATTTCAAGAGAAGCTTGTCCGCTTTTTGAAACAATGCTTTTTCGGTTTTTCAATAAAAGTTCGGCAACACCTGAACCTATTGTACCGAAGCCCATAATTGCAATCTGCATATCAATACCCCCGTTAAGGCGTGCGAAATTTTGTTTACGTCGCCCTATTTCAGAAATTCAAAATTATTTTAACATAGTTTTTTAAGATAATAAAGAGAAAAGTTGAATTTTTTTAAAAAAATCTTAAATTTTAAAATTTTTTAGGTATTTTTATTGTAATATTGTTAAATATGTTTTAAAATAAGGTTGGTATACTGGAACATTATTTCACAGAATTTCTTTCTAAATATATAATTATAACTTTTGCGTTTACGCGAAGTGTTTTTCAGGAGGGGAAAATGAATACAAAAATTCAAAAGCGCAAAGATTTTATAATAAACTTTTTGTATGTGGGTATTTTTGTCGGTCTTTATTACTTTTTGATAAAGTACGCATTGGGTTATATTTTTCCCTTTGCGTTTGCCACCGCTCTTGCCCTTTTGTTGCAAAGACCCGTCAGGTTTATCAGCAGGAAGCTTCACTTAAAGGCGCACGGTGCGGTTTCAATAATTTTGGTTTTGCTTATCGTTGTTCTGGTAGTGAGCCTTTTGGCATTTTTCGGGATAACACTGTTTAACGAACTGCGGGATTTTATTACGTTTGTGTTCAGCAGTTTTTCTTCCGTAAGTGAATTGGTGACAATGGTTGAAGAATTTGTTATGGGTCTTGTTGTTAAGCTTCCCGGTAGCTTTTCCGATACGGTTGGCGGCTATGTCAAAACTTTCTTTGACGGTTTTGGGACTGAAAGCAGTGGCATTGATCTTTCTGCTTTGTCTGCTTCCCTCAGCGGCGCATGGGATGTTGTAAAGGGTGTTCCCTCGAATCTTTTGAGCGTGTTGATTACTATTATATCGTGCGTTTTTGTAACTGCTGATTATGACAATATTAAAAGCCTTATACTGGGAATGTGCACGAAACCTGAGAGGGAAAAGCTTATAAAGTCAAAACGCACCGTAATGAAGGGCGTATCAAAGCTATTTAAATCATATGCTACATTGATGCTTATAACCTTTGCTGAAATGTTTATAGGATTAACCTTTATGAAGCTTATCGGCATATATAACGGCGGATATATTGCCATTATTTCACTTGTGACTTCCATAGTGGATATTATACCTGTTTTGGGAACCGGTACCGTACTTATTCCTTGGGCACTATACAATTTCATTGTCGGCAACATTGGCTTTGGTATAGGTCTTTTGGTGCTTTATATTGTTATAACTGTTCTCAGGCAGGTCATTGAGCCTAAGCTCGTTGCAAATCAAGTAGGACTTCCTGCGATTGTTACTATTATGGCGATGTTTATCGGTACAAAGCTTTTCGGTGTGTTGGGTGTCATAATTTTACCTCTTACGGTTATAATCGTAAAGCTTATGTACGATGAAGGTGTCATAGGTGATAAGAAGGGGATAGAAGAAGAAAATAGCGAAGCTGGGGATGCAGAGCAGGTGACTGAAGCATCCGTTGATGAAAATCCTTGTGAAGAGGGGTGAGCGGTTGGCAGGTAATTATATTGATATACATTCCCATACATTGTGGGATTTGGATGACGGTGCAGGCGATGCATACGAGACCCTTGATATGTGTGAAATTGCCTCTGAAACCGGTACAAAAACACTTTTCTTAACTCCTCATCTTATGTATTGGGATACTTGTGATGAACTTCTTGATGACAGAGACAGGAAATTTGAACAGCTTTGCGAAATAAACGAGGAATGTGGTTTGCCGCTTGAACTTAAATCCGGTTTTGAAGTTCTCTGCAATGACGATATTTTTACTATAAAGAATTTTGAACGCTATACTCTTTGCGGTTCAAGATATATGCTCATAGAGTTTGATTTCTTTAAAACTACGGAAACAGATGTGCAGTCATGGTGCTCGTACCTCTTATCTTCGGGAATAGTTCCTGTTATTGCTCATCCCGAAAGATATCGCTTTATGCTTGCCGACGACGGCAGTGTTGACAGACTTTCGCAAAAAGGTGTGCTGTTTCAAATTAACGCAGGCTCGGCTGCAGGTATGTTCGGCGGTGCATCTGCTGACTTCGCGTTCAGAATGATAAACGGGGGATTCGCGGATTTTATCGGCTCCGATGCTCATGATGTGGATTTCCGAAATACCGATCTGGAACTCAATTTTATGAATTATCCTGAATTTGTTAACAGAGAACTGTTAATGAAAGCGGCTGAAGAAAATCCCGTCAGCATAATAGAAAACAAGATGTACATACCCGAAAGATTGATTTGTTTTGAAGAAATTGACGGTTATTTTCATTAAAATCTCTATACTATTATAATATATAGTGTGTAGTGTTGGCGATAGATTAAATCGTTTTAATTTTAAAGCTATTATAAGAAAATCAGCCGGAAAAATATGTTTGTAACATCTAACAAAAAAAGTTTGAAAAATTCTAAAAAAATCACAAAAAACTCTTGCATTATTGAATAAGTTGTGATATTATGATAGGGCGCGCGAAGGGCGCGACCCTATCTTTTTATGCCCTGACGCGAGCAGATATGCGTAGATGCGGGAGGTGGCTGCCCTAGGAGGCAGGGAATTTCCGCGGAGTATGTCCGATTTAAAACCGGGCGATTAAATACCGAATACACACTCGTTTGCCGTCCTTAACTGTGGCTGCGCGTATGTATCGGAGCGTGAGTTCATCCCGGAATGCCCGTTCCGGATTTTATTCGGAGGGTGCGATAAGCCCGGGTGAGTTGTTGAAACTTACGCAGCCCGCCAAAATTATTAGGAGGCGTTACAAATGGCAGTTAAGGAAAAAATCAGAATCAGACTTAAAGGTTACGATCACAACCTTGTTGACAAGGCAGCAGAGAAGATCGTTGAAACAGCAAAGCGCACAGGTGCTCAGGTTTCCGGTCCTATTCCGCTCCCCACTGAAAAAGAGGTTGTTACAGTGCTTCGCGCAGTTCACAAGTACAAAGATTCCCGTGAACAGTTCGAGCAGCACACTCACAAGAGACTCATCGACATTCTCAGACCCTCAAACAAAACTGTTGAGGCTCTCACAGGTCTTGAGCTCCCCGCCGGTGTTGATTTTGAGATCAAGCTTTAATCCGATATAAAGCTCGATTTTAAATATACCTATTATATATAGGTATCAGGTCATGTTGAGGAAACTCAACCAATAATCTGAAGGAGGAAAACAAAATGAAAAAAGGTCTTATCGGAAAAAAGATCGGCATGAC
>CAZCQI010000016.1:0-20452 GCA_964500795.1 uncultured Eubacteriales bacterium
ATGGAAAGAAGGATATCGTTTTTAAGAGCTTCTGCGGTAGGTGCGGTATAAATTCCGTCAGGATAGAAGCCCTGATCAAGAATAAGACGCTGGAAAACGGGCTTTCCGTTTATTTCGCAAGCTTTATCGGTGAGTTTAACCTCTCTTAAACCGAAGTAGCTTGAGACTTTATCATCGCCGAAGCAAAGCTCCAATGAGTAAAGACCGCCCTTTCCAACTTCCCAAAGGTGCTTTTCCGTGAGATTAAGAGTAATTGTTGCCGTTTGTCCGTAAGCGGCGGTTGAAGCAGAACCCACTTCTTTATCGTCCCAATACGCTTTAGCACTGAATTCTCCGTTACCTGCAAGGTCTGCGTGGACGGTTACGGTGCCTTCCGCGATATTCGGATAGTATTTAACATTTTTAATATAATTTTCGGGGCAGAATTCCATATAAACAGTCTGCCAGATACCGGTTGTTCTTGTGTAGTCGCAGTCGTGTGAGTAATACTGCTCGCTTTGCTTGCCGCGTGCCTGATGATAATCGCGGGTGTCGTCCTCGGCGTAAACCGTAATGGTATTTTCGCCCTCTTTAAGGAATTTTGTTGCATCGATTCTGAAAGAAATATATCCGCCGAAATGCTCGCCTGCCGGATTGCCGTTAACAAAAACCTTAGCGTGGAAATCAACCGCGCCGAAAACGAGAAATGCTTTACCGCTCAGCTGTTCCTTCGTTAAATTGACTGTTCTTTTGTACCAGACAGCAGCCATAAAATCCTTATAGCCTATGCCGGAAAGCTCGCTTTCGGGGCAGAAGGGAACAGTGATTTTTTCAGAAAACTCGGCATCGGGTGACTGGAACCCCCTTGCTTCGCCGCTTTTTCCGAAATCGAATTCAAAATCCCACTGACCGTTAAGGATCATATAATCGGCTCTTTTAAAATTAGGATTGGGGTGTTCATTTCTCGGAATCATAGTCATATCTCCTCAGAAGTTCTTTAATTTGATTTTAAATATATTAAAAGCACCGCAATATCGGCAGGGGAAACTCCGCTGATTCTCGAAGCCTGACCGATAGTTTCGGGGCGGATTTTCTTAAGCTTTTCTATGGCTTCAAGGCGCAGATTTGTAAGCTTATCGTAGTCGATATCCTCGGGAATCTTTTTTACTTCAAGCCGTTTTTGCTCTTCAACCTGAGCTAACTGCCGCTTTATGTAACCGGCATATTTAAGATTTATTTCAACCTGCTCAAAAACCTCACGTGGCAGGTCGGGACGTTTTTTATCGAAGGGCGCGAGAAGCTTATATGAAAGCTGAGGGCGTTTTAAAAGCTCTGAAAGGCGGCATCCCGTAACCGTGGGGGCAGTGCCTGCGGCTTCAAGAACCTCACTCAGCTCTTTTGAGGGAGCAACGGTGATTTTTGAAACTCTTTCGGTTTCTTCCTCAATAAGCCGCTCCTTTTCCTTTAATTTATTATAACGCTCTTCGCTTATAAGACCAAGGCTGTAGCCCATTTCGGTAAGGCGTAAATCAGCATTATCCTCTCTTAAAATCAGGCGGTATTCACTACGGGATGTCATCATTCTGTACGGGTCTCGACAGCCCTTTGTAACAAGGTCATCAATAAGAGTGCCTATATAGGATGTGCTTCTGTCAAGGGTAAAAGGCTCTTTGCCCAGAGCTTTGTGAGCGGCGTTTATTCCGGCAATAAGACCCTGCGCGGCGGCTTCCTCGTAACCCGAAGAGCCGTTGAACTGACCTGCGCCGAAAAGACCGTCTAAATCGGTAAATTCAAGAGTGGATTTAAGGGCGAGGGGGTCAACGCAATCGTATTCAATAGCGTAAGCCGTTCGCATAACCTTAACGTTTTCAAGTCCTTTTATGCTTTTAAGAATTTTTAACTGCACATCTTCGGGAAGAGAAGAGGAAAGACCCTGTAAATAAAGCTCTTCGGTATTGAGACCGCACGGCTCGATAAATACCTGATGCCTTTCTTTTTCTGAAAAGCGAACGATTTTATCTTCAATGCTGGGGCAATAACGAGGTCCCACACCTTCAATTTTATTGGAATAAAGAGGGGAGCGGTGGAGGTTATCAAGAATAACCTGCTTTGTTTCAAGATTTGTATATGTTATATGGCAAATAGCCTTGTTTTCAAGAACACCGTCAGGCGTTTCAAAAGAGAACGGCGTTATTTCTTCATCACCGACCTGCTCCTCAAGACCCGAAAAATCAACGCTGTTTCTGTTGATTCGAGGCGGTGTGCCCGTTTTAAATCTCCTTAAAGGGATATTGAGCTTCAAAAGAGAATCTGAAAGCTTGTTTGAGGGGAACATACCGTCGGGACCGCTCTCATATGAAACATCGCCTACATAAACCCGACCGCGTAAAAATGTTCCTGTAGCTATAACAACGCATTTTGCGGTGTAAACCGCTTCAAGACGGGTCGCAAACTCCCAAAGCCCATCAGCGTTTTTCTCCAGAGATATTATTTCGCCCTGCTTCAAATCGAGGTTTTTTTGGTTTTCAAGACAGTGCTTCATATATTGGGTATAGTCACGGCGATCTATCTGCGCTCTTAAGGAGTGAACGGCAGGACCTTTGCCTAAATTCAGAATACGGCTCTGAATAAGGTTTTTATCGGCGGCTTTACCCATTTCGCCTCCGAGAGCATCAATTTCACGAACCAGATGACCTTTAGACGTGCCGCCGATAGAAGGGTTGCACGCCATATTGCCTATCCAATCAAGGTTTACCGTGAAAATTACGGTCTGTGCACCGAGACGGGCGGCGGCAAGAGCCGCTTCAATGCCTGCGTGACCTGCACCTATAACCGCAACATCATAATTTCCTGCAAAGTATTTCATAAAAAATCCTTACCTAAGTTATCCGATAAATTTAATGTGACCGTCCTCGCGTTCTTTCATAGGAGGTTTTTCGTTTGGGAAGCCCAGAGTGATACCTAAAATAAAGTGCCAATCCTGAGGAACTTCTAAAATTTCTTTCCATTTCTTTGCGCCCTCTTCGTTATCAAAAAGCGCGCCGAGGGAGCCTACCATACAAGAACCGAGACCCACTGCGTGAGCGCAAAGAGCAATGTTTTCAGCCATAAGACCGCCTGACATACCGTCCTTTGAGGGAGCGAAAATAAAAATAAACGTTGGCGCATTGTGGTATACGGGGCGAAGATTCCAGCCTGTGTATGCCGGAGTGTCCCAACCAACAATATTCTTAAAATCGGTATTCATTTCGTCAAGTAATTCTTTATTTGAAAGAACCCGTAAGTGACAGGGCTGAGAGTTTCTGCCGCTGGGGGCGCGAATCGCCGCATCAAGAACTATTTTCAAAAGCTCTTCGGGAACGGGCTCACGTGTGTATTCCCGTATGGTCTGACGGGTCATAATGTTTTCAACAGCAGGATTCATATTAAGCACCTTTTTCGTTTATTATTAAATTATAATAACCTTTTGCAACAGAATCGGAAACAGTTACCTCGGTTTCCAAGGAGCTTTCGATTTTTGTATCTATTTCATCGCCTACTATGTTTTTAATCATATCGGGCTTTTTATCGTTAAAATAGTCACTGCCGGAATCGGCATCGCCTCTGAGAACAAGGAAAATATATTCCGTTGTGCCTATAACCGTGGCTCGGCGCGCCTCGGTAGTCTGAACCTTTGAAAAGAAGCCTGCCGGGTAGCTTGTATCATCCTTGTGAAGAATGACTGTCTGCACCGAGTAAGCCGTTCCGCTTTCGCTGAGGAACTCCGCCGCCTGCTCCATATTCTGCTCGCCCTGATTTATCATAGCCGCAACATTTTGGAACTTTAAAATAAGAGCTTCACTTTCATTTTGGTCAACAGTAACCGTCTGACCGTTGCTGTCCGTATGGGTAAAGTAGCCTGTAATGGCTTGGAAAACTATATAATTTGTGCGAAATTCGGCATAAAGGCGGGAGAGGGATATTTCATTCTCGCCACCCTCACCGTAGTAATGCATAAGAAGTGCATCTCTGTAAGCATCGGCAGTGAAAACCTTGGTAAGCGTTTCGCGTGTTACACCGATTGAGGTGTAATATTCGCCGTAAAGGCTCCAATATGCACTGACGCTTTCCGAAACTCCTGCTTTTTCGGCAGTGGAAAGGGAAATTTCACAACTGTGAGCCAGAGTATTTGTTTTAAAATATGTCTGAGCCAGCTCTTCAGCCTTTTCAACAAGCGAGTTGTAGGGAGCAGATGCACCTAACTCAACCGTTGCGCAGTCGAGAAAATAGGTGAAAACATCATTGCTTATTTTTACACCGTTTATTGACATGGCTTTTTTTTCGGTGAGCGCACTGCATCCCGAAAAAGTAAATACCGATAATAAACAGCATAACGCGGTAATTAAAGATAAATACCTTTTAAAAAATTTTTTCATATAACACATCCGGGTTTTGAATTTTCAAAAAATAATTTTTTAAAAAACATAATACAGTATAGTAAATAAGTTCTTTTAAAACAAGTATAATCGGTAAGTAAATGTGATGCCTTTATGATTTTATCTGTTGCGTTTTTATCATCGGTTGGATTTTTCAAAGCATTCGATATACAATATTTTGTATTGCTTTGATATCAATCACCGATATATCTACCTAACGTATTAAGAAACAGCAGCTTTTTGATTTTTTTCTCTTACATATTCATAAACAGGCTCAAGCTTTTCTTTTGTGAGCGGATAGAAGAATTTATAAAGAATGAAAATCAAAGTGTATGTAATTGCGGGAACAAGGGTGCAAACCGTAAGAATACCTTCGCTGACACCTTCTACATATCCTGCATTTGCCATGGTTTCCGCTTCATAACCTATTTTACCTAAAAGTATAAGTCCGCCGTAGTCTGCGGCAGTCTGACCCAGCTTTCTGCAGAAAGTGTAAACCGCATAAACCGCGCTCTCGCTTTTAATACCTGTTTTATAAAGCTGGTAATCTATAACATCTGCAACAATAGCCCAATTTGTTATCGAAACGAAGGAGTAACCGAAACCGATAATTAACTGCATAAGAAGGAACAGCCAAGCCTGATCGGGGCCGGGTTTAATGAAGAAGGTGGCAATTGCCGCCGCGGCAGAGAAAAACGCCGTAAATGAGCTGATTTCTTTTTTGCCGTATTTCTTAATAAGTTTGCCGGAGAACGGAAGCATAAGAACTAAGGGTGCGTATTGGCAAACAGTTCCCAAAACAGAAAGAGAAGTATTGCAGAAATAGTTTTTGTAAAGGTATTGGTTGAGAGAACCAAACTGAAGCTGACCGCTTATGAGGATACCTGTCAGTGCCAGAACCACAAAGGGTTTACTCTTCAACATACCTTTGTAGATTTCTTTCATATTTACTTGGGGTTCTGCCTCTGAGGGAACGCGTTCTTTTGTTGTTCCGTAGCAGGCATAGTAGAAAACTATTGAGCAAATGCCCATTACGAGGGCAAACACAAACATACCGTTACCGTCAGCAACGTTGTAGGTTGAGCCGTCAGCGGCGGTAACCGTTGTATAAATAAGGAAGGGCGCAAGAAGAGCGGGAGCCGCACCGCCCACACCGCTTCCGATTGTGCGGAAGGTGGAAAGGAGGGTTCTGCCGTCAGGGTCATCGGTAATAACGGAGGCGAGTGAGCCGAAGGGCACATTCATTCCCGTATAAAGCATACCGAAGGCTATATATGTAATATAAGCGAAAACAAGAAGAAGGACAGGATTCTGAGTATACTTACTCACATCAACAAAGCAGATTATCTGAGAAAGCGCAAGAGGGATCGCAAGCCATTTAAGATATGGTCTGTATTTGCCGTCTTTATTCGGTTTTTTCTTTGCAACTATTGCACCCCACATAGGGTCGTTTATCGCGTCCCAAAGACGGGTCAGCAGAAAGAGGTTTGCTACCTTGCCTGTACTGATTTTAAGAACATCGGTATAAAATACCTTTAAGTAAGACGATACATAGGTGAGAACGAATAAGTTTCCTGCATCGCCAAGCATATAGCCGATGCCTTCGCGGACACCGATTTTATTGGGATGTTCCGTTTTAGGGGTTTCAGTGGGTACTGCGTTTTCGTGTGACATTCCGATCACTCCTTTAATTTATAATAAATTAGTCCAAAGCCTGATAATTTGCGGCAAGACCGCCTTCGCTTGTTTCTCTGTATTTGTTTTTTAAGTCTTTGCCGGTCTGATACATTGTATCAACAACAGTATCGAATTTAACTTTTCTTGTTGAGGTTAAAAAGTTTGCAAGTGAAAGTGCATTTATTGCACGCATTGCCGCAACGGCGTTTCTTTCGATACAGGGAATCTGAACAAGACCGCAAACGGGGTCACAGGTAAGACCGAGATAATGCTCCATAGCATTTTCAGCGGCGTATTCTATCTGGTCAAGGTCCATAAAATGAAGCTCAGCGAGAGCCGCCGCCGCCATTGAGCAGGCAGTACCTATCTCAGCCTGACAGCCTGCCTCCGCTCCGCTTATGGATGCGTTTTGCTTGACGATACTGCCTACAATGCCTCCCGCGGCAAGAGCTTTTGCAATTTCAAAATCCGTGAAGCCTTTTTTCTCCTGCATATAGAAGAGAACGGCTGGGAGAACGCCTGATGCGCCGCAGGTGGGAGCGGTTGTTATCGTTCCGCCGCCTGCATTCTGCTCGCTTGCGGCATATGCGTAAGCACAAACAAGCCTGTTTTCTCTTGTTTCCGGAGTTTCATCCATATGGCGCTGAGCATAGAGATATTTCGCTTTTCTTTCAACCCCGATTCCGCCGGGGAGGATACCTTCCGTAGAAAGACCCTCGCGGACTGTCATTTTCATTTGCTCCCAAATGGTCTTGAGGAATATAAAAATATCCTGACCCTCAAACTGTGCAACATAATCGCTCAGGCGCAGGTGGTGCATAAGGCAATAGTTCTTAATTTCCTCGAAGTTCTTTTGCGGATATACCTCGGGAGCAACTATGGCGGGCTCGCCCTCTATGCGGATTTCACCGCCTCCGATGCTCATTGCGCGAACAGTTGCAATTTCCGTATTGCTGTTATCAAAAACTATGAAATCAAGGGTGTTGGGGTGGGGAAGGTCTTGCTTTTCTGTGTTCAGGATTATTTCATTCGGAGCTTTCAAGGTGTCCTTGAGAACCTTGTCGGTTCCGTGACCTTCGCCCGTAAGTGCCAAAGAGCCGTAAAGTATCACCTTTACAAAGGCGGCGTCGGGATATTTGCCGTTAACATATTCTGCAGCATATTGGGGTCCCATAGTGTGGGAGCTTGAGGGACCTTTGCCTATTTTATAAAGTGTTTTTAAAGATTGCATATCGTTCCTCCGCCAATTAAAATATCGTTAATATAAATTGCGGCCGTCTGACCGGGAGCCGCCGCCCTTTGAGGAGTCTCAAAACTGATTACGGCATTCGTTCCGTTAACGGAGATTTTCGCTTTCGCCGGTCTTGCGGCACAGCGTATTTTTACTTCACAGTCGAATTCCCAGGATGGAGCGTCACCTGAAGTGAAAGTCAAATCCCGAACAGTGATATCTGATTTGAAAAGCTCATCATTATCACCGATTGTTACGGTGTTGCTTTCGGCATCGATTTTCAAAACATACATAGGCTTGCCGAATGCGCCCAATCCCTTGCGCTGACCTATTGTGTATTTGTAAATTCCCGAGTGTGTTCCCAGCTTTTCACCGGAAGATGAAAGAAAATCACCTGGCTTCGCTTTGGGTGAAAGCTCACGCTCTATAAAGGCTATATAGTCGTTGTCGGGAATGAAGCAGACCTCCTGAGAATCTTTTTTTTCTGCAACAGGTATGCCGTGTGAGGCAGCAAGCGCTCTTATTTCAGGCTTTGACATATCTGCAATAGGGAATACAACGTGAGACAGAATATGTTGGTTAAGTCGGCATAAAAAATAGCTCTGGTCTTTGCTTGAGGGGTTTCTTTTTATGCTGTAAATGCCGTTTTCATCTTTAACAATGTTTGCGTAGTGACCTGTTGCCAAAAGGTCGCCGTTGTTTTTCAGGGTGTAGTCAAGAAGCTTTCCGAATTTGATTGACGGATTGCACATAACACAGGGGTTGGGAGTGCGCCCCTCAAGGTATTCGTTACAGAAATAATTCGTGATTTTTTTAAAATCCTCACGCATATCGAGAACATCAAGCGGAATATTGAGCGTATTTGCAACAGCTTTTGCATCTTCAATATCCTTGTCCGCAAGGTTATTCGGTTTTAGGCGCAGGGTTACACCGCGCACATTAAATCCCTGTTCCTTTAATATAATTGCCGCCGCCGCGGAATCCACTCCGCCGCTGAGGGCAACAAATACGTTTTTTGACATAGCCTCACCCCATACATAACTTAATGATAACATACACACCGAAAAAAATCAAACAGATACGTCAATGTTAATCAAAAAATATTAAAAAATAAAAAAAGGGTCATTTGAGTGTAAAAAAATCCCTTGCTTTTTTGTGGAAAATGGTGTAAAATAGCACTATAAAATATATTCGGGCTTTGTTTGCTTTTTTGATGTAAAAACAGAAGGCTCAGATAGATCAGTTTTTAGGTGGATATGGAAAATACCCCTTGTTTTAAGGTGCAGGGCTACTCCCTTTACTTTATACGGGGCGCGAAAGGAAGGATTTTTTTGTCAGCGGATTTACATTGCCACACCAGATTATCTAACGGTTCTCTCGGTATTGAAGATTTGATTTTACTTGCTAAAAAACGTGGTGTTACCACCATTGCAATTACCGATCACGATTGCCTTGCAGGTACTGTAAGAGGCAAGGTTATCGGTGAAAGGCACGGCATTACCGTTATACCCGGTGTTGAGCTTTCAGGTACGGATAAGACTAACGGTCAGGAAATTCATATGCTTTGCTATAAGCCGGATTTTCCGGACAGGCTTGAGGGTCTTTGCCGCCGCAGTTCGTTGATAAGAAAAAAATCTTCTCATATTATGATGCTCAAGGCCGCCCAGCGGTATCCCATAACACCGGAATTTGTTGTTAAATGCGCTTCGGGCTCAAGCAATATTTTTAAAGTGCATATTATGCAGGCTCTTATTGAGAACGGCTTTGCCGACAGAATTTACGGTGACCTTTATAAGAAGCTTTTCTCCTCCGAGAGTGAGGGCAATATAAATAACGTTCCCGAATATGAAGATATTTTCGATGTCCTTAATGCTATCCACGAAGCAGGCGGTATTGCAATTCTTGCAAACCCTCAGCGTTGCAAAAACGAAAAGCTTATTGATGAATTGGTTGCCGCAGGTCTTGACGGCATCGAAATTTACAGTCCCGAGCTTACAACTGAGCAAAAAGCGGAATTTGCAAAATATGCAAAGAACAATAAACTGCTTACAACAGGCGGTTCAAACTTCAAGGGTCTTTATAATAAAAACATCTTGTCCGTAGGTGATTGCGACCTTCCCGAAGAATGTGTTCAGGAGCTCAATTCCTATAAGGCAAGGAAAAGGAAGCTTGAAAAGAAGCTTGCCGCAAAAGAAAATTAAAGAAGATATATACGTTCCTGACATAAAGGTTACATAAACCAAGCCTGAGTGAAAGGTTCGGCAAATTTAAATTCAGTATTTTTATGCCGTGCCTTCTACAGGTACGGCATTTTAAAATTTAAAACATAATGACAGGAGGAGTACTTTTGGTATCCCGTGTTGCAGTTATCAGCATAATTGTAGAAAAGTATGACGCTGTGGAACAGCTTAACACCCTTCTTCACACCTACGGTGAATATATAATAGGAAGAATGGGTATCCCGTACCGTCAGAGGAATATAAGTATAATAAGCGTTGCCGTGGATGCCCCTCAGGATGTTATATCCACCCTGAGCGGCAAAATAGGCAATATTAACGGAGTAAGCGCAAAAACAGTATTTTCCAATGTGATTTCCGATGAATAATATTTTTAGTTTAATTGATAAATTGGCGGCGGAGCATACGCTGAGTGTTTCGGAATACGAGTGTCTTTTAAATAACCGAACTCCTGAAGCTTATGAATATCTCAGAAAAAAAGCGGATGAAGTGCGAAGAAATATTTATTCAAACAAGGTGTTTATTCGCGGTCTTATTGAAATCAGCAATATATGCAAAAACGATTGCCTTTATTGCGGAATAAGAAAAAGCAACGCCTGTTGCGAAAGATATAGGCTCACCCCGGAGGAAATAATCGAATGCTGTAAAAAAGGGTATCCTTTGGGTTTTCGTACCTTTGTTCTTCAAGGCGGCGAGGATGGATTTTTTACCGATGAGATCCTTTGCGGCATTGTTCGTGAGATAAAAAAACTTTTTCCCGATTGCGCGGTAACTCTCTCAATGGGTGAGCGAAGCTATGAAAGCTACAAGCTTTTGAAAGAAGCGGGAGCAGACAGGTATCTTTTACGCCACGAAGCAATAAACAGCGAGCTTTACGAAAAGCTGCACCCTCAAAAAATGTCTCTCAAAAACAGATTGGAGTGCCTTAAAAATCTGAGAAAAATAGGATATCAGGTGGGTTGCGGTTTTATGGTAGGTGCACCTTTTCAGACACCGTCACATATTGCAGAGGATCTCAAATTCATTGAAGAGTTTAAGCCTGATATGTGCGGAATCGGTCCATTTGTACCTCATAAGGATACGGTTTTCAAAGATGAAAAATCAGGTTCGAGTGAGCTTACGTGCTATCTGTTATCCGTAATAAGGCTTATTCATCCTCCCGTTCTTCTTCCTGCTACAACTGCTCTCGGAACAATAGATGAAAACGGCAGGGAAAAGGGCATTCTCGCAGGTGCAAACGTTGTAATGCCCAACCTTTCTCCCGAGATTGCAAAGGGAAAATACGAGCTTTACAACAATAAGCTGAATACAGGTGCGGAAAATGCTTATGAGCTGTGTAAACTGCAAAATAAAATTGAAAAAATCGGCTTTAAGATTGTCACCGAACGCGGTGACGTTATGAAGCGCTGAATAATCTGAACGGAAAGAAAAATCTGACCGTAAGAAAGGAATGATATTATGGCAATTTATAATCCGAAATCTCTCAAAGCAGAGGAATTTATTAACGACGGCGAAATTCTTGAAGCTATAAAATTTGCCGAAGAAAACAAAAACAACGTTGAGCTTATTGATTCAATTCTTGAAAAAGCCAAACCCCGAAAGGAGGGTAACGGCTATCGCTGTGCAGGTCTTTCTCACAGGGATGCGGCAGTGCTTCTTGCCTGCGATATTCCCGAAAAGGTGGAGAAAATGTATGAGCTTGCAAATGATATAAAGCAGAAATTTTACGGCAACAGAATAGTTATGTTTGCGCCCCTGTACCTTTCAAATTACTGCGTGAACGGCTGTGTTTACTGCCCTTATCATATGAAAAACAAGCATATTGCCCGTAAAAAGCTCACTCAGGAGGAGGTTAAAAACGAGGTTATCGCCCTTCAGGATATGGGTCATAAAAGGCTTGCCATTGAGGCGGGTGAGGACCCGAAAAACAACCCCATTGAATATATCCTTGAATGTATCAAAACTATTTACAGCGTAAACCATAAAAACGGCGCAATCAGAAGAGTTAATGTTAATATTGCCGCAACTACCGTTGAAAATTACCGAAAGCTTAAGGATGCAGGTATCGGTACGTATATACTCTTTCAGGAAACATACCATAAGAAAAGCTATCTTGAGCTTCACCCCACGGGACCAAAGCACGATTACGATTATCATACAGAAGCTATGGACCGAGCCATGGAGGGCGGCATCGATGATGTTGGCTTAGGTGTGCTTTTCGGACTCGAGATGTATATGTATGAGTTTGTGGGACTTCTTATGCATGCAGAGCATCTTGAAGCGGTTCACGGCGTAGGACCTCACACCATAAGCGTGCCCAGAGTTAAAAAGGCGGATGATATTGACCCCAATGTTTTTGATAACGGTCTCAGCGACGAGATGTTTAAAAAGATTATTGCTTGTATAAGAATTGCAGTTCCTTATACGGGTATGATAATTTCCACCCGCGAAAGCGAAAAGGTTAGAGGAGAGGTGCTCCATCTGGGAATTTCGCAGATAAGCGGTGCTTCAAGAACCTCCGTAGGCGGATATACCGAGGAGGAACGCCCCCACGATTCCGAGCAATTCGACGTTTCCGACCAAAGAACGCTGGATGAAGTGGTTCGCTGGCTTATGGAAAACGGTCATATTCCATCATTCTGTACAGCCTGCTACCGCGAAGGCAGAACGGGAGACAGATTTATGAGCCTTTGCAAGAGCGGTCAGATTCTTAACTGTTGCCACCCCAACGCGCTTATGACACTTTCCGAATATCTTGAAGATTATGCAAGTGATGAAACAAAGAAAATCGGCTATAATCTTATTGAAGAGGAATTAAAGAAAATTCCCGGTGAGAAGGTTCGTGATATTGCCGAGAAAAATATTGCTGATATCAAAAGCTCCAACCGTCGTGATTTCCGCTTTTAAGGTGATGTTATGGGATTAAATGATACTGTTTCCGCAGAGAGAGTTCATATAGGCTTTTTCGGTATGCGAAATGCAGGAAAATCAAGCGTTGTCAATGCCGTTACGGGGCAGGAGCTTTCGGTGGTTTCCGATGTTAAAGGCACTACGACCGACCCCGTGAAAAAGGCTATGGAGCTTTTGCCCGTGGGGCCTGTTGTAATAATTGATACTCCCGGCTTTGACGACGAGGGTGTTCTCGGTGAAAAGCGCGTTGAAAAAACCCGTGAAATTCTCGCAAAGACGGATATTGCGGTGTTGGTTGTGGATTCTGTCAGCCGAAAAAGCTCTGCCGATGAAGAGCTTATAGAAGAGTTTAAAAATCGAGAGCTTCCGTATATAACCGTATATAATAAAAAAGATCTTCTTGAGCTTACTCCAAAAGCGGCAGATAATGAAATATATGTCAGTGCTCTTTCGGGCGAAAATATATTCGAGCTCAAAGAGAAAATTGCGGCTTTGGCTAAAACAAAGGGCGAAAAGAAATATATTGTTTCAGATATGCTTGAAGAAGGTGATATTGCAGTTCTTGTAACACCTATTGATGAATCCGCACCTAAGGGCAGGCTTATTCTCCCTCAGCAAATGACACTCAGGGATATTCTTGATGCTCACTGCACTGCAATTGTGTGTCAGGTTGAAGAACTGAGGGGCTTGCTTTCGTCGCTAAATAAAAAGCCTAAGCTTGTAATTACCGATTCTCAAGCCTTCGGGAAGGTTTCAAAGGCTGTTCCGGAGGATATTCCGCTTACCTCGTTTTCGATTTTACTTGCCCGCTATAAGGGTGAGCTTGAAGCACTTGTTGAGGGTGCTGCAAAGCTTAAAAACTTAAAAGACGGCGATAGAGTAGTAATAAGTGAGGGATGTACTCACCACAGGCAGTGCAACGATATCGGCACAGTAAAAATGCCGGGATGGATAAAAGAATTTTCGGGATGTGAGCCTGAGTTTGTTTTCACTTCGGGCGGCGAATTCCCCAAATCTCTTGACGGTATTTCTTTGGTGGTTCATTGCGGCGGCTGTATGCTCAATGAAAAGGAAATGAAAAACAGGATAAAACTTTGCCGGGAAGCAGGCGTGCCGATAGTAAATTACGGCGTTGCAATAGCGCAGATGCACGGCATTTTAAAAAGAAGTCTTGAGATTTTTCCCGACCTTGAAGAAAAAATAAAATAGGCAATAATAAATCAAATAATTTATCAAAAGCAGATTGAATTTAATCACTCAGTCTGCTTTAGTTTTTGTAGTTTTTGTTTCATTCAATCATTTACAAAATAGTTTAAATATATTATAATACCTATTGAATGTGCTTTCACACGAATATTATACTGTTAAGTAAAGGTTGATACTATGAAAAAGTTTTTTAAAAGCTCAGTCTCTTTGATGTTGAGCCTTGTGCTGCTTTGTATGGCTTGTGTTGTCCCTGCCGGTGCCGCCGATGGAGACGTATACGAGCTCGCTTTTGATAATCTTTTTGTTTTTGAACAGTGGGCAAACAATGGAAAATCCGGCGTTGTATCCCCTAACTTAACAGGCGGAGAAATATCAAAGGATATTGTGGCAGGCAGCTTCACTCTTACCAACAATTCGGACTCCGAGATTTATACTTCTCACTCCATGGGCTCAAATGTGGGCTATTATTCTATGCCGGTTAACCCCAACACAACTTACATCTTTGAATATAATGCAAACGGAACTGTTACAAACTTTGAAACTTTTGTTTTCTATTTTGATTCTACAGATACGTATATTTCTTTAGAAAATAAATTTGCATCTCAATACGGGCATAATGAATGGGTTTTTACAACTCCCGAAAATGCCGCGTATATTCAGATTCGATTTGATAATAACAGTCCGAATTCGTATGCAACCGTTTCAGATATAAGAATTTGCGAAACCGAAGTTTATGAATATTCAAAAGACAATGCTTTCCGAAAAACATATACATATTCTTCCGGTGCTGTTTACGGAGAGCTTCCCGCGCCCGAAAGAGAAAATCTCGTTTTTGCAGGATGGTATACCGATGTAAACGGAACAATGGAACAGATTACCGCAAACACTCCCGTTGCCGCTACAAGCTACAGCTTGTTTTCAAAATGGGACCCTGTACTTATAGGTGATATAGCTATTGTTTCTCTGCCTGAAAAGAGAGAATACTGTTTGGGTGAAAAGCTTAATACGTCAGGTCTTGTTATTTCGGTAACTTATCCTGACGGAACAACCCAAAAACTTGATTCCGGCTTTTACTGCTCTCCCCAAACATTAAACGAAATCGGAACTCAGACTATAACTGTTACATACGGCAATAAATCCGAAGAGTTTACCGTAACTGTCAAGGAATCTGTTGATGCATCTTTCCTTTTGAACGGTTCCTCAATTACCGTGCCTATGGCAAACTATAAATACACATTAAACAAAGACCTTTCAGTCTTCAACCGCTATGAAATCGGCTATTCTTCCGATGCTTACGTCAAGGGAACTATTCTTATGGGAAATATTACCGAAGAATTCTTCCTTGAGCCTGCTGAAAACGGAGTTTTCTCCGGATATATCGACGGCTTCCTCAGTAGCACAACTCAGTCACAGATAACTTCAATAACCTTTACTGCTCTTGACAAGGCTTTTATGGATTTCACGCTGAGTTCCGTTACAACAACCAAGCAGACCGTTCCCGATAATATGGTTTATCTTTCAAGTGATGATTACAAAATCGGAGTTAATTTAAATTGGGGCGGTGCACTTTCATATCTTGAAGATTTAACTAACAATGTTATGTCATCTGTGCCTAAATACTCTTTAAGCGGCAGTAAAATAACAGAAGTTGACTTTTCGTCCAAGGTGCAAACAAGCCGGCTTTATAACACAAGCAGCAGTGTAAATCTTATTAACTGCAACGATACGGGAAGACTTGTTCAGCAGTCGTATTACGGAACAGGCTCTTATCCCTATGAACCGGGCATGTATGGCGAAGCGGTTTGGAACTATAACCCGGTTCAGGGCGGTAACTTATATAATGAGGCAAGCAAAATTGTTGATTTAAAGGTTACGGACAACGAAATTTATATTAAATGCCGTCCGCTTGACTGGGCAAAAACGGCGGAAGATATAACACCTTCTTATATGGAAGCCTGGTATACTCTTGAAGACGGATTGATGAGAGCAACCTGCAGATTTGTTGACTATTCAGGCTACCCCGCAGCAACCACCACTCAGGAGCTTCCTGCCTTCTATTGCGTTGAGCCTCTTAATAATTTCGTTTACTATTCAGGCGGTGAGCCCTGGTCCGACAGCAACACTAAGGTTACCAAAAGCAGTCTTGAGTTTTGGGGAGATCATCCCGACCAATTCTTTGACTGCAACGAAAATTGGGCGGCATTTATCGGTGACGATGCAGATAGCTTTGGCATAGGTCTTTACTGCCCCGGGCAGACAAATATGTATTCCGGTGTTTTCAACAGAGATACCTGTACCACTGTTTCCCCCGCAACAGAAAGCCCCACTTCTTATATAGCCGCTGTTGATACCTTTACTTTCAGAAGTTATAATCCCGTTTCTTACTCTTACTATATAACAACAGGTAATATCGATACCATCAGAAACAACTTCAAAGAAATTGCCGAAGATCCTGCTGATCCCTGTAATGTGGGTTACACCAACGGTTATTGTGATAATTGCGGAAAATATGAAGTTCCCGCTCTCACAACCGATAAATATGACCTTAACGGGGACGGCACAAAAGAAAATGTTTATGAGATTTCCAATGCCGGTGAGCTTCATTGGTTCAGTGCCAACGTAAATGCCGGTGACAATAACGCAAACGCCGTTCTCCTTTGCGATATCACGGATAATACCGATGTGCTTTCTGCTTACGGAATATTGAACTCAAATACATCAGACCTTAAAGTCTGGGAGCCCATAGGTAACGCTACATACCAATATAAAGGTATATTTGACGGGCAAGGTTACACCGTTAACGGTTTATATGTGAACAATTCAATAAAAACCAATGTCGGTTTGTTCGGTTATATCGGTTCAAGCGCAACAGTCAGAAAAACCGGCGTTGACAACTCTTATTTTAGCGGTAACCAATATGTGGGCGGACTTTGCGGTTACAATGCCGGTGTTATTGAAAACTGCTACACATACTGCACCGTTGTATCCGGTACTTCATATGTTGGCGGAACAGTCGGCTACACAAGCGGTACAGTGGAAAATTGCTATAATGCGGGTGTTACTAATGCTACCAACAATTATTGCGGTGGTATTGCCGGCAGTGCTTCATCTGCAACAAAAATTTCTAACTGCTATTACCTTTCGGAATGTGCAAAAGATGGGGCAGGGGTTTCTCAGAACGGTATAGGAAATTCCGCGAAAGGCAGCACAACGGCAGATACCGCTACCGCAGGCAAGACCGTGAAGGAATTTGCATCGGGCGAGGTTTCATACTTGCTTCAGAAAGCAAACGAACAACAGCTCTGGGGACAGAAAACCAATGTTGAAGGTGCTTGCCCCGTGTTTGATACAAGCGGTGAATATAAAGTTATAGCATCCGAAAACCAAGGCTATTCGTTGGTCGATATCGGTGATGTTGTAGATGATGAAGCTATTGATGTAAATGATTTTCAACAACTTGTAAATACGGTGCTTTCAGATAATACCGTTGAAGATTCAGCTTATTTCACTTCCGATATCGACGGCGACGGTGCTTTGGATGTTATCGACTGCTCACTTCTTGAAAGACTCATTAACGGTCATAAAACAAACATCAGCGTTTATCTGAAGGGTGATTTCGATTTTGACGGTATTGCGTTTACCGCGGATGATATCGCTGCTATGAAAAATTCTGTTAAAGATACGTCAAACCTTTCAACAACTCAAAAATATGTTTGCGATTTGAACTTTGATAAAGTCATTGACAACTCAGACCTCGCGCTTTTAAATCAGCAGAAGGCAAATGCTTCTATACCCCTTTTCTTAAGTATGGAAGAAACAATGGCGTTGAAAACTAAAACAGCAAACGTTATTATCCTTTGCGGTCAATCCAATGCTTATGGCGCAAGTCCGTTGACAGCTGAGGTTAAAGCGGCAGCTGCAGGTACGGATTTCTCAAACATAAAAATCAAATACAATAATATTAACAGTGCCGATGGCTTATCCGATTGGAAAACCTACTTTTCCAATGATGGATTCGAAACCTTCCGATTGGGTATAGGCGGTCAGGCAGACCTCTGGTTTGGCCCTGAAGTCGGTCTTGCTTACTATCTTGCAACAAATGAAGCTACAAAGAATGAAGATTGGTATATCATTAAATATACTGCGGCAGGCACCTACCTTGGCGGTAACTGGCTGTACGAAAGCGGCTATAATAATGCAAGCAATGCTGAGAATATTTATAATGATATAGGCGGTTATCTGTCGGATACGATGATTACCTATGTGAATTCTGCGCTTAATGATCTTGCAATAATTCACGGTGCTGATAACATCAACATCAGGTCATTTATGTGGCATCAGGGCGAAAGTGACTCCATCGTTAAAGAGTGGGCAGACCAGTACGGTGATTTGCAGAATATTCTTGTAAACAAGGTGCGTTCAGCCTTTGAGTCAAGGGATGCAGATGCTCATATCGGATTTGTTGACGGCGGTATTGCCGCATACAACAGCAATACCTTCTACAATCCGTTGTTAAGTACAAATCAAACTTACAACAGTTGGGTGTACTCTGATACTGTTAACACCCATAAATCAAATAATGCATCCCTTTGGTATGTCCCTGAGGACACTGCTGAAAACGTAATAGGTCTTTCGACTGCGGGTCTGTATCAAAACAACAAATCGTCAACTACCAAGCTTGCTGATTCAATATGGATTGACACATCAACCTGTAAATCCAAATATGAAAACAACAATGAAAACAGTGAGTATGACGGAGCTCATTACTGCGGTGAATCAATGTTTAAAATGGGTATATGGTATGCTCAGGGCATGCTTCAGGTTTCCGATTTCTGATTTTAACAGGTTGTCTCATATGCAACATACATAAGCAACTCCCCCGAGGCCGGTTAACAGCTTCGGGGGAGTTGAGTTATATTTTACCACTTATTTTCAACATATTCGCAGAATGCGTACATATCCTTGATTTCGAGCTTTGTTCCGTCATCAAGAGTGACGTCGCCGTTCCAAAGACCGTGAACCTGATGCGTATGCATTCTCGCAACACCTAAATTCAGGTCGGAGTGGTTGTCATAAAAAGGAGTCATTGTAAGATTGAATCTTCCGTCCTCGGAAATGATTTTCCAAGGGTTCATATATTTATCGGGCTTCGGGAAAGTTTCCACATCAACCGCGCCTATTTTATGAGCCTTTCCGTCATAGAAAAGGCAGGTTTCGGTAGCGTTGCTTTCGTCGCCTATAGCCCAGGTTATTTCAAAGCCGAAAATGTGTTTTTCACCGTTTTCATCGGTAATGTATGTTGAGCCGTTGCCCCAATACCAGACCATACGGTGGGGAGTATTTACACGGCCCCAATCAAGAGCACAGAAGGTGTCCTCTTTTGAAAATTCGTAAACATCGTCGCCGTATTTAAAGGTACCCTCGCAAGGCATACAGTTTTGCTTTGTGGTCATAAAATATTTTGTGGGTGCTTCGCGGAAGGGTAAAACGGTTGTGATATTTTCAAGACCGGGCATAATATCCATTTGGAAATTACACTCCACAACCTTTCCCTTAACAGGCATCTTAAAATAGAGGGTTCTTGAAGCTTCTTTTGTGTCAAAATCAAGCTCTGCCGAACCGACTTTTGTTTTGAAACGGTTAGGAACATCGCCTTTTGCGGGGAGTATGTACTTGTTGTCACCCCCGAGGAAAAGTGCCATTGCATCTGCGATTTTCTTTCCGCTCTTTAAATCAATAAGAGTTGCGGCGGCATAACCGCCGATGGAAATATTGGCGAAGCTTATCTGAACACTGTAGTCTTTATTGCCTAATTGGTAAAAATCCCATTCTTTTTTTCTCTTGCCGGGCTTTGAGAAAGAACGCTCGTAGTCAAAAACATTGTGCCTTGCCCAGCCTTTTGCAAGAAGAGTGCCGTCATCTGCAAGAAGAGGCGTTTTTTCGATATATTCCGTCTGCTTTGATTTCTCTTTCCATTCAGAATATGGTACATAAGTTCTTTTTGTTTCTTCGCTCATAAAAACACTCCCAATAAGAAAAATAATAATTTATTAAGTGTATTGTAACAGATTGAGGATGTGAATTTCAATAGTTTTTGTTGAAAATATAAAAAAGTCAGTCATAAGCTTTTCAAACTTATGACTGACATTGTTTTTACATTATTAATACATACCGCCTGCGCCCTGAGCTGCTGCCATTGCTGCGGCGTTGGCTGCATCTGCTGCGGGATCGGGCTTATCTGCTACAAGGCTTTCGGTTGTAAGAACCATTGCTGCAACAGATGAAGCGTTCTGGAGTGCGGAACGGGTAACCTTTGTCGGGTCGAGGATACCTGCTTTTGCCATATCTGTGTATTCCTCTGTTGCAAAGTTGAAGCCGTAGCCGGTTTTGCCGGAACGGAGAATGCCGTCGATGATAACAGAGCCTTCAAGACCTGCGTTTGCGGCAATCTGACGAACGGGCTCTTCAATGGCCTTGCGAACGATTTTTGCACCTGTTTTTGCATCCGCATTCTCGAGAGAAGCAATATATTTATCAAGAGCGGGGATAGCATTGAGAAGAGCAACGCCGCCGCCTGCAACATAGCCTTCCTCAACGGCTGCTTTTGTTGCGGCAAGAGCATCCTCAATACGAAGCTTCATTTCCTTCATTTCTGTTTCTGTTGCGGCACCTACGCGGATAACTGCAACACCGCCTGCGAGCTTTGCAAGTCTTTCCTGAAGCTTTTCTCTGTCAAAATCAGATGTTGTTACTTCAATCTGAGCCTTGATCTGACCCACTCTTGCGGAGATTTCACC
>CAZCQI010000017.1:0-19600 GCA_964500795.1 uncultured Eubacteriales bacterium
AGAACTGCAAGCGGTGTTAAAGCTATCACTCTTAAAGAGGGTGATGAGGTTATCGGTATGTGCGTTATGAATGAAGAAGGTAAGCTTCTCACCGTAAGTGAAACAGGCTTCGGCAGAATCAGCGAAAACAACAATTACCGTTTACAGTCAAGAGGCGGTAAGGGTCTCAAGAATTATCACGTAGAAAAATACGGTGATGTTGCCGCTATTACTGATATTAACGAGGAAGACGATATAATTCTTATTTCTCAGGAAGGTATTATTATAAGAATACCTGCTTCTGCGGTTAGAATTTGCGCCCGTCCTTCAAAAGGTGTTAAGGTAATGCGCGTAGGTGAGGGTGATAAGGTTGTTACTCTCTCCACAACTGAACACGATGAAGAAGAAATTACCGGAACCGTTGAAGATGACGGAACAGCTACCGAGGGTGCCGGAGATACCTCAGAGGATAATGAGGATATAGGAGCCGGCGGCAATAATATCGATGCCACGGAGGAATAAGTTATGTCCGACAGTAACAAACGCGATGACGGCTTGCAGGATTATCTCGACCTTTTAGAGGAAATTTCATCTGAAGTCAGCGATTATTCCGATTTTGATGAATCTTATGAGGAATCAAGTGACGGATTTACGGAGGAAGCTTCAGATGAAATCCCCACAGATTCTGAAGATGAACCTGAAATTGAAGATATTTTAAGCGACACGCCTAAAGAAAAAAATCCTTTTAAAAGGCTTTTAATATGGTATAAGGGTCTTCCTAAGAAAAAGAAAATAATTGTAAGTATTATTGCTGTTATTCTCGCGATTATTTTAATTTTAGGTTCTGTTTTAGGTATTTTCGTCATAAATAAATTTAATCTTTTAGGTGATAGCTTTAACGGTGACGAGGATTACGAAGATATTATCTATAACGACGGGGAATTTAACGATATCAATATTGATATCGGTTCTTCCGATTTTAAGCAATCTCTTATAGATTGGGCAACCGCCGGTAATGACAGCCATATGTCAAGTAAGAATGTTATAAATGTTTTGCTTGTGGGTGCTGACAGCAGAAAAGGTGAAAACGCAGGCAATACTGACGTTATGATGCTTGTTTCTCTCAATAAAAAGACGAAGCAATTAAAGCTTATTTCATTTTTGAGAGACAGTTACCTCTATGTTGAAGGTAAAAACAAATCTCACTGCACTAAGCTGAATGCAGCATTCAGTATGGGTGGTGCAGAGTGCCTTATGCAGACTATCGAAAATAACTATAAAATAGATATTGATAACTACGTTATGGTTAATTTTGAGTCTTTCACATCAATTATAGATGAAATGGGAGGCATATCCGTTGACGTTAAAAAGTATGAGGCAGATTATAACTATACAAAGTTTAAAATAAAGCTTCCCTACGGAGATAACGTTACCCTTAACGGTGAACAGGCACTTTGCTTTTGCCGTATAAGAGGTTGCGATGCAGATGGCGATGTAAGCAGAACCCGCCGCCAGCGTCAGGTAATTGAAGCAATTATTCAAAGAGTTAATGAAGCTTCCGTAAGTGACCTTAATAAGTATATCGATATACTTCTTCCTTATGTAGATACGGGGTATTCAAAATCTGAGATACTTTCTTTGGGACTTAAGGCTTTGGCAGGCAAATGGTACTCTTACGAGCAATCACAGCTTACTATGCCTACTGAGGATACCAGGACCTCGGGAAGTGCCAATGCTTGGATTTGGGTAGTAGATTATGAGCTTGCGGCACACAATCTTCAAATGGAGATTTACGGTCAGTCCAATATCACTATTGATGAAAACAGAACATCTATTATTGATGTTTACAGGGGAGCAAATTACAAACCGTCGTCCTCCTCCTCTTCTTCTTCTTCTTCTGTGAAAACAACAAGTAATTCATCAGGTACTGTTTCCACAACCGCAAATATTCCGGATACTACAAATTCATTACCTGATATTACCGACAGTAATTATAACGATGTTACTGATAACACAGAAACAACTCAAGAAACAACCGAGGAGATTCCTACCGATGTGCCTGTAAGTGATATTGTTAATGAGCCTGATGTTTCTGTTCCCGAAAGTACAGAAGCTACTGTTACGGTGCCGGAAACTACTCAGGAGCAACCCACCGACGAAAGTGAAATTTTGGACTGAGGTCGGAAATTATGAATAAAAAAGAAAGCGAATATGTAAAAAAAAGAAAAAGCTACTATGGTTTTGCCAAAAATTATCCCGGTAAATTAGGTTCAAGTAAATATGTTATCGGTGACAGCAGAATAGTCAGAAGAAGAGAAACAATAAGAAAAATATGTATAATTATTTTAGTCGTTCTCCTTTTTGCGGCTTCTTTCATAGCAACATCTGTTTGTCTTGAAATTTCAGAAAAACCAATTGAAGCAAAAAATTCCCCTGTCGTTATGACAGGGGATATTTTTTGTATTACATTATAATAATGTATTTTTATTTGTTTTTCTTAGCGGCATTTCTTGCGGCTCTCTCAGCTTTTAATTTTTCATTAAGAGCTTTTTTTCTGAGCTTCAAGAGTAGCTTTTTCAGCCTGAGCCTTTTCATAACGAAGCTTTGCTTCATCGTATTTTTCAGCTATTTCATCAAAGTGGCTGTAATTCTCTTTTTGCTTTATAAGCTTTTCAGCATCAAGATAGGGTTTTGCGGCGCGGTTAAAGTAAGCGTGCTTATCCATTTCAGCCTTTGAATTTTTACGGGCTTCTTTTCTTTCGGTCTCAACTTCTTTGATTTGAGCTTTAAGTGCTTTCTGGTTTGCTTTATTTTTTGTTTTCTTAGCTATTTTTAAATCATTCGCTAAAACTTTAAGCTTTTCATCATATTCATCTTCAATATCAAAGAATTTTTCAAGAATTGCAAAGTCGGGCTGAACAAACTCTTCGCCATGTCCGAAATATTTCTTAACAGCTTTATATGAAGTTTTCTTCTTTTTAGCAATTTCAATTGCAATTTTACGGATTTCTTTTTCTTCTTTAGTTGCTTTTGGAAGAGCTTTTGCTGATTTAATTTCAGATTTAATAGCTGAAACATCTGCATTTAAAAGACCGACAAGCCCTTTGGCGTAAACCTTTGTATTTTCTTCAACCTCTTGTTGTACAACAGTTGTTGAAAATTTCTCGAGTTCTTCGCAAACAAGTTTTGAAATTTCAATTTCCTCATTGAACTCTTTATCTGCCTTGTAAGCCTTCTTTGCGGCTTTTCGTTCTGCTTTATCTTTAATTGATTTGTAAGACTTCTTATCTAAAACCTTTGGAACGGCAACTGCCATTTCTTTAGATGTTCTGATAATATCAATTGCTTCAACAAGGTCGCCGTCATTAAGAATTCCGTTACCGTAATCCTCAAACATTGCTCTTATTTTCAGAATCCGAACAATAGATTTTTGTTTTCTTTCGTTCAAATCATACCAGAAATAAGGAATAACATTCATTAAGGCACCGATTGCGGCTATAATGATAAGAATTTTTATAAGGTTGAGAAGAACATCAGGGTCATACAAAGCTGAATAAGCATTAGAGTAGTTATCCTGACCGTTTGCAAGCTGCTCCTGAAGAATTTCTCCGACAGTTTTTCCATCGTCCAACATTCTGTTTAATATTTCGGGTCTTGATGTTACTTGTGCAGCATTATCTTTTGTAATACCGCCCTTTTCATAAATAAAGGGAAGAACAGATGATGTTGCAAGAGCAATTACCGTTCCGATTGTGGTAACTGCGGAGAACATACCGTCAATGCGTTCACCGGTTTTATATTGCTGATAATCACGAATATCTGCTTGAATTGCAGGGTTGAGAATATGAGCAAAAGATCCCATAAGAGCATTGAAGTAAAGACAACCCATTATAAGCCATATTGTAAGGTTATTTATTTCGGATGTAAACGGCAGCATTAAAAGAATAAACACTATGTTGAACATATTAGTAACAACAAGAACTGATTTTTTACCCCATTTTCTTATGCAGAAGGGTGCTAAAAGCATGCCCCATAAAGAAGCGTTGCCGTAAACTAATGTTACTATTCCGTAAGCCGTGCCGGAACAAGCACCGCCGTAGTTATAAAGCCAGTAGAGAATATTACTGTAAGATGTTTCAAGAAAACCTATCCAGCTTGCAAGTGAGATTATCCAGAAGTATTTATTTTTCGCAACTGCTTTTAATGCATCAATAAATTTAATCTGAACAACATGGCTCCTTGCCTGAACAATTTTTTCTTCCGTATGCTTGTAAACAATTATACAAAGAAGAATACCAAGAACGCTGAGAATAGGATAAAGGAATCTGTATACACGGATATCGGTTGTATTTGAATGGAAAAGCTCCGATGCGATAATAGGTGTAAAAAGATTTACAATTGTAGGGGCAAAGGAGTAAACTATGCTTTTTACGGAAGCAACATCGGCTCTTTCCTGAGAGTTCGGCGTAAGAACGTGAATGAGGTTTTCATAGGCATCATAAAAGAAGTAGTAGAAGAAATGTAATAAAAGGTTCAAAACCATAATTATTGCGCATTTTGCAACATATGCTTTTGTTTCACCGAATATCATTCCGTCGCCGAGCCAATCGGAAAGCTTATTATACGGGAACCAGACCATCAAGTTACATATTATTGCTGCAGGAAGTGCCATTGTAACTATGTACGGTCTGTATTTACCGGCTTTGTTTCGGGTATTGTCTATGATATTTGCACGAATTCCCGTAAGGGGTATGTTTGCAAGAACTGCTATAACATACATTATATACATATCCGTGGGGTCAATACCCAATGTGCTTGAAAGCAAAGTATTATTTGTAGCAAGCAAGCAGGCAGTGCCAAGGGTGATTATCATATAGGCACCGATACCGCCGCCGGAATATGCGGCAATTTCTTTAAAGGTCATATAACGACCCTTCATTGGAGTCTTCCAATAGGTTTGAACCTTAGAAACTCCGTCTTTTACTTTTTGTGAAAAATTCATTTTATACACCTCTTTTTTCATACCATATATAATACCATAGTTATATAATTACTTCAATTATAATGTTGTACAAACCTAAGGTGTTTTTAATGTGCAAAAATACAATAAAGTTTATCATAACAAAAAGCGCCCTATAAGGACGCTTCTCGTAGCTGTTTTTTTATTCTTCTGTTTCTTCTGTTATTCCTGAAACATCAATAATAGATGCGCCGCCGGTTGCGTAGGGGAGCTTGCCGTCCCATTTTTCTATTTTGTTGTTTTCAAGAACATATTGATTAAGAGAATTTGCAATTACTTCGTTTGCCTCTGCCTGAGCTTCTGCTTTTGCAAGAATTGCCTTTGCTTCTGCCTCAGCAGCGATAACCTTCTTTTCTGCTTCTGCATTTGCTTCAACCAACACCTGCTCTTGCTCTGTTTTAGCTTTAAGAAGGTTTTGCTGGGCAACCTCCTTTGCCTCAATGGCTTTTGAAAATTCCTCAGAGAATGAGAAATTAACAATATTGAACTTTTCAATAAGAATACCGTAATCAGCCATCTTTTCTTCCAATGTTTCCTGTATTTCAAGTGCTACCTGAGAACGGCTCGTTACAAGCTCCTCAGCAGTATATTTTGCGGTTACTGCTTTAAGGCTTTCGTGGATAGCCGGCATAAGCATAATTGTTTCGTAATCCTTGCCGATATTTCTGTAATGAAATTATTTTCTTTGTGCTTATTGATTTAGTGTCGTTTATAATTCGTGCTTTTCTTATATAATAATAACAACAACAACAACAAATCCTTTTTAATTTGTTCCCCGTGGAACAGTGTATAATGTTTATGTTCCCCGTGGAACATAATTTGTTTATTACGGTATAATATCTTTCAAAATTTGATTGGCTTCGTTTTTCAGTGAAGAGGATATATGGGCAAGCATCATAACGGTAAGAGCATTTTTAAGCTTTTCCTTTCCGCCGGGGATAGGCTCTTTGTAATCTTCAAGCTCATTTTCAACTACTTCGGTTATTGTTGCACGATTCAGATTACCGATTTCATCTAATTTTTCCGTAACCGTACAAAGCAGGCTGTAAAGCTCTCCGTCAGGGATAACATCGTCATACCTATCATCAACCTTGCCGTTTATGTATGCCAACAGTTCAACAATACCTGATAACTGCATAGCACCCTTTAGCATATTGATGATAAGAACCCTTGCCACGGACTCTTCGCCGTAGCGCCTGTTTTTGGGAGGTTCGATCCAACCGCGCTTTACCCAATTCTGGATGGTCGTACACTCCAGACCCGAAATCTCCGATAATTGGGAGAGGGTGAAACCCCCGGTTAGTTTCATAGCCGCAGAAATCGGCTCAAAGGCTTTAGTGGTATTCATTTCCTCAACTCCTTTCTCACACGATTGCACATCGTGTTACTATGACAATAACACAGGTTCATACGACTGTCAATAGCAATCTTAAGAATTACGACAAAAAAATAAAAAAATGTACATTTTTTTACAATTATTAACAATTTATTCACAATTATATATTAAGTATCTGCTAAAATAGACTTGCACTTGGAAAGGGAGCCGCACCTGAGTACTTGTGCTTTATTCCGATTTATCGGAATAAACCCCTCCTCAAGTAAACCCTAGATGCAAAGTGTTATGCTTTGTGTCGGGAACGCACCGCCTGTCCCCTCAGGCGGTGCGTTTCTTTTTAGTCATCATTTGCTGTCAATTGCCGTTCAGTTTACATATTATTTACTTGACTATTAACCTGTATCGGTGTAAAATACATAATGATTAAAACCCGATTTGTTTCGGGTTCTGATTTAAGTAGGCAAACCATTGATTGGAGGTATTACATTGTCTATAATAACTGCCAACGGTCTTACCAAGGCATACGGCAACAATACTGTTTTAAACAATATGAGCTTTGAGCTTCCTCAAGGGGAGGTAATAGGTCTTTTCGGACCTAACGGTTGCGGTAAAACCACTCTTATGAAAATTCTTACCGGCCTTATCCATGATTACAGCGGCGAAGTTCTGATAAACGGCTTGGTTCCCGGAGAAACAACAAAGGCAACAACCGCTTACCTTCCCGAGCAAACCTTTGTTCACGATTGGATGCGCAATATAGATGCCGTTAATTATTTCGACGACTTTTTCTCGGATTTTGACAGGGTTAAGGCTTTGGAGATGCTCAGGCACTTCGGTCTTTCCGAAAAGCAGAAATCCAAAACTATGTCTAAAGGTATGCAGGAAAAGCTTCTTTTATCTCTTGTTATGTCAAGAGATGCCGAGCTTTACATTCTCGACGAGCCAATGGGCGGTGTTGACCCCGCCACACGTGCTTCCATTCTTAACTTTATAATGGAAAACTATGCTGAAAAATCAACTCTTCTTATTTCAACACACCTTATAAATGATTTGCAGTCCGTTTTTACTCACGCGCTCTTTATCGGAGGCGGTAATGTTCTTGTAAACAAAAGCGTTGCTGAGTTGACTAAGGACGGTAAATCCATTGAGGATAACTTTAAGGAGGTCTTTTCAAATGTTTGGTAAGCTTTTAAAAAATGACCTTAAAGCTCAATGGCATTCAATGTCAACGGTTTTTCTTTGCGCATTTATAGTTGCAATAGTTGCAGAGCTGCTTACGGTTTTAAGCTCCAGTCAGGTTATAAATGCTCTCGGCGGTTTATTAGTTATTCTCGCTCTCGGAATTGCCTGTATTATGGTTCTTATTGCAGTGGCGATGATGTTTTCAAAAACAATGTTCGGAAGAGCCGGTTATCTTACCCTTACCTTACCCGTAAAAACGGGTAAGCTCGTAAGGTCTAAATCTCTTTCGGGTCTTATCTGGATATTTGCTGTTTATGTTCTTTTTCTCGGTTCAATGATACTTTGGGTATACCAGGTTCAGCAGGAGCTGGGCAATGAGGTAATGGAAAGTCTCGAAAGTCTTCTTGCTGTTTTCGGAATTCCCTCGTTTATGACTATTGCAATAACTGTAGCAAGCGCCTGCGTTTCTCTTGCAGTTACTGTTTTTCTTGCAGTTCAGTGCCTTTATTTAGGTATTACCTGCTCGAATGTTTCGCCCGTATCAAAATTGGGTAATTTCGGTGCCGTTGTAATTTTCTTCGGCTCGCTTCTTATAATTCAGTCAATAACGAGCTCTCTTTCAGAAAGTTTTAATATAGGAATGGTTGTTACATCCGATGCTATAAAATTTACTACTGATGTTGAAGCTGCCAAATTAACCGCAGGTTCAGGTGCGGTAGGTATAAACTTTATGGGAACAATTCTCAGACTTGCCGCCGGCATAGGACTTCACTATCCTACGGTATATCTCATTAAAAATAAAATAAGTATCAAATAATTTGCAGAAGATAATTTTCTGCGAAAGGACGGTAAATATGGAGAATATGAACGGTCTTAAAAGAACCGTTTACTGCGGAGAGCTTCGCGCCGCAAATGCAGGCGAAGAAGTAACTGTTTGCGGTTGGGTAGCAAAACAGCGTGACTTAGGTGCTCTTATTTTCGTGGATTTGCGCGACAGAACGGGAATTGTTCAGCTGGCGTTTGATGAAAATACAGATAAGGAGATTTTTGAAAAGGCGTTTGCAGTAAGAAGTGAATATGTTCTTATGGCAAAGGGTATTGTTCGTGAGCGTTCTTCAAAGAACGGTGAAATACCAACGGGTGATATCGAAATTGATGTTAAGGATTTAAGAGTTCTCTCAAAGAGTGAAACTCCTCCTTTTGATATTGTTGAAAATTGCCAGACCTCTGAGCTTACAAGGTTAAAATACCGTTATCTTGACCTTCGTCGCCCTGA
The DNA here is from genome assembly GCA_964500795.1 of uncultured Eubacteriales bacterium. Lineage (GTDB taxonomy): Bacteria > Bacillota > Clostridia > Oscillospirales > Acutalibacteraceae > DTU089. The sequence goes on from CAZCQI010000017.1 coordinate 8,794, forward strand.
TTTACAGAAAAACATTCTTTTCCGTCACAAGGTAACAAAAATCACCCGTGACTATTTTGATGAAAACGGATTTATTGAGATAGAAACACCCATGCTCATTAAATCAACTCCCGAAGGAGCAAGAGATTTCCTCGTTCCCAGCCGTATTCATCAGGGAAGCTTCTATGCTCTTCCCCAGTCACCTCAGCTTTATAAACAGCTTTCAATGGTTGCAGGCTTTGACCGTTATATGCAGATTGCCCGTTGCTTCCGCGACGAGGATTTAAGAGCCGACAGACAGCCTGAATTCACTCAGATAGATCTTGAAATGTCTTTCGTAACTATGGAAGATGTTCTTAAAATCGGTGAGGGCTACATTGCAAGAGTTTTCAAAGAGGCTCTCGGTGTTGATATTCCTCTCCCGCTTCCGCGCCTTACGTATAAAGAGGCTATGGAGCGTTACGGTTCGGATAAGCCGGATACCCGTTTCGGTATGGAGATTTTTGACCTTACCGATATCGTTAAAGACTGCGGTTTCTCCGTATTCTCCTCAGCAGTAGCAGGGGGAGGCAGTGTAAGAGGTATTACTGCTAAGGATGCGGTAAAAACTTATACAAGAAAAGAAATTGACAAGCTCACGGAATTTGCAAGAGGTATCGGTGCAAAGGGTCTTGCCTGGATAAGACTTACCGACGACGGTATTGCTTCCTCATTTGCTAAATTTATGAGCGAGGATGAAATGAAGGCAATTCTCGAAAGAGCAGGCGCAGAAAAAGGCGATGTTGTTTTCATTATCGCAGATACTAAAAACAGCTCCGTTCTTTCAACTCTCGGTGCCCTTCGTAACGAAGCCGCAAAGAAGCTCGATATTATCGGCGACGGCTTTAATCTTCTCTGGATAGTTGAGTTCCCGTTTTTCGATTGGGATGAGGATACTCAGCAGTTTGTTGCAATGCACCATCCCTTCACATCACCACTTCCCGAATGCCTGCCTTATCTTGAAACAGATAAAGCATCGGTTCGTGCTGAGGCTTATGACCTTGTTCTTAACGGAATTGAGCTTTCTTCAGGTTCCATTCGTATTACAGACCCCGAGCTTCAGGACAGAATATTCAAGCTGCTCGGTCTTTCAGAGGAAGAGGCTCAGCAGAAGTTCGGATATCTTCTTGACGCATTCAGATTCGGTCCTCCTCCTCACGGCGGTATGGGCATCGGTCTTGACAGACTTGTTATGCAGCTTCTCAAGGCAGATTCTCTTCGTGATGTTATTGCATTCCCCAAGGTTCAGAATGCAAGTGAGCCTATGACGGAGTGCCCCTCGAGAGTAGATAGTGTTCAACTTGATGAGCTCGGTATAGGAATTAAAGAAGAAAAATAATAAAAACAGTGTATTTTTGCCCCTGTTAAGCGTTAAAATATAAAAAAACACTTGAAAACAGGGGCGAAATGTTATACTATTATGATGTAAAATAATTCACTTCGGAGGAATTTAACTATGGTAACAGCAGGCGATTTCAAAAACGGTGTTACATTCGAAATGGACGGTAAGGTTTACTCCATCATCGAATTCCAGCACGTTAAACCCGGTAAGGGCGCAGCTTTTGTTCGCACAAAAATCAGGGATGTAATCAACGGCAGTGTTGTTGAAAAAACATTCAGCCCTACAGACAAGTATCCCACAGCATACATTGAGAGAAAAGATATGGATTATTCTTATGAAGACGGCGGTCTCTACTATTTTATGGATCCCGAAACATATGAAATGGTTCCCGTTGATTCTTCCAATCTTTCCGATAACTTTAAGTTTGTTAAGGAAAATATGACTTGTAAGATTCTTTCCTATAAGGGAAACGTTTTCGGTGTTGAACCCCCCACATTCGTTACTCTTCAGGTTACTAAGACCGATCCCGGTTTTGCCGGCAACACAGCCACTAACGCTACTAAGCCCGCCACCGTTGAAACAGGCGCTGAAATCAAGGTTCCTCTTTTCATTGACGAGGGCGAAATGATCAACATAGACACAAGAACAGGTGAATATCTCTCAAGAGCATAATTGCATTGAGTGTTTAAATTAAATTAGGAGGTCTTTACTATGACACTTACAGAAAAGGTTGCATACCTTAAAGGACTTGCAGCAGGTCTTGACCTTGACAAGGATTCCAAAGAAACAAAAATTTTCGAAGCTATGTTTGACATTCTCGAAGATATGGCTCTTACAGTGAGCGATATCGATGAGGATCTCAGCACTGTTGAAGATCTTGTTGATGCCATCGATGAGGATCTTGATGAGCTTGAAGAATACATTTACTGCGACGAGGATGATGATTTCTGTTGCTGTGATGAAGAGGACGATGATCTTTATGAGGTAGAGTGCCCTTCTTGCGGAGAGGAAATTTTCCTTGACGAAGAAATGCTTGATGAAGAGTTCATTGAATGCCCCTCCTGCGGCGAGAAGCTTGAGCTTGACATCGATTTCGATGATTGCGATTGCGACTGTGACTGCGGTTGCTGCGATGATGACGAATAATTAAAAAATAAAATAAATCTCCCCGTTGAAATCAGTTTCAACGGGGAGATTACTATTTTTGATTATTCATCATCAGAGAGCTTTGCGTCTGCAATAACTTTTTCTGCAATATTTGAAGGAGCATCCTCGTAACGGGCAAAGTCAAGAGTGAAATATCCTCTGCCTGCGGTTACGGAGCGCAAAGTGATGGCGAAGTCGCTCATTTCTGCCATGGGAACTTCTGCAACAAGCTCCTGCATCTTAGTTTCTTCTGCAGGACCCATACCTAAAACTCTGCCGCGGCGTTTGTTGACATCACCCATAATATCGCCTAAATTATCATCGGGGATATATGCCTTAAGTGTGCCGATAGGCTCAAGAATGGTTGGAGAAGCTTCCGGAACTGCTGCTTTGAAAGCCAGCTTTGCGGCAGTTTTGAAAGCCATTTCGGAAGAGTCAACAGGATGATAAGAACCGTCGTGAAGGCAAGCTTTAATACCAACCATAGGATAGCCGGCAATAAGACCGGAGGCAATGCACTCGCGCAAGCCTTTTTCAACTGCGGGGAAGTAGTTCTTAGGAACTGCACCGCCTACAACCTCATCTGAAGTGAAAACGAATTCCTCTTCGCCCATATAAGGTTCAAAGCGAATCCAAACATCACCGAACTGACCGTGACCGCCGGACTGCTTCTTATGCCTGCCCTGTTTGTCAACTTTCTTACGGATTGTTTCTCTGTAAGCAACTCTGGGAGCGTTAAGCTCAACGTCAACGCCGTATTTATTTTTCAGCTTTGAAACTATGGATTCAAGATGCTGTTCGCCGAGACCTGATACAATCTGTTCTTTTGTTTCTTTATTTGTATAGAACTTCATTGAGCCGTCTTCTTCAGAAAGCTTGTTAAGACCGGAAGCAACCTTATCCTCTTCACCCTTCTTGACTACGGAAACTGCCATAGAGTAGCAGGGAGCGGGGAAAGAAACGCCACTAAGCTCAACAGGATTCTTTGCATCACACATAGTGTCGCCTGTTTTAAAGCCTGAAAGCTTTGTAACAACACCGATATCACCGGCAATAATTTCGGAGATATCCTCCTGCTTTGCGCCCTTAACAGTAACGATTTTACCCATTTTTTCTTCTTCCTCGGTGCGGGCGTTATAAGCCTTTGTTGAGGGAGTAATTTTACCTGATATTACTTTAAAGAAAGACATTTTACCGATGAACGGGTCGGCAACTGTTTTGAAGCAAATAGCGGCAAGTGGTCCGTCTGCATTACATTCTAATTCTGCTTCGCCTTTAGGAGCGGGGGTGAGTTTTGTTATACCGTTCATGAGAAGGTCAACTGCTTCGCCTGTATAGCCGGAACAAGCGTAAACGGGAACTACGGTACCGTCGGCAACACCGCGTGAAAGACCGAAAACGATTTCATCATGGGTAAATTCTTCTCCATCGAAGAATTTCATCATAAGATCATCATCGGCAGTAGCAACAGCCTCAGTGAAAGCACCATGAATTTCGTCAATAACGGGATCTGAAGGCATGGGAACTTCAGTACCCTTGATACCGTCATACTTGAATGCTTTATTCTGAAGGAAGTTAACGTAGCAGTCAACAACTCCGTTAACCATATAAGGAACAACAACGGGACACACAGCGGTGCCGTATTTTTCCTTAAGAGCGTTAAGAGTTTTATAGAAATCGCGGTTCTCACCGTCGCATTTTGAAACGGCAATTATTTTGGAAAGCTGATTTCTGCCCGCAATGCGTAAGCTTTTTTCAGCACCAACGTCAACTCCGTGACCTGAGGAAAGAACAACAATAGCGGTTTCCGCTGCGCGGATTCCTTCGCTTCTGCTGCCTTCAAAATCAAAAAGACCGGGAGTGTCGATTATATTGATTTTTTTATTACGCCACTCAATGCAAGCCATTGCTGAGGAAACTGATACATTTCTCTTTTTTTCCTCTGCATCAAAGTCCAAAACAGTGTTGCCGTCGGCAACACGTCCCATTCTGTCGGAAGCACCGGCTATGTAAAGCATAGCTTCTGCAAGGGTTGTTTTACCTCTGCCGCCGTGACCTGCTATAACGACATTTCTGATACTGTCCGTAGTGTATGATTTCAAGATGATTCCTCCCTGAAACAACGGGAAATCCGTTGATAATATGCTTTTAAATAAAATTTGAATATCCGTATGGATACAATAGCAACTGTATTTGTTATTTTAGCACATATTTTTTGTCTTTTCAATTATTTTTTTGAGTAAATTGCAAAATTATTGATATTACATAATAAATAACCTGTTTTTTTATGTAATATGTAACGAATTTATGTTTACCATATTTTTTAATTGAAAAATTCGGATATTTATGTTAATATGGATTAAATTGAGTATTTGCGCTCTTCTAAAAGATCTTTTCTGTATTAAACGGAGGTTTATAAAAATGGAAGAAAAGAAAAATAACGGTTCGGTTAACGAGAATAAAAGTGAATTAAAGATTCCGTCACCGCCTCCCGTTGTTCCCCAAAAAAATAATAAAGAAAAAAAGAAAAATAAAAAGTTCCTTTACATACTTATTCCCGTAATTGCGGTTATAGTAATTGCGGCTATTGTTGTTGCCGTTGTAAAGACAGCCGGCAAGGATACCGCAGAGCCTATTGTTGTTACGGATAGCAACGGAGTGCCTGTTACCGACGAGAACGGTGAAGAAGTTACATATATTCCCGAAACAGAAATATATGAGTTCACCGACAGCCAAGGAAAAAAGCAGACAACAGTAGTGTATAAGGATGCAGTAGTTAATGTTCCCGTGACTGATGAAAAAGGCGTAGCAGTTACTGACAGCGACGGCGCAGTAGTTACCGAGCAGGTAACGGTTAAACATGAAAATTCAACTCAGGGTTCAGGCAGCAATGTTGTAGGTACTACTGCCGTTGCAGTTACCGACGGTCAGGGAAACACAGGTGTTGATAATCAGGGTAATGTTCTTACAACAATAGTGGAGCTTACAACAATAGTAAGCAATGTTGAATCTGCTGATACAGATTGGCAGGACTCCTTAGGCGGTACTGCGGCAGATTATTTTTCAAGTGTTGTTACACTTGAGGACGGCGGTTATATTACCGCTGTTGCCACAAACTCTACCGACGGCGATTTTGCAGATTATGCCGAGCTTAAATACAAAACGCCATATACCGTGCTTACAAAATACAATAAAAACGGAGATATTTCCTGGCAGCAGGCACTCGGCTCAACAAAAGGAATTACCGTTATCACATCTCTCGTTGCCACGGATGACGGTGGCTTCTATGCAGTAGGCTACGGTAAAAACGTAGGTGGCGTAACAGGTAAAGGCTACTATGACGGTGCTGTTTTCAAATTTGATAAAAAAGGCAATCAGGAATGGTATAAAAGCTTCGGTACATCAACTGTTGATTTGTTCAACGGTGCAACACTTACTTCCGACGGCGGTATAGTTGTTGTAGGTTCAGTCGGTAATAATGACGGCGATGCCTCCGGCTTCGGTAAGCCTGAGCTCGAGTCTGCCGCATGTATTGTAAAATATAATTCTGCCGGCTCTCTTGTGTGGAAGAACATAGTAGGAGGAAATCAGGATGCCTTTAACGGCGTTGTTGAGGGAACTGACGGCAATCTTTTCTGCGTAGGTAATTTCTATTCAGGCTCTCTGTTTGACAGTCTCGGTTCATCTGACGGCGGTATTGTAAAATTCACAAGTGACGGTAAGTATTCAAAAGTGGTTCCCATTGCAGGTAAAGGAATCGAGTCATTTACAGGTATCACCGTTTGCAAAAACGGCGGTGTGGCAGTGGTTGGTAAATCCAACTCTTCAGACACAAGCTCAGTTTCGGGCAGTATGTTTATTTCCGACCTTGCGTCAAGAGGCGGCTATGATGCATACATTATGAAGTTTGATAACGATTTGTCTCTTGTGTTTGCGACGCCTTTCCGCGGTCAGAATAACGATGCCCTTTCCTGTATAGTCGAAACTGAGGACGGCTCGTTTATTACCGCAGGCTGCAGTAATTCCTCCACCCGTGATCTTAAGGGTGTAACAACACGTGGCGGCGACGATATCGTAATAGCATCCTTCAGTAAAACAGGTTCACTTTCCTGGGTACGCTCTTTCGGCGGAACAGGAGATGACAGTGCAAATGCCATTTGTCTTGCTTCCAACGGAGGTTATGTTGTTGCAGGAAGATCTCTTTCCAAAGATATTGATATGAAAGGCTACGCACAGTACGTCAGCGATAAAACCGTAGGTGTTATTGTGAAATTCCCCGAATAATCTTATGATAAAAATAAAATGCGATTATATTAACGGTGCGGTTGCCGTGCCTACAGATCTTTTAGATAAACACTTAAAGCTTGCCCCTTCGGCAAGCTTTAAGGTTTTGCTTTTTATTTTAAGAAATCCTCAGGGCGTAACGGATGAGGCTCAAATCAGCAGATGTACGGGGCTTGCAGGATGTGATGTTCGCGACTGCCTTGATTATTGGATATCTGACGGAGTGATTGAGAAAACTCAGGAACAGGTTTCTTCTGAAGAAGCAGAAAAAGCAGAAGCAAATGCAAAGTCCGTTTCGGTGAAATCAGAGGAAAAACAGAGTCCGGTTTCCACCGTAAGAAAGCTACCCGTAAAAAAACCTACCCAACGCGAAATAGCAAAAAGAATTTCCGAAGAACCCGAGCTTGAAATAATATATAACGAAGCACAAAGTATTTTGGGAACCTTCGGTTACGATACCCAAGCTCTTATACTAATGATATATGATTATTACGGCTTCCCGCCGGAGGTTATTTTAACGCTTCTTCAACATCAAAAATGCGAAGGGCGAGTTTCCTCATCGGCAATAAAGAGCCGAGCTGAGGATTGGGCAAAGAGGGGTATAGATACCCTCGAGCTTGTGGAAAAGGAGCTTTTAGCAGTTGAAAAAATCAACGATTTTTATATCAAGCTTAAAGACAAGGCAGGTTTCACGGGAGAAATACCTACTGCAAGAATATCAAAATTTTTGAGAGATTGGGCAGTTGAGTGGGAGTCTCCGGTTGAACTTATAGAGTTTGCACTGAGTGAAACGGGATGCGTTCTTACGGATACAAACAAGCTTCTTAAAAAATGGGCAATGTCGGGAGTTAAAACCGTCGCCCAGGCGGAAGAGAAAAAGAAAAAATCAATTCCCAAGGAAGTTAAAAAATCATATGACACGGAAAATGTAGGGAAAAACAGCGTTCTTGATTGGATAAAGAAATATGCAGAAGGGGAGGAAGAACAATGAAATTTTCGGAAATGATTTATTCCAAGGCTGAAGCCGTTCTTAAATCACGGCGAGATCAGGCGGAGCAGCTTGCGGCAATTCGTCGCAGAGAATTTGTTGCCAAATATCCCGAGCTTATTGAGATTGAAAATATAATGAAAAATGCGGCTCTTGAGGTCATCAGGAGCGTGGGAGCCAACGGGAAAAAGGTCGATATTTCCGCCGTTGCCCAAAAGAATTTGCTGGCTCAGGCAGAACGAAGGGAGCTTATAAAAAAAGCGGGATATCCCGAGGATTATCTTGATATTCCCTACACCTGTAAAAAGTGCAATGATTCGGGAATATATAACGGCAAGCTTTGCGAGTGCCATATAGCTCTTTTACAGCAGCTTTCCGTAGGGGAGCTTTCCTGTAGTCCCGTGCTTGCAAAGTCCACCTTTGAAAACTTTGATTTAAAGTATTACAGCGATATTAAGGATAAAGAGCTGGGTTTCTCTCATCGCGATATAATGCGCGGCGCTTCTCAGATGCTCAAAGCCTATGCGGAAAATTTTTATCCCAACAGCAGCAGCTTCTTTTTCAGCGGAGCAACAGGTCTCGGTAAAACCCATCTTGCCCTTGCAGTGCTCAATAAGGTTACTCAAAAAGGCTTCAGTGTTTATTATGCTTCTGCAGGAAGTATTATAAAAGAAATGGAAAGAGAACGCTTCGGCAGAAGCGACGGTAACATTGAAGAAGAGCTTGAAAAATGCGATTTGCTCATCATTGACGATTTAGGCGCTGAATTCCCCACACCCTTCGGCGAAGCGACAATAAACGAGCTTGTAAATGACGCCATTCTTTCGGGCAAGGCTATGATTATAATCTCAAATCTTTCAATGACAGAGCTTGAAGAGCGTTACGGTCAGCGCGTAACATCCCGTCTTAACGGCTTTGAGGTTATCGAGTTCTGCGGAGAGGATATCCGCCAACAGAAAAAATAAATGCAAGAAAAGCTTGCAACGGAGGTAATATATATGTTAAAAGGTATTCCAAACATCATTTCACCCGAGCTTCTTAAAATTCTCGATGAAATGGGTCACGGAGATGAAATCGTAATCGGCGACGGCAATTTCCCTGCCGCATCAAATGCAAAAAGACTTGTTCGTTGCGACGGTCACAACGTTCCCGAGCTTCTTGATGCAATTCTTAAACTTATGCCCCTTGATACCTATGTTGAAAGCCCCGTTATGCTTATGCAGACAACAAAGGGTGATCCTACACCCACTATTTGGGCAGAGTATCAGGAGATTATCAACAAGAATAACGGCGAAACAAAGATGTCCGAGATCGAGCGTTTTGCATTTTATGACAGAGCAAAAGAAGCTTATGCGGTTATCGCAACAAGTGAGTCAGCTCTCTATGCGAATGTAATACTCAAAAAAGGCGTAATATAATATAGTATAATAGTATAAGAAACGGAACGGTTATGGAGAACTGTTCCGTTTCTTTTGCATTATCTGCAAAATACGTGTGCGCCGATGGTTGTTATTACAGGGCGTGTTCGTATCCATCTGTTTGAGGTCTTGGCAGGATTATAATAGTATAAGGCTCCTCCCGAGGGATCCCAGCCGTTAATAGCATCTTGAGCCGCTTTTTTAGATGTTGCATCAGGTGCAACGCTCCAGTTACTGTCGGTTACCGCTGAAAATGCCCCGGACTGATAAACAACGCCCGAAACCGTATCGGGAAAAGAAGAGGATTCAACTCTGTTTAAAACAACTGCACCTACTGCAACCTGCCCTGTATAGCTTTCCCCTCGTGCTTCTGCGGCAATTACTTTAGCAAGAAGGTATACATCCGATGAGCTGTAACCACCGGATGTACTGCCGGAGGAAGAGCCCAATCCCAAATATAATAATGTTTTTGGTCCGGCAACGCCGTCAGCGGTTATTCCAACCGAAGCCTGAAATTTACGAACTGCGCTTTGTGTGCTCACTCCGTATATGCCGTCAACAGAACCGCTGTAAAATCCGAGAGAACGCAGCTTGGTCTGTATCCTTCTTACTTCATCACCGCGCGAACCTAATTTTGAGAGCACCTGAGTTGAAGTATCATCGGAAGTTTTAACAACCGCAAAGCTGACAATACCTATTATGATAGTAAAAGCAAGAAAAAAACACAGAGCTTTTCCCGCTTTGGATTGAAGAAAACCGTAAAAACGCGAACTGAAAAATCTACTTGTCATATTGCACCTCAAAAAGTAATTTTTAATATTTTTTTCAAGATTAATGAAAATATACAAAAGAGAGGCTGCAGAAAACAGAAAAATGTTTATTTGAGGCTCATTAAAATTTTGCATTTAACCAAAAAATGTTGACATACTTTAAATATTTATTAAAAATGTATACAGAGGGTACAAAAGCGGCTGAAAATATGATTTATCGAACAGAGTGGGCCGTAAGAAGATCTTCTGTTCGTTCAAATAAAGGGAGGTTTTTCCACGAAATGAAGAATATTTTAAAGAAAACGGTTATAGGATTTGTTATAACATTTGTTAGTATCTGGCTTTTAACAGCCGTGCTCAATTTGAGTATGGACGGAGATGTGATCTATCTCGCCGTTGTTTTAAATCTGTCATTAACGGTTGCTCTTCTAATTTTTGCCATTTCATTTTACAAGGAGTGGAAAGAAGAACGGGGTAATAACGAAAAGTGATAATAAAATGTTGAACTTAAAGAGAGCTTCGTTTGAAAAACGAGGCTCTTTATATATTAAGTTTGCTTCTAAAAAAGTATAAACATACTTTCTACAAAGTTTTCTACACGAAAATTGTGGTCGTATCATGGGGTGTACCACAACATATTGTTGCCCCCAAAAAACTTAAAAAAACATTGAATTTTTTTTGAAAAAAAGTGTTGACAATGAGAAATACAGGTGCTATAATTCAGTCCCGTCAACAAGAGAGACGCCGAATAAACGGTGCTTCCGAAATTTAAGTGAAGTCGAGAGAGAAACGCCCGGTGGCGTGTAAGACTCGACAAAAAACTTAAAAAAAGGTGTTGACA
>CAZCQI010000018.1:0-19097 GCA_964500795.1 uncultured Eubacteriales bacterium
TCAACAACCTCTTCGTCATAAGCTTCCGTCATAATTGAAAGGAAAAGTCTTTCAACGCCGAGTGAAGGCTCAATAACATAAGGAATATATCTTTCGTTTGTTTCGGGGTCGAAATAATCAAGGCTCTTACCTGATGTATTTATATGCTGAGTAAGGTCGTAATCGGTTCTGTCGGCAACGCCCCAAAGCTCGCCCCAACCGAAGGGGAAGAGGTATTCAAAGTCTGTTGTTGCTTTTGAATAGAAGCAAAGCTCCTCGGGGTCGTGATCTCGAAGTCTGAGATTTTCTTCTTTAATACCGAGAGAATAGAGCCAATCACGGCAGAAGCCTCTCCAATATTCAAACCATTCAAGGTCTGTTCCGGGCTTGCAGAAAAATTCAAGCTCCATCTGCTCAAATTCTCTTACTCGGAAAATAAAGTTACCGGGAGTGATCTCATTACGGAAGGATTTACCTATCTGAGCAACACCGAAGGGAACCTTCTTTCTTGTTGTTCTCTGAATATTAGCAAAGTTCACGAAAATACCCTGTGCAGTTTCGGGACGAAGGTAAAGCTCGTTTTTACTGTCCTCGGTAACGCCCTGGAAGGTCTTGAACATAAGGTTAAACTGACGTATATCGGTAAAATTATGCTTTCCGCACTGAGGGCAGGGAATAGCTTTTTCCTTGATATATTCCATCATCTGCTCATTTGACCAGCCTGCAACGTTAGTTCCGTCAAAATCCTCAATAAGGTTATCTGCTCTGTGGCGTGTCTTACATTCGCGGCAGTCCATAAGAGGATCGGAGAAGCCACCCAAGTGACCTGATGCAACCCATGTCTGAGGGTTCATAAGAATTGCGCTGTCAAGACCTACGTTGTAGGGATTTTCCTGAATAAACTTTTTACGCCAGGCATTTTTGATGTTGTTTTTCAGTTCAACACCGAGGGGGCCGTAATCCCAGGTGTTTGCAAGACCGCCGTAAATTTCACTGCCTGCATACACAAAGCCTCTGCCTTTGCAAAGTGCAACAAGTTTTTCCATTGATTTTTCTGTGTTTTTCATTTATAAATCTGTCCTTTCAGATAACTTAATAATCATGGTTTATGTCGGGAACCTTGCCTCCGAACTGACTGTAATACATATCTGCGTAAAGTCCGCCCTTTTTGAGAAGCTCGTTGTGAGTTCCCCGTTCTTTTACCGCGCCGTTGTCGATAAAGAGTATTTCATCGGCTTTTCGTATTGTAGAAAGACGGTGAGCAATAACAAAATTAGTTCTGCCCTTCATTATCTCGCTCATAGCCGCCTGAACAAGAAGCTCGGTTCTTGTATCAACGGAGCTTGTGGCTTCATCGAGAATAAGTATTTTGGGGTCTTTTAACAGGGCTCGGGCAATGGTAAGAAGCTGCTTTTGACCCTGTGAGAGATTCGAGCCGTTTTCATCAAGCACGGTGTTATACCCCTCGGGAAGTTCTTTTATAAATTCATCGGCACGCGCCGCCTTTGCCGCCTCAATCACTTCACTGTCGGAAGCTTCAAGCCTGCCGTAGCGGATATTATCTTTAACAGTGCCGTTAAAAAGCCACGTATCCTGCAAAACCATTCCGTAAAGAGATCGAAGCGCATCTCTTTCCATATCACGGATATCCGTACCGTCAATGGTGATTTTGCCATCCGTTACATCGTAGAACCTCATAAGAAGATTAACGAAGGTTGTTTTACCTGCACCCGTTGGACCTACAAGTGCCACAAGCTCGCCTTTTTTCACGGTTATATCGAGATTTTTCATAAGAGGCTTATCGGGAGAATAGGAGAAGGAAACATTCTCGAACCTCAGTTCGTTGTTGAATTCCGCTTTACGTGAAGCCTTGCCCTGCTCCTCCTCGGGTTCATCAAGAAGAGCAAAAACGCGCTCCGAGGAAGCCATACAGGATTGAAGATTGTTGACTATTTGCGCCAATTGAGATATAGGAGAGGTGAAAAGCTTTGAATAGGTTATAAATGTTAAAATACCGCCTATTGTAAAGCTTTCGCCCATATCGTAAAGCACTGTCCCGCCAATAGCAAAAACGCCGTTATTGACAATAAGATAACCGCCAATGACCGCTATGAGTATATACCCTATATTATCCATAAGATTTATAAACGGATGAATAGTACCCGAAACGAACTGAGCCTTTCGGCTGACATTGGTGAGTTCATCGTTTATATCGTTAAATTCATCTACCGCCAACTGTTCCTGTCCGAAAAGCCTGACGATTTTGTGTCCCGTGTACATTTCTTCAACATGACCGTTGAGCTCACCCGTTCTGTCCCATTGGCTTTTAAAAAGCTTTTTGGAAACTCTCATAATAGGAAGCGCCACTGCTGCCGCAATAGGCACTATGAGAACAACGATAATCGTAAGGAACCAATTGGTTACAAGCATCATAACAAAAACACCTACGATGGTTATAAGCGATGTCACCACCGAAACAAGGTTGTTTTGAAGTGTGTTGCTTATGTTATCTATATCATTGATAATTTTCGAAAGAATATCACCCTTTGCATTTGTATCAAAATATCTCAGGGGAATATTGGAAAGCTTTGTGTTAATATCCTCACGCAAACGGCGAACTGTTTTTGCGGTTATTCCCGCCATGGTATACTGCTGAACAAATGAGAACAGTGCCATACCGCCGTAAACAACAAGCAGAACAATAATACACGGTATAAGCGTTTCGGCAGAAATCTCACCACCGCCGATTTTTACATTAACCTGCTCATTTAAAACATCAAGAGCATCACCGATATATGTGGGACCGATAACATTACAAGCCGTGCTGAGAATACAGGTTATTAAAACCAGCACCATTCCTCTTTTATGCTCCGAAAGATAGCCGAGAAGCCGTTTCATTGTTTCACCGAAGCGTGATGCTCGCTCTTCATCTTGCTGAACTGTACGGTAAGAAGAATAACGCCTTTGACGGGTCTGCCTGCGTCTTTCAAGAAGAGTTCGCCTTTGTTCATCAAGATTTCTTGTTTTTCTCGTCATTCGCCCACCTCCTCAACACTCAGCTGAGATGCAACGATATCCATGTAAACAGGGCAATTTTCAAGAAGCTCCTTATGGGTTCCCGTACCTACGGCTTCACCCTTATCGAGAACTATTATTTTATCTGCATCGATTATTGTACCTACTCTTTGAGCAACTATAAGAATTGAAGCATCCGTAAGCTTTTTCTTTAATGCCGCTCTCAGACGGGCATCCGTAACAAAATCAAGGGCGGAAAAGCTATCGTCAAAAATATAGAACTCAGCTTTTTTGACTATGGCGCGGGCAATACACAGCCTTTGCTTCTGACCGCCCGAAAGATTAGTGCCGTTCTGGGAAATCATACTGTTAAGACCTTCGGGAAGATTTTCAACAAAATCCCTTGCCTGAGCAATTTCGAGAGCCTCCCACAGTTCTTCATCAGTAGCATCCTCTTTACCGTAGCGAAGATTATCCGCAACTGTTCCGCTGAAAAGGAATGCCTGCTGAGGTATATAGCCTATTTTGCCGTAAATGGTGGCAAAATCCATTTGGCGCACATCGCAGTCGTCAATCAAAACCGCACCCGACGAAACGTCGTAGAAACGGGGTATCAGGTTAAGCACGGTCGATTTACCCGAACCCGTGCCGCCGATAATGGCAGTAACCTGACCGGGCTTTGCGGTAAAGCTGACATTTTTCAGAACCTCATTGGTTTCTCCGTCAGGGTCTTTATATGAAAAGCTTACATCTTTAAACTCAACAATACCCTCACAGCCTGTGTGCCCTGCGTTTTCGGGATTCTCTATTTCGGGCTCAAGCTCAAGAACCGCATTGATTCGGTTTGCGGAAATTTGTGCCCTCGGTATCATTATAAACATTGCCGCCGCAGTTGACAGGGCAACAATAATAAACACAAGGTAAATTATAAATGCCTGAAGGTCACCCATGGTATTCTGAATCTCCACAGGGTCCGTAAGACGGTTTATCTGAACATATCCCACCCCGACAAGAAGGATTATAAGAAGAAATACAAGAAGTGTTACAATGGGAATAAGGGATGCAAAAATACGCTGAACCTTAACATTCATACCCGTCAGGTCATCGTTGGCATCCTTAAAGCGCTTGTCCTCATGCTTTGTTCTGTTAAAAGCTCTTATAACTCTTATTCCGCTGATTTTTTCGCGAACTATAAGGTTAAGCTTATCAACTCTTTTTTGAATTTTATCAAACAAAGGAATAACCTTTTTTGCAACAATAACTGCAATAAGCGCAATAACGGGAATAACAACAAGCAATACCGTTGACAGACCGGGATCCATTATTATTGCCATGGTTATGCCGCCTATAAGCATAATGGGAACGGAAATTATAGACCGCAATGACATAAGTATAAGATCCTGCACCTGACGGATATCGTTTGTTGTTCGGGTAATAAGCGAAGGA
Organism: uncultured Eubacteriales bacterium; assembly: GCA_964500795.1. Classification (GTDB taxonomy): domain Bacteria; phylum Bacillota; class Clostridia; order Oscillospirales; family Acutalibacteraceae; genus DTU089. Next base: position 4,441 of record CAZCQI010000018.1, read on the forward strand.
ACGCCTATTTTATCTATATCACTTTGAGAAAAGCTCTCTACCTTGCTGAAAATATCTGCTCTTAGCTCCCCTGCAAAGCCTGTTGAAACACGGCTTGAACAATAACAGTTGAGTATGGAAACAACCATTGCTATAACACAGCAAGCTATCATAACCACACCGTCGTGCTTTATGGCTTCAAGGTCGCCCTTGTTTATACCCTCATTGATTACCTCCGACATTAAAAGCGGAAAGGCAAGGGTAAGCACATTGTTTACAGCCGCAAGAAAAAGTGTAAACAACGCAAAATGCTTATGAGGCTTAAGATATCGCAAAAGCTTTATCATATTTTTCCTCCCTGAAACTGAAAAGTACGGGTACATTCCCCCAATGCCGTAACGGCTCATAAACACACAAGATAACTATACCAAAAAATGACCTTTTTCGCAACACCTTTTTCCCTTTTTATGAATTTTTTGATACTTTTTAATTCCTCATAACTGAAAATACATTAAAACAAAGCTTTTTCCCGTCTCTTTTACTTGACACCAAAGAGTAATTATTGTAAAATAACAAACTGTTATATTATGTATTTTGATAAATTATGAAACGAGAGTGATATTATGCATTGGTCCGAAATGATAGCAGATCGCATCATTAAGCGCAACCCCGATAAGGAAGAATATGTCTGCGCCGCAGGTATCAGCCCCTCGGGCTCTATCCACATCGGTAACTTCCGCGATATTGCAACAAGCTATTTTGTTGTCCGCGCTCTTATAAAAAAAGGTAAAAAGGCGAAGCTTCTTTTCTCATGGGATGAGTTTGACCGTATGAGAAAGGTTCCCGTTAACGTTGCGGCTATTGACGGCGATATGGAAAAATATATCGGCTGTCCTTATGTTGACGTTAAAAACCCCTTCGATACAGAAGAAAAAACTTATGCCGAATATTTTGAGCACGAATTCGAGCGTTCAATCGTAAAATTCGGTATTGATATGGATTACCGCCATCAGGCTGAAATGTACAGAAGCGGCAAATATACCGAGCATATTCTTCACGCCCTTAAAAAGCGCGGAGAGATCTTTGATATTCTCGCTTCTCACCGCACCCAGCCTGTTCAGGAGGGTGAAAGAGAGGGTTATTACCCCGTAAGCATCTACTGCCCCGAATGCGGTAAGGACACAACAAAAATACACGCCCTTTCCGAGGATTGCACCGTTGCAGAATATTCCTGCGAATGCGGTCACAAGGGCTCTTTTGATTTTACAAAAGACTTTAACTGCAAGCTTGCATGGAAAATAGACTGGCCTATGCGCTGGATGTATGAAGGTGTTGACTTTGAGCCGGGCGGAAAGGATCACGCAAGTCCCCACGGCAGCTACGACACAAGTAAGGATATCGCTAAGAAAATTTTCGGTTATGAGCCTCCCCTCTTCCAGGGTTATGAGTTCATCGGAATTAAAGGCACAACAGGTAAGATGTCAGGTTCTTCGGGTCTTAACCTTACTCCCGAAACTCTTCTTAAAATCTATGAACCCGAAGTTATCCTTTGGCTTTATTCAAAAACAGAACCTCTCAAGGCTTTCGATTTCTGCTTTGATGACGGTATTTTAAGGCAGTATTTTGAGTTTGATAAAATGTACAACGCCGTTAAGGACGGTACTGCAAACGAAGCTCAGAAGGACATTATGTATAACACAACCGTAGGCGACAGAGTTCTTGACACCGTTCCCATGAGCCTTCTCGTTCAGCTGGGCAGTGTTGTTGACTTCAATGTGCCTATGCTTGAAACCGTTTTTGAGAAAATCGGTACACCTTATAAACACGAGCAGTTCGGCGCAAGACTCGATAAAGCAAAATATTGGCTCGAAAACTGCGCTCCCGAGCAAGTTAACCGTTTGAGAGAGCATCGCAATTGGGAGGTTTACGAAACTCTCAATGAAACACAGAAGGCTGAAATCAAAGCATTGTTTGAGTACATTTCAGCGGGTGGCTACAGCCTCGATGAGCTCAACAAAAAGCTTTATGCTATCCCGAAAGAAATCAACGGCGGAGAGCTTGACGAAAAAGCACTTAAAACAATTCAGGGCTCGTTCTTTAAGAATGTTTACAAGCTTCTCATTGATAAGGAGAAGGGTCCCCGTCTCTATCTCTTCCTTTTCGCAATCGACCCCAAGAGATATGTAGGTCTTCTTGACTTCTCATACGAAAAAACAGAAGAGGAAGCGAAGGCAGAGGAAGCCGCAAAAGCAGAAGAAGTTTTTGAAAACGAGGACAAGCACGTTTACGGCGAAGCAGATGCTTTCGTTCCCCTTAAGGAAAACACCGTTTCTATCGAGGATTTTGAAAAGCTCGACCTTCGAGTTTGCGAAATTCTTAAAGCTCAGGAAATCAGAAAGTCACACAGCTGTCTTAAGCTGACTCTTGATGACGGTAGCGGTGAAAACAGAGTTATCGTTTCATCAATCAAGAGCGAATACACCTGCGAACAGCTTGTAGGCAAAAAGATTATTGTAATAGCAAACCTGGAGCCTGCAAGATTTTCAGGCGTTCAGAGTAACGGTATGCTTCTTGCCGCAACAAACGGCGCATGCGGATGTCAGGTAGTATTCCTCCCCGACTGCGTTCCCGCAGGTACTCAGATAAAATAAAATGATTAGATTTGTGAATGTTACGAAAAAAACATTCAGTACGGTCTATGAAAAAATGACTGCGGCGTTCCCTTATGAGGAGCGCCGCGATGCTATTGACCAAATAGAATGTTTTAAAAATCCTTATTTTAACTTTTTTGAAATTCTCGACGGCGATACACCCGTGGGATTTATCTCTCCGTGGATATTTGATAATTTTATTTTTATTGAGCATATCGCCATAGATGAAGATAAACGCTCAAAGGGATACGGTTCAAAAACAATAGAGCTTATAAAAGAAACATATAAAAAGTCCATTATTTTAGAGGCGGAAGCACCCGTTTCAGCGCAACAGATAAAACGCATTGATTTTTATAAACGATTGGGATTTTGCGTAAATGATTATGGGTATATGCAACCCTCCTACCACGGGGGAGAAGGTGTACCGCTGATGATATTAAGCTACCCCGAGCTTTTATCTCAAGAAGAATTCAATGAGTTTTTCAAAGCCACAAGGGAAAATGTGTATAAATAATTTTTTTCTTAATAAACTCGCCCATATCGCCGTTGCTCAAAAGTGAGTAATGCGGAGTGAGGAATTAGGAATGAAGGGTCTGCGATTATAATTGAGAATGGAGAATGGAGAATTATCGGGACCTGCGGTCGGCAATTTTACTTACCGTTGTTTTCTTTTATTGTCTTTATCGAACATCAAAAACCGCAAGCTTATGCAATGCTCTTGTTGATGCCATATAGAGATATTTTTTATTTTCCTCGCCGCTGAAGGAGCCGTTACCGTTGTAAACGATAACATTATCGAACTCCAGACCTTTAGTGAGCGCAAGCGGCATAACTATGGGGTTATGTGACAGCTCGCAGGATTTACTGTCGCATATACGAAGACCCGAAACTTCCTTTTTAAGCTCATTATAAACCTCAACCGCTTCCGTAAGGGTTCTTGTTATAACGCAAGTTGACGGGCTGTTTTCGGCATATTGTTTAACTGTATTTATAAAATCCGATTTACCGCCGCTGAGAAGCTCAACTTTTTCACCCGAGCGCTCGAAGATTTCATATCGGCTCTCCTCCGGAAGAAGACCGAGAGCAAAAGAGTTGATTTCTTTTGTTGAACGGTAGCTTTTATTAAGAGTAAGCGTTTTTGCGTTATAAAGCTCAGCGAGAGCCTCTTTATCGGTCAAGTTCAGTTCAGGAACAATTGCCTGATTTGTATCTGCAAGAAGAGTTACTTTAGCTCTCGGGAACATTTTTAAAATCAGCTTATGCTGAATAAGTGACATATCCTGCGCTTCATCAATAAGTATATGCTTAACACCCGAAAGCACCGCTGACGTGCCGAGAACCGTTTTTACATATACAACACCCAAAGCGTCCTCAAATTCAAGATATCCTTTTGAAAGGCTTTCTTTTGTATCAAGAAGCTCAGGGCGATTTATTTTTTCACTATATTCCCCCAAAAGCTTAAAATAAATAGCTATGGGGTCAACAAGAACTGCCGAACGAATCATTTCCGTAGCGCGCTGTTTTGTTTCACGGCGTTTTACTTTAACAAGCTTCGAGGTATCCTCATCAACCTCGGATTCACTGTCAATCTGAAGGTAAATTTCTCTTTTATTTGTTAAAAAATATTCATCAATTACGCCCTGAACATAAGAAACGAGACGTTCCCCTCTTGATTTCTGAGAATTTTCACTGTCTGCCATAAAACGCTCAACAAGCTTTTCGGCGGAAATAATTTCTTTTCCGAAAAGGGAAACCGCTGAAAAATCGGGCTCAAAGCAATTTGCCGCATTTTCGAGATAATCTGTAAATTCCGAGTTTAATTTTATACCGGCACTTTTTGCTCTGCGTTTATCACCGTTTATAATACTCTCTGCAAGGGAATAATAATCCCCCGTGGAAACCGTGGGCAGCTCAGCCGCAAAAACATTGTAAAAGCTCGAATAGTTTATGGGCATTTCCCCAAGCTCGGGTATGATATCCGCAACATAGCTTGAAAAAATATCGTTATTTGAAAACATTATGATTTCTGCTGATGTAAGCTCAGTGCGGTTCTGATAAAGAAGATACGCAAGGCGATGAAAACCGACGGAGGTTTTACCGCTTCCTGCAGGACCCAAAACAAGAAGATTTTCGTTATCGCTGTAACGGATAGCCTTATTTTGCTCACGCTGAATACTGCTGACAATAACCTTTAAATGCTCGCCTGATGAGGATGAGAGCACCTCTCTGAGAATATCGTCGTCAATTTTAACGTCACTGTCCACATAATAAGCAAGTTTTCCGTTTTCAAACTTAAACTGCCTTTTAAGAAGTAAATCACCCGTTATTTTCCCGCCGGGAGCTTCAAAAAAAGCTTTTTCTTCAAAATCCTCATAAAAAAGCGATGCTACGGGTGCACGCCAATCGCAAACAAGCATTTGAAAGGTATCGTGCTCCTGAAGAGTTCTTAAGCCTATATAAATGCTTCGGGGAAATTTTGCATTATCACCTTTGAAATCAACTTTTGCAAAATAGGGTGCGTTGCAAAGCTTTCTGTAAAAATAGATATCTGCGGCAGCCTCCTCGGCATAAACCATCTGCTTTTCCATTTCGTTATGCGTTTCGGTAAGCTCCATTCCGGAATACATTCCGCCGTTGGGGTTATCCATATTAAAGTCCTCGCCCAACACCTTAACCGTTCCTTTGTATTCGGTTATAAGTTTGTCAAGGCGCTGTATTTCAAACTCGAGAAAGTGTTGCACCTTATCTGCATATTGCGCTTCAATATTCATATCTTTTCCAAGCAAAGAAACTCCCCCTTGTAACTGTTTTGATTGAAATTGTACTACAAAGCATACTTTTCTGCAAGACTTGTTTTTTATTTTAATATATGCTATAATTGATACATAAGAAAAGGCTGTTTTTTCGAAAGGATTTACAGCCTTTTTTCTTCATTTTATTGCAAACAAAAAAACAACGTGATAAAATATCGGTATCAATTTACGGGGGTATGCTTATGAAGCTTGTTACGATCATTCTCAACAAAACCGAATGCCTTGAAAATCTTCTGAAAGAATTCAGCAACAATCAGCTTTCGGGCGCAACTATTATTGACAGTAAGGGTATGATGCAGGAGCTTTTCGACCACGACCACGAAGACCTTTATTTTCTCGCTTCTCTTCGCACTCTTCTCAATCCTTCTCATAAAGAAAATAAAACAATTATTATGGTTGCAAAGGATGAAGATCTTAAACTTATTTCCGAAGTTGTAAACAAAGTTACAGGCGGACTCGACAAGCCTGATACGGGCATACTTTTCACTCTTCCCATAGATTATTTGGAGGGACTTGATCACTGATGTTTTCCGATGTTTCTCTTAATACATTTATCAATTTGGGCTTGATGATATTTGTCGGTATGGCTTTGGGCAGGCTGGTGAAAAAAATCAAGCTTCCCAACGTTACCGGCTATCTTCTTGCAGGCTTGCTTTTGGGTCCGAGCGTTTTGGGCATATTATCAGAAGACTTCATTAACTCTTCTTCCGTAATTTCCGATGCAGCTCTGGGCTTTATAGCCTTCTCTATCGGTAATGAATTCAAGATAGATTATTTTAAACGTGTGGGCATAACTCCTATAGTTATAGCTTTTACGGAAGCTCTTTTTGCAGTTGTTTTTGTTACGGCAGCACTCCTCATTGCAGGCTTTGAAGCACCGTTTGCAATCGTTCTCGGCTCTATTGCCGCGGCAACGGCTCCTGCCGCCACCATAATGGTAATAAAGCAATATAAAGCCCGAGGTCCCGTTACTCAAACGCTTCTTTCCGTTGTTGCCCTGGACGACGCGGCGGCACTTATACTCTTTTCCTTATCCGTTGCAATTGCTTCCGCAATCTCAGGCAAAGGAGCATCAACAGGTGAATTGGTTGCAGGTCCTGTTATAGAGATTTTCGGAGCTCTTGTTGTAGGCGCAATTTTAGGATTTCTCTTCCTCGTTCCGCTTAAGTTTTTCAAAAAAGACGGCAACAGACTTTCCCTTACGGTGGCTTTCATATTTGTAGGCTTAGGTCTTTCCGAGCTTTGCGGTTTTTCCTCTCTCCTTCTTTGTATGGCAATGGGTGCAATAATAGCCAACCTCTCCCCTGATGTGGATCACATTATGAACCTGACGGACAAAATCACACCGCCCATATTTATGCTGTTCTTTGTAGCCTCGGGTGCAGGCTTGAAGCTTTCGGCACTCCCCTCTGTGGGCATTGTGGGAATACTGTACATCGTATTCCGTATTCTCGGAAAAATATTCGGTGCATCCTTGGGCGCGGTTATTTGCAAAGCCGATAAGAACATTCGAAAATATCTGGGCCCCGCTCTTCTTCCTCAGGCGGGTGTTGCCATAGGTCTTTCCCTTGCGGCGGCAAATGTTGTGCCGGAATATGCTACCCAGATACGCACGGTTATACTTTGCGGAACGCTTATATACGAGCTTATAGGTCCCGCCGTTTCCAAAATGAGCCTTAAAAAGGCAGGCGAAATTAAAGAAGCTGCATAAGAAACAAAAATGTTTTTGTTATTTAACAGATAACAAAAACATTTTTTTATTAACGGCATAAAATACAGCAGGAGGTATTTTTATGCTGTCTGATATTGTAACCTTGATATTTTCTGTTTTAGGAATGATTTATTTACTGCTTTCCTGCGTAAAGCGCATTTTGCTTTGGCGGCAAGAAACGATCACCGTAACTGTTCCCCTTTCTTCCTGTGATGAGGGTATTTTTAATAAAATCAGCAATATCCGCTCTATATGCGACTTCTGCGGTATACAAAAAAAATGCACCGTAGTTGTCATAAACTACGGTGCGCCTGAATGGTTTTGCGATAAGCTCAAAGCCTATTTCGGTGAAACTGATAATCTTAAAATTGTTAATCCCGAAAACTTAATTACAGAGTTGCATACATAATTGCTTTAATTGTGTGCATTCTGTTTTCCGCCTCTTGGAAAACAACCGACTGCTCACTTTCAAACACTTCATCCGTAACCTCCATTTCGGTACGGTTGAATTTTTCGCAAACTGTTTTCCCGATTTCTGTTTTCATATCGTGGAAAGCGGGAAGGCAATGCATAAATACAGCGTTTTCGCTTGCGTTATTCATCAAAGCTTTGTTTACCTGATAAGGTGCAAGGTCATTTATCCTCTCTTCCCACACCTCTGAGGGCTCACCCATTGAAACCCATACATCTGTATAAATAACATCAGCATTTTTAGTTGCTTCCATGGGGTCTTCAATGAAGCGAAGCGTTGCGCCGCTTTCATTTGCAGCCTTTTGACATTCCTCAATAAGAGCGGAATCGGGGAAATACTTTTCAGGAGCGCAGGCTGTAAAATTAAGACCCATCTTAGCGCAACCTACCATAAGGGAATTACCCATATTATATCTGGCATCACCCATATAAACAAAATTTATACCCTTGAGCTTTCCGAAACACTCTTTTATTGTAAGAAGGTCTGCAATAATCTGGGTAGGGTGAAATTCATTGGTAAGACCGTTCCACACGGGAACACTTGAATATTTTGCAAGCTCTTCAACGATTTCCTGCCCGTGACCGCGATATTCAATACCGTCATAAATAGAGCTGAGAACTCTTGCAGTATCGGCAATACTCTCTTTTTTCCCTATCTGAGAGGCAACGGGATCAAGATAAGTAACGCCCATACCGAGATCCATTGCCGCAACCTCAAAGCTGCAACGGGTTCTTGTGCTTGTTTTTTCAAAAATAAGGGCAATATTTTTGCCTTTAAGAGTATTGTGAGGGATTCCGCTTTTCTTTTTCATTTTAAAATCTGCCGAAAGCTTTACAAGATATTCAATCTCCTCACTTGTATAGTCCAGAAGCTTTAAAAAATCTCTGCCTTTCAAATTCATATCTGCACCTCATTTGCAAGCATTTTTAATTACTTCAACTGCCGTTTTTAAATCCTCAAAGGGAATATTAAGAGGCGGTAAAAGTCTTAATTTGTTTTTTGCTTTTATGGGAAGAACTCCGTTTAATTGACAGTAAGCCAGAACCTCGTTTACATCCTTAACTGTTTCAATACCCAGCATAAGTCCGAGACCCGTGACAGTCTTTACACCCTCGCAGGAGGAAAGCTCTTTTACAATATACTCACTTTTCTTTTCAACCTCTTCTAAAAACTCGGGGGTAAGCCTCTCCATAATGCTGAGAGCACCGGCACAGGAAACGGGATTACCGCCGAAGGTAGAGCCGTGAGAACCGGGAGTATAGACATTCTCGGTTTTATCAAAAAACATAGTAGCGCCTAAAGGAAGACCTCCGCCTATACCTTTTGCAGTGGAAACGATATCGGGGTTTATGCCGTATTTCATATAGCCGTAAAGAGCACCTGTTCTGCCGTTACCTGTCTGAACCTCGTCAACGATAAGAAGAACATCGTATTTTTCACCCAGCTCCGAGAGACCCTTTACGAAATCCTTGCTGAGGGGAACAACGCCTCCCTCGCCCTGAATCGTTTCAAACATAATGGCAGCAACCTTTTGCTCTTTTATGTATTTTTCAACAGTCGCAAGGTCGCCTGCATCTGCATAAAGAAAGCCCTCCGTAAGCGGAAGAAAATCCTTATGGAAGGTGTCCTGACCCGTTGCGGCAAGAGTTGTTATTGTTCTGCCGTGGAAGCTGTTATTGAGTGTGATTATGTTGTAATAATCCGCACCCTTTTTCTCTGCGGCATATCTTCTTGCGGCTTTTATCGCGCACTCGTTTGCCTCTGCTCCCGAATTTGAGAAAAAAACCTTCTTTGCGCCCGTTTTTTTGCAAAGACACTCTGCAAGAAGAACGCAGGGAGTTGAATAATAGAGGTTTGACGTATGCTGGAGAGTAGTAAGCTGTTTTGTTACGGCACTCACCCATTCTTCATCGCCTACACCGAAAGCGCTTACGCCGATGCCTGTTCCCATATCTATATACTCTTTACCGTTATCATCATAAAGCTTTGAGCCTTTGCCCGAAACAAGCTCTATGGGAAATCTTGCATATGTATTGGCTATGTATTTTGAATCAAGTTCTTTTATGCTCATTATCTTAACTCCTCTTTGGCTTCCGCAGGCTTTACCATAGTACCCGCGCCCTCATCCGTAAGCATTTCAAGAAGAATTGCGTGGGGTACTCTGCCGTCAAGGATAGTAACCTTTTTAACGCCCTTTTCAATAGCTTCGATACAGCATTCAACCTTAGGAATCATACCGCCTGAAATTATACCGTCTTCGAAAAGCCGACGGGCTTCGTTTGTATCAACACATTTTATGATTGAATCGGGGTCAGAGGTATCGCGGAGAATACCGGGGATATCCGTCATTGTAATAAGCCTTTCTGCGCCCATTGCCCCTGCAATATATGATGCGGCAGTATCGGCATTTATGTTGTAAACATTACCCTCGTTATCACAGCCCACAGTTGAAACAACGGGGATATAATCTTTTTCAAGAAGATCAAGAATAGGCTGAACATTAACCTTTGTTATTTCACCTACGAAGCCGAGTCTTTCATCCTTGACCTCAGCCTCAATAAGATGACCGTCAATACCCGAAATACCTATAGCGGAGCCGCCGTGCTCACCCAAAAGATTAACGAGGCTTTTATTTATCTTACCTGCAAGAACCATCTGCACGATTTCTGCAGTTTCCTTATCGGTAACGCGTAAGCCGTCAACAAAAACGCTCTCTTTTCCTACTTTTTTAAGCATATCGGAGATTTCGGGACCGCCGCCGTGAACAAGAACAGGCTTAACCCCTATAAGGGCAAGAAGAACGATATCCTCCATAACCTGCAATTTAAGCTCCTCGCTTACCATTGCGTTACCGCCGTATTTGATAACGATTATTTTATTGTGATATTTTTGAATGTAGGGTAATGCCTGAGTAATAACCTCGGCACGCTGAAGATTTGAAATATTCATTTTATCAAGTCCTGTAATCGCCGTTTATTTTTACATATTCATAAGTAAGGTCGCATCCCCAAGCGGTAGAAGAACACTCACCCGAATTAAGCTCAACGTTTATAATTATTTCATTTTCGAGAAGAATTTCTTTTGCAAGCTCTTCGGAAAACTCAATTCCCGCACCGTCTTTACAAACGGGGATCGTTCCCTTATCTGAAGTAAAGGAAACATCCACCTTTTGGACATCAACCTCGGCACCGCTGTAGCCTATAGCACAGAGAACTCTGCCCCAATTAGCATCCGCACCGAACATTGCCGCCTTTGTAAGAGAAGAGCAAATAACGCTTTTTGCAACGGTTTTTGCGGTCTTTTCATCAGCCGCACCTGTTACACGGCACTCGAGAAGCTTTGTTGCGCCCTCGCCGTCAGCAGCAATCATTCTGCAAAGGTGAACAGTAACGGTATTAAGAGCTTTCATAAATGCGTTAAAGTCCTCACCCTCGCAGGTGATTTCTTCATTTTCAGCCATACCGTTTGCAAGCACGGTTACCATATCGTTAGTTGAGGTATCACCGTCAACGCTCACCATATTAAAAGTATTCTGAATATCGCTTGAAAGTGCCTTTTGAAGCATTTCGGGAGAAATTGCCGCATCGGTGGTGATGAAAACAAGCATTGTTGCCATATTGGGGTGAATCATACCCGATCCCTTGGCAATACCGCCCATTTTACACTCCTTACCGCCTATTTCAAAGGAAACGGCAACCTCTTTGAGAACAGTGTCGGTAGTCATAATTCCCTCAGCGGCTTCACTGCTGTTTTTTCCGAGAGAAGCCTTAAGAGACGGAATACCGTTCTTTATAGGGGTAATATCGAGAGGCTGACCGATAACACCCGTTGAAGCAACAACAACGTCTTCATCATCAATACCCAGCGCATCGGCAGTGAGCTTTGACATCTGCATTGCAATTTCAATGCCGTTTGCGTTGCAGGTATTAGCGTTACCGCTGTTGCAGATAACTGCCTGCGCCCTGCCGTCTGCAAGGTGCATTTTATTAACCGCAATAGGCGCGCCTTTAACAAGGTTTGTTGTATATACTGCCGCGGCACTTGCCTTTTTCTCGCTGAAAATAAGAGCAAGATCGCGCTTTGCTTTATTTTTTCTGATACCGCAATGAATACCGCCTGCGGTAAAGCCTTTTGCGGCACAAATGCCGCCGCTGATGAGTTCCATATTATTACCTCAATTATATGCTGAGTCCTGTTGTTTCATCATTTCCGAGAACAATATTTAAGCATTCAACAGCCGCGCCCGAAGCACCTTTGCCCAAATTATCGTATCTTGCGGTGAGAATCATTCTTTCGTCATTTCCGAAAACGGAAACAGTCATACTATCCTTATCGGAAAGAAGTCCTGCTGAAATAAATCCGTTTTCGCTTAATTCATCCTCGAATTTAACTAAAGGACCATTGTATTTTTCTTTATATATTTCTTTAATTTTATCAATTGTAAAGCCGTTTTTCAAGTCACTTTTGAATATGGGAACGGTAACCTCCATACCCGAATAAAAATTACCTACTACGGGACAGAAAACAGGAGCATTTTCTATGCCTGTTATTTTCACCATTTCTTTAAGGTGCTTATGGGTCTGACCCAAGGCATATTGACGGGGAGCTCCTAAAAGCTCATCAGGCTCTTCCTCATAATCGGCAATCATCTTTTTACCGCCGCCACTGTAGCCAGTAAGAGAAAAGCACGAAAGCTTTTCCGTGCCGTCAAGAGCACCCGCTTCAATAAGAGGGTAAACGAGAGCAATAAAACCGCTTGCGTGGCAACCGGGAACGGCTATACGCTTTGAGTTTTTAAGCTTTTCTCTGTGAGCAGGTGAAAGCTCGGGGAAGCCGTATGCCCAGCTGTCAAGAGTTCTGTGAGCGGTGGAGGTATCAATAACCACCGTATTTTCGTTTTCTATAAGAGAAACAGACTCTCTTGCCGCATCATCGGGCAAGCAAAGGAACGCAATATCTGCACTGTTCAGTGCTTTTTTTCTGCATTCTCTGTCTTTTCTTTTTTCGTCACTTAAGGCTATAAGCTCAATACCCTCGAATTTTTCGAGTCTCTCGTATATTCTCAGCCCCGTCGTGCCGGCTTTACCGTCAATAAATACTTTTTTTGCCATTTAAAAACTCCGTTACATATTCAATCTGCTTTTCTACGGATTTATAACCCGTTGAGCCTGCGGAAATACGCTTTGAAATGCAGGTTTCAAGTGAAATCTCGTTAAACAAATCTTCTTCGAAAAGGTCACTGTGGACCTTGTATTCTTCTAAGGTGAGGTCGTCAAGAACCTTGTTTTTATCAATACACTCGGCAACTGTCTGACCTACTATTTTATATGCAGTTCTGAAGGGCATACCTTTTTTTACAAGGTAATCCGCAAGGTCGGTTGCGTTTATAAAGCCCTTCTGAGCGGCTTTATACATATTGTCTTTTAAAACAGTCATGGTAGCTACCATTGGAGCGAATATGCTCAGGCATTTTTCAACCGTTTCTATACTGTCAAAAATTGCTTCCTTATCCTCCTGCATATCCTTATTGTATGCAAGGGGAAGACCCTTAAGAGATGTAAGAAGGGCGAAAAGGTCACCGTAAACTCTGCCTGTTTTGCCTCTCACAAGCTCTGCCATATCGGGATTTTTCTTCTGGGGCATTATGCTCGAACCCGTTGTGTAGGAATCGTCAAGCTCAACGAACTTAAACTCCCATGAGCTCCAGAGTATTACCTCCTCGGAAAATCTCGAAAGGTGCATCATAATTATTGAAAATGCGCTCATAAGCTCAACGCAGAAATCCCTGTCGGAAACGCCGTCTATACTGTTTTGCATAATACCGTAAAAGCCAAGCCTCTCAGCCTCGTATTCGCGGTCGGTATCATATGTAGTACCTGAAAGGGCGCAGGAGCCGAGGGGTGAATAATTCATTCTCTTAACCGCATCGGTGAGCCTTCCCGCATCGCGGATAAACATCTGAGCATACGCGAGAAGATGATGAGCAAATGTAATAGGCTGCGCTCTTTGAAGATGGGTATAACCGGGCATTATTGCATCTTGATTTTCCGCCGCTTTATCACGGATAACTTCAATAAGACCGTAAAGTAAATCATTCACTTTTTCGGCTTCATCACGAAGATACAGCCTTATATCCACCGCAACCTGATCGTTTCTGCTTCTCGCGGTATGAAGGCGCTTACCCACATCCCCCTTACGGGCAGTAAGCTCGCTTTCTATAAACATATGTATATCTTCGGCATCACTGTCAAAAGTGAGCTTTCCCGATTCGATATCGGCGAGTATTGAAGAAAGACCGTCAATTATTTCCTCGCAATCGTTTTCGGTGATTATACCTTGTTTAGCAAGCATTTGAGCGTGTGCTACGGAACCGCCTATATCCTGACGGAACATTTTACAGTCAAAGTGGAGGGATGAATTAAAATCATCAGCTTCTTTATCAAGAGCCTTGGAAAACCTTCCTGCCCACATTTTATCCATAATTATAACCTTTCCTTTTGGAAATTACTTTGCACATCCGCTACAAAAAAGTACCGAATGTGCAGAATTTATTTTCAATTATTTATCGAGACCGTTTTTTTCTTTCATCTTAGCCATAACCTTGATGGGAAGACCGTAGAGATTGATAAAGCCTGCGGAATCTGCCTGATTGTAAACCTCATCCTCATCGAAGGTTGCGATTTCGGGATCGTAAAGTGAGAAGGGTGAGCAAACGCCTGCGTTAATCATATTACCCTTGTAAAGCTTAAGCTTAACATCACCCGTAACGGTTTCCTGAGTTGACTTAACAAATGCAAGGATAGCCTTAACGAGAGGAGTATACCACTGAGCATTGTAAACAAGCTCTGCAAGCTTCTGAGCAACAAGTGCTTTATAGTGAGCGGTTTCCTTATCAAGGCAAATAGTTTCAAGAACATTGTGAGCCTTGTAGAGGATAGCTCCGCCGGGAGTTTCATAAACGCCGCGGCATTTCATACCTACAAGTCTGTTTTCAACGATATCAAGAAGACCGATACCGTTTGCACCGCCAA
>CAZCQI010000019.1:0-18525 GCA_964500795.1 uncultured Eubacteriales bacterium
GAGTTTTCTTTAAGGATTTAAAGCTTGAAAACCCCGAGGTTTATATGGATGCAGTAGGCGATGATTTAGGTGCAACCGTAGGTAATATTATCAACTGCTCATACAAGCTTATGGCACAGATTAAGCCCGATGCGCTTCTTATTCTCGGTGACACAAATTCCTGCCTTTCAGCCATTCCCGCAAAAAGACTTCATATTCCCATTTTCCATATGGAAGCAGGCAACCGTTGCAAGGATGAGTGCCTCCCCGAGGAAACAAACAGAAGAATTGTTGATATAATTTCAGATGTAAACCTCGCATACAGTGAGCACGCAAGAAGATATCTTCACGAATGCGGACTTCCCAAAGAGAGAACATATGTTACGGGTTCACCTATGGCTGAGGTGCTTCACAGTAACTTAGAGGATATTGAAAAATCCGATATTCTTTCAAAACTCGGTCTTGAAAAGAAAAAATATATTCTCCTTTCCGCTCACAGAGAAGAGAATATTGATACCGAAAAGAACTTCCTTTCACTTTTCGGTGCAATAAACAAAATTGCAGAAAAATACGATATGCCTATTCTTTATTCCTGCCATCCCCGTTCAAAGAAACGCCTTGAGGAAAGCGGCTTTGAGCTGGATAAAAGAGTTATCCGCCATGAGCCTTTAGGCTTCCATGATTACAATAATTTGCAGATGAATGCTTTTGCAGTCGTTTCCGACAGCGGCACTCTCCCCGAAGAATCAAGCTTTTTTACTTCCGTAGGAAAGCCCTTCCCTGCTGTTTGTATAAGAACCAGCACCGAGCGCCCCGAAGCACTCGACAAGGCGTGCTTTATTCTTGCGGGTATTGATGAAAAATCACTTGTTCAGGCTGTTGAAACAGCAGTTGATATGAATGAAAGCGGCGATTACGGTATTCCCGTTCCTTATTATGTTGAAGAAAATGTTTCAACAAAGGTAGTAAAGATCATTCAGAGCTATACCGGCGTTGTAAACAAAATGGTTTGGAGAAAATTTTAATTGAGGAATTTTTATGAAATGTATTGAGAGATTCGAAGAAATATATAAAACTTCGCCCGAAGGCGTAGCCTTTTGCCCTTACCGAATTTGTCCCTTAGGCGCTCATTTGGACCATAACCTGGGTAAAATAACAGGTCTTGCAATAGATAAGGGTATTCATATAGCATATAAACCTAAACATAACGGCGTTATTGAGCTTAATTCTCTTCAATTCGAAAAGAGAGCACAGTTTCACGTAAACTCCGTTCCTGAAGTAAAAGAAAATGACTGGGCGGATTATCTTCGCGGTGCAACCATTGAGCTTTCTAAACGTTACTCCCTGAAGACAGGGCTTTCGGGTGTTATTGAAGGCACACTTCCCATAGGCGGTCTTTCCTCCTCGGCGGCAGTAATAATTGCTTTCCTTTCCGCTCTTTGCAAGGTTAATAATATTCACCCCTCTCAAGCGGAAATTATCAATGTTGCTTTGGGTGCAGAGAATAAATATGTTGGCGTTTCCTGCGGTAAGCTCGACCAATCCTGCGAGGTTTATTCAAAGAAGGATCACCTTCTTTACCTTGATACCAAAGACGATTCTTATGAGCTTATACCCACTGACCCCGCTATGAAGCCCTATAAAATAGCAATATTTTTCAGCGGAATTGAGAGAACTCTTGCAGGCTCAAAATTCAATATGCGAGTTGATGAAGCCCGTTCTGCCGCATACGCTCTTAAGGCTTACAGCGGTATGGAATACGGCAAATTCGGCGAAACCAACCTCCGCGATATTCCTTTTGAAGAATATGTTAAATATAAAGAGCGACTCCCCGAAAATTGGGCAAAGCGTGCAGAGCATTGGTATACTGAATTTCAGCGAGTTGAAAAGGGTGCCGAAGCCTGGCGCAGAGGCGATATCGAGGAATACGGCAGACTTTCATTTGAAAGCGGTAATTCTTCTATTTATAATTGGGAAACAGGCTCACCCGAGCTTAAAAAACTTTATGAAATTATGACTGAAACTGACGGCATTTACGGCGGTCGTTTCAGCGGCGCAGGCTTCAAGGGCTGTTGTATGGCTCTTATTGACCCTTCCTTTGAAGAGAGTATTAAGGAAAAAATGACCGCAGAATACCTCAAAGCCTTCCCTGAGCTTAAAGAGAAATTTTCAATTCATATTTGCCATAGCGCAGACGGAGTGAAAGTTTGAGTAAAATCGCCCATAGCACTATTTTTCAACCGAAAGGATAGCAATAATTATGAAGTGTTTAATACTTGCGGCCGGGTATGCTACCCGACTTTACCCCTTAACAGAGAATTTTCCGAAGCCCTTATTAAAAGTGGGCGAAAAAACAATTCTCGATTGGCTTATTGACGATATTGATACCTTGGGCGAGGTAAACGAATATGTTGTTATCTCTAACCACAAGTTCGTTTCTCATTTTGAAAAATGGGCAAAGGAAAAAGAGCAGAAAATTACCGTTCTTGATGATATGACCGAATCGAACGAAACCCGTCTGGGTGCAGTTAAGGATATTCAGTTTGCAATTGATTCTCTCGGAATCAGCGAGGATGTGCTTGTAATTGCAGGTGATAATGTTCTCGATTTCAGCCTTACCGAATTTATCAAATACGCAAAGGCAAAAGAGACCTCTTGCATTATGAGATATTTTGAGCCTGACGGTAAAAGGCTTCTTAAAAGCGGTGTTGTAACGGTAGATGAAAACGATAGGGTTCTCGAAATGACCGAAAAATCACCCACACCCGCAACAAATTGGTGCTGTCCGCCGTTCTATTATTACACAAAGGCGGATACCGCTCTTGTTGAAAAAGGCATTGAAAGCGGTTGCGGAACAGATGCACCGGGTAGCTACATTGCCTGGCTTTGCAAAGAAACCGCCGTTCACGCAATGGAAATGCCCGGCAGAAGATATGATATCGGTAACCTTGAAAGCTATGAGCAGGTTAAAAAGGAGTATAAAGGAATATGCTGACACCTAATGTAGATTTAAAAAATAAAACAGTTCTTGTTACGGGTGCCGCCGGCTTTATTGGCTCAAACCTTGCAACAGAGCTTTTAAAAACAGTTGAGGGAATAACAGTTATCGGCTTTGACAGTGTCAATGATTACTATGATGTTTCCATTAAGGAATACCGCCTTAAAGAAATTGAAAAGGTAGCTGCAGAAAACCCTTCAACAAAATGGATATTTATTAAAGGCAATCTTGCCGATAAAGAAATTATAGAAAAGATTTTTACGGAATATAAGCTCAGCGTAGTTGTAAACCTTGCCGCTCAGGCAGGTGTGCGCTATTCAATAACAAATCCCGATGCATATATTGAGAGTAATCTGATAGGCTTCTATAATATTCTTGAGGCTTGCCGCAATCACCCTGTTGAGCATCTCGTTTATGCTTCAAGCTCCAGCGTTTACGGCACAAATAAAAAGATACCTTATTCAACAGACGATAAGGTAGATAATCCCGTTTCCCTTTACGCGGCAACGAAAAAATCAAACGAGCTTATGGCTCACGCCTATTCAAAGCTCTATAATATCCCCTCAACGGGACTGAGATTCTTTACCGTTTACGGTCCTGCAGGCAGACCCGATATGGCTTATTTCGGCTTTACAAATAAGCTTTTGAAGGGCGAAACCATTCAGATTTTTAACTACGGTAACTGCAAGCGTGACTTTACTTATGTTGACGATATTGTTACAGGCGTAAAGCACGTTATGATGAATGCTCCCGAAAAAGAAAACGGCGAGGACGGACTTCCGCTTCCGCCTTACAGAGTTTATAACATCGGCAACAGCAGTCCCGAAAACCTTCTCGATTTTGTTGATATTCTTCAGCAGGAGCTCATCCGCGCAGGCGTTCTCCCCGAGGATTACGATTTTGAAGCTCATAAGGAGCTTGTTCCTATGCAGGCGGGCGATGTGCCCATAACCTATGCTGATACATCTGCTCTTGAAAGAGATTTCGGCTTCAAGCCTTCAACCACTCTTCGCGAGGGTTTGAGAAAATTTGCCGAATGGTACAAAGAATTTTATTTGAAATAAAACTAAAAGAACGGATTTTCTCCGTTCTTTTTAATTAGGGGATGTTTATGAAACTGTATTTTGCAAAAATTGAAATGTTTGAAAGCATTTGCGGATTTTTCAGAGAGATGTCCGCGTATCTTAATTCGGCTTCTTTTTTACCAAACGGTGACGACGGCTCGTATCCTTCAAAGGAGCTTATTGAAAATTCTTTGAAAAATAAGCAGCTTATGGTTGCCGAAACAGATGGCAAAATTGCCGCCGCGGTGATTATAAATCACGATTACGATGATTTGTATAATGAAATTAATTGGGGTATCGACGCCGAAAAAGAAAAAGTGACGGTTATCCACGGCCTCAGAGTTTTACCTGAGTTTTCAAGAATGGGTATTGCAAAAACCATGATGAAAACCGTAATAGAAAACTGCCGTGAAGAGGGGCAAAAAGCAATTCGCCTTGATATGATAGAGGGGAATATACCCGCCCAAAAGCTTTATTTGGGACTGAATTTTGAAAAACGCGGATTTTTTGACATAGAATACGACGGCGTAGGCGCAGTGCCCTCATGGGCATATGAGCTTGTATTATAAAGGGGAATCACAAAATCGTACCTTACGGGAGGGTTTTCCTTTTTTAGCTTTGTTTTTTAGGGAAAATAGTGTAGGGGAGGGTCTTGACCCTCCCGCTGTTGTTGCCCTCAGTAAGTAAATCTAAGGAGACAACAACGGTACGGTCAAGACCGTACCCTACAAGCGCACTATTTTGATTTTTGCGTTAATTTATAATCGTGTCGCAGACCCTTCACTCATCACTTCTCATTTTGATAGCCTTTGTTTTTAATGAATAAGGGACACAGAACCGCAAATTGTTCTGTGTCCCTTTTAGTATATTATTTACCGAAAAGAACGTCAGAAAGCTTTACATCGTAGCCCTTTTCCTTAAGGTCGGAGTAGGTGTTGATATTGTTAAAGAGGGTGTATATTGCACCGATACCTCTTACAAAACCGTCCTTTACCGAAGTAAAGAAACCGGGATCCTCGTGACCGCCGTCATTTGTTGTCTTTGTTATGGTGAAGCTGTTGAAGGGGTCATCAGCACCAACTTCATAAGAATTTACCGTTATGGAATCCTCTGTGCAATCGAGAATATTATAAGTCGCTTTTTCTGTGAGGTAATCAACGCCTATCCACTCTTCGTTAAGACCTATGTCATCATCATCTCTGGGTCTTGTGATGGAGCAGGATACCATATAAATTGTACCTGCGGGGTCAACCATCTCCGGTTCAAGCTCAGCAACAGTTTCGTTCTTATATAAAACATTTGTTGCGGTGTAATAGTGGCTGTGACCGAGAAGCACAAGGTCGATTCCGTATTCATCGGCAATGGGACCCCAAATCATACGAAGAAGCTTGTTTTCGCTTTCTCTGTGAGGGATTCTGCCGCTGTACAGGTCGTGATGGCACATCATAACCTTCCATTTTACATTGGGGTTAGCTTCTATTGCACCTTCAACAAAATCTGCGTGAGCAGCACCGTTACCGCTGTTTGAGTCCATAACAAGGAAAAGAACATCGCCCTTTACAAACCAATAATCGTTGCAGTTGTATGAGGAAATAGCTGCTTGCGTGTCTTCATTGGGGACGTTTAAGAAGGTTCTGTAGGCAATACCCTTGCGGTCATGGTTACCCATAGTGGTTGCAAAGGAAACGCTCTTAAATATGGGTGAAGCGGTCAAAGCCTTGTATTCGCTCTCAAGACCTTCCGTTGCCTGGTCGCCTGTGGAAAGAATAACGGAAATATCGCTGTTCTTGGAGAGCGCATCCTCGTAGGTTTCGCTGAATTTATAAGATGTGTCATGCAGAATGTTTTCGTTTTCTTCATCGTTCTGAGTGATGTGAATATCGGTTACATACATTGCGGAAAAATCCGTACCGTCTGCTGTTTTGAAGCTGTAAACCTCGGATTCAAAGCCGTCACTCGTACATTTATAATAGTATGTAGTATTCTCCGAAAGTCCCGTAACGGTTACTTTGTTGGAATAATCACCGTCAGGAGCGGCAACGCACGTACCCTTGAAAACTTCTGCGGAGCTTAAATCCTTATTTACCGAAACAGTAACAGAAGGCTCGCTCTCTTTTTCGGAGTACCACGAAAAATTGCGTTCGGTTTCGTTACTGCCTACAAACATTATTATTCCCGCTGCTGCGTCGTCACTTGCCCAAGCCTTCTCCCATTCGTCGTTGCTCATTGCAAACGTGGGCAGAGTCATGGTTAAAAGCATAACCGCGGCAATAACTACCGATAAGATTTTTTTGGATGCTGTTTTCATATAAAAGAATCCTTTCTCATAAATATACATCATTATATAGTTAAGTTATATAAATGTCAAATGCACGGGATGTTTGTTTTATTTTAAAATTCCGCTGAATTCCGTTGACAATTTTTAACGAAAATCATATTATTGTATGTAGTAATATTACTGACGGATGTGATTTTTTGAGATACGCTCTTATCGGTTGTGGCAGAGTTGCCGATAACCACATTGAAGCGGCTGAAGTAAACGGACTTGATATAGTTGCTTTATGTGATATTGATACTAAAAAAGCGAAAGAGTTGGCAGACAGAACGGGAGCTACAGAAGCAAAAATCTTTTCGGATTATAAACAAATGTTAAGCGAAGTAAAACCCGACCTTGTGGGTATTTCAACCTGGAGCGGAAATCACGCTGAAATTTCGGAATACTGCGCTTCCAATAATTTTAATTTCATAGTTGAAAAGCCTATGGCAATGAGCATTGCTGAGGCAGACAGGGTCATTGCCGCGGCTGAAAAAACAGGTGTTATTGCAAGTGTTTGCCACCAGAATCGATTCAATATTGCCGTTCAGGAGCTCAGACGGGCTCTGGAGTGCGGCAGATTCGGCAAGCTTTCTCACGGCAGTGTAAATATCCGTTGGTGCAGAAATGAAGATTATTATAACAGTGACGGTTGGAGAGGTAAATGGGCAACTGACGGCGGCGCGCTTATGAACCAATGTATCCACGGAATAGACCTTCTGAGGTGGATGATGGGAGATGAGATTGAGTCCGTTTACGGCTCAACACGCAACCGCCGGCACCCATACATAGAAGCTGAGGATATCGGCGTTGCAGTAATAAACTTTAAAAACGGCGCGGTGGCTACCGTTGAAGGAACGGTAAATGCTTTCGGTGATCTTGAAGAAACTTTAAGTGTTTTCGGTGAAAACGGAATGGTTCGCCTTGGGGGGATGAATGCAAGCACCGTTGATGTGTGGAAATTCAGGGAAGAAGAGGTTGCCGATGCGGACAGGCGCTTTATTGAAGAAACTGCCCCCAATGTTTACGGCAACGGGCATACAAGCCTTTATCTTGATGTTACAGAATCAATAAAAAACAAAAAGCAACCCTACGTTGACCTTTACGCGGGCAAAAATGCACTTGAATTGGTTCTTGCGATTTATAAAAGTCAAAAAACAGGTGAAAAAGTTATGTTACCCTTGACCGACTTTGCATCTGTTGATATGGAAACAACTGACATCGGCTCTTGCTGATGTCAGTTGTTTTTTAAAGAAGCCCTTTAATGCTTTCAGTTATTTTCTTTGCAACATAAGGGTTATTCATAGTGTAAATGTGTATGCCGTCAACACCGTTTGAAATAAGGTCTACTATCTGATCAACGGCAAAGGCGATTCCCGCATCAACAAGTGCTTCGGGTCTTTCTTCGTATTTCTGAATCATTTTAACGAATTTACCGGGAAGACTTGCCCCGCACATGGTTACCATTCGCTGAATCTGATTTTTATTTGTTACGGGCATAATTCCTGCGCAAATGGGGACTTTTATACCTGCCTGACTGCATTTATCGCGGAAATTATAGAAATGGGAGTTATTAAAAAATAACTGAGTAACAATGCCCTGAGCGCCGCAATCGACTTTGTGTTTCAGGTTTTCAATATCGGCGGCACTGCTTTTTGCTTCAAAGTGGGTTTCGGGGTAGCCTGCTACGGAAACGCCGAAATCACCGCGCTCTTTTATATATGACACAAGGTCGGAGGCATAAATAAAATCTGTTTTCGGCTCGAACTGAGAGTTTTTATCACCGCGAAGGGCAAGAATGTTGTCAATATTGTTTTCTTTCAGCTCTTTAAGAATTCTGTCTACATCTTCCTTTGTGCTGTTAACGCAGGAAAGGTGAGCCATAGCCTCAATGCCGTACCTGTTTTTTATAAGCGAAGCGATATCACAGGTGTAGTTATTTGCCGCAGAGCCTCCTGCACCGTAGGTAACGCTGATATAATCGGGGCGAAGAGACTGAAGCTCTGCTATGGCGTTGTAAACCGTTTCAACTGAGCTTGTTTTTTTAGGCGGAAAAACCTCGAAAGATAAAACAGTTCTTTCGCCTGTATACAGAGATGATAATTTCAAAGGGATCTTCCTTTCCGAGGGTTTTTTTATATGTTTGATAAAGCTTTAAAGCTTTCTTTAAGACTTTTATAAAGAGAAGAATAAACAGAATGGAATTTTCTGTATTCTGAGGTATTGTTTTTGTTGGGAGACAGCACCTTCGAGGCGGAGGGCACCATTGCTTTGCAGGCATCGGGAACGCTTTCGTAAATTCCTGCACCTACTGCCGCAAGCACCGCAACGCCTAAAGCCGCCGCATCGGAGGATTCGGAGGTGAGGGTGTTTATGCCGAAGGTATCGCATATCATACCTTTCCATAAATCGCTTTTGCTTCCGCCTCCGCAAAGAAGCATTTCCGAGGGCTTGATATTCATACCGTGCAGAACGCAAAGGCAATCGTAAAGAGAATACGTAACGCCTTCCATAACGGCTCTTATAAAATGCGCTTTTTTATGCATTGCCGATATGCCGAAGAATACGCCGCGGCAGTCAGGGTCAAGGTGAGGTGTTCGCTCACCCATAAGATAGGGGAGAAATAAAAGCTTATCGCAACCTATGGGAATTTCCTTTGCAAGGGAATCTGTTATTGAGTAAACAGGCTTGCCCTCATTTTTTGAAAGCTCCGTTTCTTCATAACAGAACTGATTTTTAAACCATTGAAGCGAAAGACCTGCTCCCTGAGTAACGCCCATAACGTGCCAAGCACCGGGAACGGCGCAACAGAAGGTGTGTACTCTGCCTTGTGGGTCGATAACGGGCTTATCTGTATGGGCAAAAACAACACCCGAGGTACCGATAGTTGTGAAGGCTTTGCCTTCGCACACAACGCCCATACCTACTGCCGCCGCGGCATTGTCACCTGCACCGCCTACAACTGCCGCAGTGGTGGGAAGCCCCGTTTTTTCGGCTGTTTCTTTATTTATATACCCCGTGATTTCAGGGGATTCATAAACCTTGGGGAGATATTCGGGCTTTATACCTACCGCATTTATCATAATATCAGACCATTTACGGTTCGGAACGTCTAAAAGCTGCATACCGGAAGCATCGGAGACCTCCGTTGCAAATTCTCCCGTAAGACACAAACGAAGATAATCTTTGGGTAAGAGGATATGACGGCATTTGTTGAAGATATCAGGCTCATTGTTTTTAACCCAAAGGATTTTTGAGGCTGTGAAGCCCGTGAGAGCGGGGTTTGCGGTAATGCTTATGAGGGTATCCGTGCCAAGCTTTTCGGTAAGCTCTTCACATTCCTTGCCCGTGCGCTGATCACACCAAAGAATAGCCGGACGCAAAACCTTGCAGTTTTCGTCGAGCATAACAAGACCGTGCATCTGCCCCGAAATACCCAAGGATACAATGTTTTCGGTTTTGATTTCGGCTTTTGAAATAACGGCTTTGAGTGTTTCTATTGCCGCATCGTACCAAGCTTCGGGATTTTGCTCTGCCCAACCGTTTTTAGGCTGAAGCATTTCATATTCCTTTGAAGCGGCGGCAATAATTTTGCCGTTTTCATCGAATAGCACCGTTTTGGTGGCAGAAGTTCCCAAATCTATGCCGATAATATATTTCATTTAAATCACCTTTAAAAATTCTTGATTAAGGCTTTGTTCTTGAAAAAAACAAATGAGAAGCATCGTTGAGATATTTCAGCTTAGTTCTTTCATATTTTCCTTCCATCAGATACTCAATAAGAGTTACACCTGTATTTATATGGGAAAAATTGAAATTATCTTTTAACGGGAAGCCTAATGCCGCAAGAACAAGATAATTGTTTAATGAGCCGTGTGCCACAATCATAACGGTTGACTCAAAAGGATTTTCAGCTTTAATTTTAGAAATGACCTGCCGCGCTCTGAGAAGTGTTGCTTCATTTGATTCTTTACCTAAAGGCGCAATCGGGGAGAGAATACCCTCGGGGCAAAGCTCTTTTATGGCTTTTTCGCCCATACCGGTGTAATCGGGAGCAGTACCTTTTTCAAAAAGCATTCCGTCAATATATACGGGTGTGTTTTTATGGTATTGAGAAACAGCGTTCGTTGTTTTAAGCGCCCTTAAAAGCGGACTCGTATAAATTTTATCGATTTTTTCATCCTTAAAGCGTTCACCTAAAAGCTTTACCTGTTCTTCGCCTTTTGGCGAAAGGTCTGTTTCGGAAAACCCGTTTCCGTTAAGATTGCCATAGGTTTCGCCGTGGCGCACTATATAAAGAAACATTTTCTCACCTGCCGAATTTCTTATAATCTCAACATTATCATACATAATTATACACCTGAAAGCGCGAACTTTCAATATTTCAGGCGTTAAAATAATCATAATAGTAATTGAAAGAATTGATTTTATGTAGTATAATGTAAGCGTATAATTGTGTTTAAATTTAAGTTTATGAGGTAACGCTATGAAGCTTGAAGAAGAGAAGCTCTCATCAGAAGAAATTTTTGACGGAGTTGCAATACATCTTTTCAGAGATGAAGTTCTTTTACCCAACGGCAATAAAGGTGTTCGGGAGGTTATCCGTCACCCCGGTGCTGTGTGCGTATTGCCTGTTACCGAGGACGGTCAGGTGATTTTGGTAAATCAGTTCAGGTATGCTTTTAATAAGGTAACCTTAGAGGTTCCCGCGGGGAAATTGGAAAAAGGCGAGGACCCCTTGGAGGCGGCTCTCAGGGAGCTTTCGGAGGAAACGGGGCTTTCGGCAAAAAAGGTTTTCCATGTAGGAGATATGTATACAACACCTGCTCTTATTGATGAAGTTATTCATATGTATATTGCAACAGATTTGGTTGAGGGTGCTCAGCACCTTGATGAGGATGAATTTATCAATACTCTCAAAATACCGTTAAAAGAAGGCGTTCAAATGGTAATGAGGGGCGAGATAAGAGATTCCAAAACTCAGATTATGCTTCTTAAGGCAGATAAGTTCTTCAAATGTTAAAGGAAGGGTAAGGTCACAATAATGAAAAATGTTAAAAAGTCTTTAGCAATCTTTCTTGTTATAATAAGCCTTGTGAGTATTTTCAGCATAAGCGTATCGGCTGCAACAACTTATGCTTCTTACGGTAAAAAATACGGTTGTGTTGTTCCCGTAAAAACTGACGGAAAAACTACCGCAACATCATATTCCGTAAACGCTTCTGAGAGCGGTACATTTAAGTTTTCCTTTAAAAGCAAGGGCTATAAGTCAAATGTATATTTCGGTATTGCTGTTTATTCCGATGAAAAAATGCAAAATTCGGTTATGAGTAAATACGGAACCTTTCCGACCTCAAATACAGTTGCATCTCTGAATTTTGATTTTTCGTCACTTACAAGCGCAACATATTATGCAATTACATATACTTATATAAAAAAAGGTTCCGACTATGTGATAGATAGTGACAGTATTTATACTTTCACAATAAAACTCAATAAAGTCAGCGGAACGGTTCCTCAAATAACGGGCGCGGACGCGCTTTATACGGGCAACTACATTGCGTGGAAAGCAGTTAAGTTCGCAGAGTATTACAGAGTTTACAGAAAACAGGAGGGAACCTCCTGGGAAAAACTTGCAGATGTTACCGAGCTTAGCTATTTAGACACAACTGCAATTCGCGGTGAAAAGTATTACTACACGGTAAAGGCTTTCGACGGTGCTTGCTGCGGCAGCTACAATAAAAACGGAGCAGAGCTTGTTTACCTTGAAGCTCCCGTATTTAAAAGCGAACCGCAAAAATTGGCAGATAATGCGGTATATCTTTCGTGGAGTGATGTGAAGGGCGCCGAAACCTACAGAATTTATCGAAGAACCGCAGAAGACACAAGCTATACTCGTCTTGCAACGGTAAAAGGTAATGTAACGGAATATACGGATACTTCCGCTAAAAATAACGGTACTGTTTATTACTATAAGGTGAGAGCCTTAAACGGAACCGTGGCGGGTTTGGTTTCATCTGCCGCAAAGGTCGAGATATTCGGAATGTTTAAACTTAACGCAGCCTGTACGGGTGAGAAGGTCACCCTTACATGGGGGAAGGTTGAAAATGCCGATTCTTACACTGTTTATAAAAAGATGGGTACTGACGGCGAGTGGCAACCTTTGGAAACGGTAAACGGCGATATTCTTGCACTTACCGATACAGAGGTCTACGGCGGAAATACTTATTCCTATTCTTTGGTTGCAGAGAAAAACGGTCAGTACAGCAGTTTTGATACAAAGGGTGTTACGGTTATCTGCCTTGCAGAACCTAAAATAAGCTCACTCAGTGCAAGTGTGGAGGATTCAATACTTGTTAAGTGGGGTGCCGTAAGCGGTGCGAAAACCTACAACGTTTACAGAAAATCAGCCGTCGATGAGAATTACACCCTTATAGGCTCAACCTCTTCCTGTTCTTTTTACGACACAACCCAAAAGCAGAATAACATCATTTACTTCTATTATGTTGAAGCAGTAAACGGCAGTCATGCCGGTATGTCCGGCAATAATACGTCTGCAATTTTGTTTATGCAGGCTCCCGTAATGACTTCCGTTAAATGGTCAAGCGGTAATGTTGTTAAATGGAACCGTGTGGCAGGCGCAACCTCCTACAGGGTTTACAGAATGGCTCCGGGCGGTTCTTACAAGCAGATAGCAGAGGTTTCTTCGGGTGTTCTTAACTATACAGATAAAACTGCAAGTAAAAGCGGAAAGTATTACTATACTGTTGCTGCAATGAACGGAAAGGTCAGAGGCTCTTATGGGCAGGGATACGGCATCAACTGCCTTAACGCTCCTGAGCTTACCTCCGTTTCCGTTGCAAAATCAGGCGCAACTACGGTTAAGTGGTCAAAGGTTTCGGGTGCAAGCGGTTACTATGTATACAGGAAAACCCCGGAAGGAAGCTGGACGAGAGTTGCAAAAACCACAGCACTTTCTTACACTGACAGCAGTACACGCGTAAGCGGCACGGAATATATTTACACGGTGAAGGCGTATAATTCAAGCGGAAACGGTATTTATGATTCATTTGGTATTGCTTCGGTGTATCTCTCCGTTCCCTCGGTCAAGACGCTGACGACCCTTGATAACGGCTCTAATTATATGAAATGGGGCGCGGTAACAGGTGCAGAGTGCTACAGGGTTTACCGTAGAACCGAAGGCGGAAGCTATAAATGCATTGCAAAAGGAGTTTCGGGAGTAACCTATACAGATAAAACCGCAGATAAAAATACGGTTTACTATTACACGGTTCGCGCCGAGAAAAACGGCTCTTTAAGCGGATATAAGGATTATAAAATAAACTAATAAAAAAATTACAGGCTCAAAAACGAGCCTGTAATTTTTTGTCTTAATTTTTTTATCTTAGTTCTTTTTGTCAAGGAAGCCAACCTTATACATAATGAAGGCACTTATAACGGAAACGATGATACCGGGGAAAATAAGTGTTGAAGCTCCGATTGTGGGAACGAAAACAAGAATTATGAGCATAACGATGATGGGAACGAAAGAAATTTTCCAATGCTTTACAAAATAGCCGGCACCCAATGCACCGAAGAGAGCGGGGATAACCTCTTTGAAAGCAGGCATAAGAAGCTTGCTTGTTGTAAAGGATTCAAGGAACGGAGCAAAGGCTATAACACCGATTGCAAGAACAGCAGTTGTTACGATTGAAGAGGTTGCAATAGCAATTGTTGAAACAACCTCGCCTTCTTCCGTATTCGATTTAACATCCGCGCTTTCCATTGCGCTTATAGCGCAGGGCAGCTTAAGGTTAACGATATTACCCGTTACAAAGGAAAGGTATGTTCCTCCGGCACCGAGCATAGGTGTGTAGAAAATAACTTCAACAACAGCCATAGTCCAATATAAGGGGATAAGAGTAAGAAGTGCCTGAAAAACCTTGGCGACTGAGGGGAAAACGCCGAGATAAAGGCAGATAGCCATAGGGAACATCAAAAGCACGCAAAGCGCAGTTACTGTTGAAATTCTTCCCCATTTGTGTACTTGGTCATAGTAAGTTTTTTCGGTTTTATTTTTCTTTGCCATAATTAACCCCTCCATTCAAGCAATGCAATGCTTTCGGGCAGAACATTGTATGCTATGATTGCGACAGCCATTGCTGCAATCATACCTATAGGCATAACAAAGGGTTCCAACCATGTGAGTTTAAATTTTTTTGTTACGAGTTCAAGAATAACCGAAACCACAATAGCGGTTACAAGGGTGATAACGGAAAGAACACCTGCGCCGTCGAGAATTGTATCCGGTTTACCGGCACCGAGAATTGAGTTTGTTACAAATGCGCCTATAAGACCGATGAAAAGAGCAGGGGTAACGTAATCCATAAAGCCTGCAATAGATCTTTTCTTAGGAGCGGCTTTTTCTTCAACTGTTTGTGCGGCGGCATCTTCGGGAGCAGCTTCATTTTTCTTGCCTGCATTGAGAAACTTTTTATGAAGAGGCTTTGCAACGAAGGGGAGAATAATGAGAGAGAAGCAGATGCCTAAGGTCATAACCCAGGCAACACCCGCATAAACCTCGGGGTCTGTAACGGCTTCGGTGATACCTGTAGTAACGCCGAAAGCTTCGAGAGCTTCGGTTGCGGCAACTGTTTCGTAAGTAATGTTGCCGATTACGGAGAGACGAACCCAAGGAATAACAAGGCCTAAAGCCGGTGCAAGGGCAATAACCGTTGCCAGAACGGACAGTGCCGAAGGGATTGTAAATAACGCGCTTGATGTAACGGTGCTTTTGAGCTTCTTTTTGTCCATACCCAATTCTTTACCGTGCTTCCAGGCTTTAACGAGGAAAAACAAGGACTGAGCGACAACAAAAATGATTACCGCCGCGGCTATTAGATACAGCCCTGTGGAACTTAAATCCATATTATCACTACCTTTTTATTGATATGATAAAATTTTACAAAATTTTTTGTTTTATGTCAATAAGAAGAGACTATCTTCTTATTAAAACATATAATTCCCTGCGGTGTAATATCTATAATTCCGCAGGAATTTTGCCGAACCGAGCCCGGATTGAGTAAATATAAACCGTTTTCATAAGCTGAAAATGGAGTGTGAGTGTGCCCGAAAAGGGCAATATCTGCTTCACTGTAAAGAGCGTTTGTTTTCAGCGTTTCAAGTCCGAACTTAACCTGCTCTCTGTAACCGTGGGTGCAGTAAATTTTTTTACCGCCGAAAATCTCAACTGATCTCTCGGGGTATTCGCTGAAAAAGCTGTCGCAATTACCTTTAACGGCAACGAAAGGCTTTTTTGAAATTAGATTTTCTATATGTGTAAGGTCATTCAATCCGTCACCCAGGTAAATTATTGCATCGGCATCCGTTTCGCCTTCAACGGCTAATTTCAGCGACGGGAAATCACCGTGGGAATCGGAAAGTACAAGTATGCGCAAACATAATCACCCCGCAAGAATACTATAATATAGTATTATAATATTTTACGGTGGTGTTTTCAATGGAAAATATGCAAAAGGGCAAGCTTAATGTTGATGAGCTTTTAAAAAAAGCTTCGGAGAGCAGTAAAAACGGAGAAATGAACACAAGCGAGGAGATAAATGATTTTATTGATAAAAATCTGAGCAATTCTCAGGCGCAAACCGTCAAAGAATTTCTTAAGGATGAAGAAAAAACAAAAGCACTGCTCAACAGCGATGCGGCACAAGCGCTGTTTCAAAAATTTTTCGGAGGGAAATAAATGGCGGATTTTGATATAAATTCCATACTTAATTCCCTCTCTCAGGATGATATAGAAAATCTGAAGAAAACTGCCGCAGACATATTGGGCGGTATGGGAGACGGGCATAAAGAATCGGAAAACAGGGAACATAAAGGGGAGGAAAATCAGGAAGAAAAAAACGGTTCTCAAAAAGGGAATTTTAATCCCGAGGATATTTTGAAGAATATGGGGAATTTAGGTATGCCGGATCTTTCTCAGCTTGCATCCCTCGCGCCGATTTTGCAGGCATTTAATTCCCACGATGAACGGCTTGATTTTATAAACGCGCTGAAGCCTCTTTTATCGGAGGAAAGGAAAAAGAAGGCTGACGAGGCAATGAAGCTTGTGCGGCTTATGTCGGTTTTGCCCCTTTTAAAAGAGAGGGGGATAATGTAATTGTCGGAATATTCATACAACGAGCTTATGAAAATGCAAAATGAAGCCATACGGCGGGTTGAAGATATGCAAAGAAAAGCACGACAAAGTGCAGGACTCGGGGACGCAGAAAAACAAAATGATAAAGAAAAAAGTCCCCCTGAAAGAGCAGGGGGACAGGGTGTGTCAAGGGATGAGCCCAAAAGAGTGCCTATGCCAAACGACTATCTTGATAAATTGAAAAGCTATGCCGCAGATTCTTCCCGCGCTCAAAGTGAGCCTGATGAAAAAAAAGAAGAACCCGAAAAACAGCATATACACAAGGGCAACACGGCTTCAAACTTTTCCGAGGGCTTTAAAAATATTTTGGGCGATATAAATATTGATTCGGATAAGGCACTTCTTTTATCGCTTATTCTTCTTTTATCGGAAGAAGGTGCTGACGAAACGCTTATAATGGCGCTTTTATATATTCTTACATAATGCCGAGCTATTTTTTCGGCAAGGGCGAAGGCTCGTCCGTAAATCCTAAAATATAATCAGCGGATAAGTTGTAGTGCTCACATAAAAGCTTTATGTCACTGAGGCTCGGCTCACAGCCACCTGTTTCCAGACGGGATATTTTTCTTTGGTTTGTATTAAGAATTACAGCCAGCTCCGTTTGCGTTTTGTCTGAATCTTCTCTTAAGGCTCGAATTCTTTCGTTGAATTTCATTTCTAAGTCACCTCAGAATTATTTTACACAGACGAAAAGTGACTACTGACAATACCCGAAAATCGTCTAAAATTAAGATGTAAAGCAAAGCTCTGTTGCCGCTGAACAAATTCAATCACCCGAAAAGACTTGCGTAAGAGTGCTTAGGTTCGATTTCCGTCAGCCACAGGTGCAAGTCTTTTTGGTATTCAATGAGCGTAGATACATTAGTATAAACTGAGCATCGTCATAAGAATATTGGTATATACTGTTATCACCCAAAATATAAAAATACTCATCTGCAATTAAGTATTTTCGAAAGTATTCACAAATTCTTTCACATCATCAGAATTTCCAATATAAGTTGCAACCAATGGATAGTATTCTGTGACTATTACATCGTTGACTACACATTCAACAACAATGTTTAGGTATAAATTTTCCATACCACAGTAATCATCGGTTGCATATTTGATCTTGCTGTTTATAGTAAGAACATCTCCTTGTTTCAATTTTATTGGAAAAACATTTTTTAGATTACCTATGGTTTCTCCGTTAATAAAAACTTCTGCATCATCGGTGAAATCAAGGAAAGCGTTGAAATTGAAAGAATTTATAGTGACATCATTAATCGCTTCAACCGAAAAACCGTAATCAGTTTCATTTTTCCCTACAAACGATTGCGGAAAAACATAAATCGGCATATTTCGTTGAGAAAGAACATGCTCTGTACTATCATAATTATAGAATGTGTTTTCTATGGGAGTTGGAAACTCAATCTCAGTTTCACAGTCATTTACAAGCAGTTTTATAGAGTCTATTCTTGTGTATTCAGTAACCGTGCAACAATGAACACCTAAAAGAATGACATACTTTCCATCCGTTTTAATATCCGATATGCTTTCAAAGGTATCATTTGAAAATGTTACAGTCAGATGTTCAGTATTAACGCCCTCTGCAGAAATGAATTCTATTTTAGGATTTTTTTGAGTTGAGATTATATTCATATTAAAACTAAATTCATTTTTAGAATCAGAAATCAGAACGATAAAGCTTATACTGCACCAATTCCGGATAAAAATCAACCTGATGAGTTGTTCTTACACATGAACAAAAACTTACTATCAGAATTACAATCAAAAAAACAGAACATATCTTTTTCATTTAAATCACCATTTTAATAATAGGACAGGGGACGGTTCGAAACCACTGAAAAAGTCCGAATAATTTTCGAAATTAGCAAAATAGAATAATAAAAGTTGTGTTTTATGGTATAATGGAAGCATCAAAGGTTGGAGACACCACCATAAGTACGGTATA
>CAZCQI010000020.1:0-18154 GCA_964500795.1 uncultured Eubacteriales bacterium
TAATATCGGGAGTTCCGATAACACCTATCATTTTATCTAAGTATTGTTTTCTTTCAATCAGTTTCATAGAAAATCACCTCGCAAAGTTATCATACCAAATTTACTTCCCAAAATCAACAGATTTTCAATATTGGGAAATAAGTTTCATCAAATTTGTGATATCCACATTTTATTAAATTTGTGGTATGCACAAAGTTATTATAGCAAATAACCTTGAAGATTCTTGCATCTTACTGCCAATTCTTACAAACATCGACCCATTCGGTGAAGCCTGAATATTTTTCAAGCTCGGGTATGGTAAGCTCTATTGCGCTGTTACTGCTTCCGCAGGCGGGAAATATTGTTTGAAATCTTTTTAAGGATTCATCGAGATAAACCGTAACCCCCTCGTTAACCGCGAAGGGGCAAACTCCGCCTACGGCGTGTCCTATCATAGTAACAGCTTCGTCAGGTGTGAGCATTTTGGCTTTTGCGGAGAACTTTGCCTTATATTTTGCATTGTCAACCTTTGCATCACCCGCCGTAACAATAAGTATTGCGTTGTCGTTCACCTTAAAGGAAAGTGATTTTGCGATTCTGCAGGGTTCGCAATTAAGAGCCTCTGCCGCAAGCTCAACCGTTGCACTTGAAACGGGGAATTCTCTTATTTTATCTTCTATGCCTTGTTCTTTAAAATAAGCGCGTACTTTTTCAATAGACATTTAAATTACTCCCGAGGCTTGGATTTTTTTAATTATTATATTACTCTTGTCAATATAATTCAAGTACCGGAAGTTTTTTTAAAATTTGTCTTGCCAATAAAAACTCTTTGCTATATAATGTTTTCAAGCGTACGGGGTTTAAAGATTTGCAATAAACGAGGTTTTGTTATGTGGAAACAAAAACTATGTCTCAGTGTGGGCGGTACCTACGGACTTTCCGAAGCCCAACAGATTCGTCTTTTTAAAAAGACCGGCTTTGAAGGCTTTTTTGTCCTTTGGACTGAGGGGCGTGACAGTATGGTTGAAGAATGTGCCGCCGTTGCCAAGGAAGAAAATATGATTTTTCAGTCGATCCACGCTCCGTGGGGATATGCTCAGGATATGTGGAATGAAAATGAAAAAGAGAATGCGGAAAAGGGTGTTGAGCAGTTAAAGCATTGCCTTGATCTTTGCTCAGAATACCGTGTGCCGATTTTGGTTTCACATGTATTTGTAGGTTTCGACTGTGAATATAAGCCTACTCGCTTCGGACTTGAAAATTATGGTAAAGTAATAGATTATGCTGAAAAGCTGGGAGTTAAAATCGCATTTGAAAACACCGAAGGGCTTGAATACCTTGATGCGCTTCTCAAGGAGTATCACGACAGAGACTGTGTCGGCTTTTGTTGGGATTCCGGTCATGAGATGTGTTATAACGAATCAAAGGATTTACTTGCTCTTTACGGCGACAAGCTCATTGCTACTCATATTAACGATAATTTAGGCGTTAAGGATTTCGGCGGCAAAATAACCTGGCACGATGATTTGCATCTTTTACCCTTTGACGGTATTGGAAATTGGAAATATAACGCCGAACGCTTGAAAAAATGCGAATTTAATGATATTCTTACATTTGAGCTTAATAATAAGTCAAAACCCAATCGTCACGAGAATGATAAATACGATAAAATGCCTCTTGAGGAATATATAGCAGAGGCTTATATAAGAGCGTGCAGGTTTGCAAAGCTCGTCAGTGAAAGTGAAAGGTGAAAAATATGGTAGAATCAAAGGTTTTAAGAACATGGGAAGCGCAACTTAAAGCGCTGAATCCCAAATATGATGTTATTTATAAAGTTTCAAAGGAAACTCCCATTGAGTTTGAAAACAGCGAAAATGTCAGGCTTGCTTTTGCGGCTATTGCTGATACTCATCTTATTGATAATGAGGTTGCCTCAAAAAATCTCGGTAATGTTTTTGAGGATATTGATAATTCAAAAGAAAAATTCGATGCCCTTCTTATGGCAGGCGATATTGCAGAATACGGCAAAAAGAAGGAGTATAAAAGATTTTTTAATGTTTTTGACGGGCAGAAGGTAATTAAAAATATTTTGCTTACCGTTGGTAACCACGATGTTCGAATTACATACAAGCGTAATCAGGAAATTATTATGAAAAAGGTCAGGGAATATCTGGGAATTGATAATAAAGGCAAAACCTATTATTCCTATGATATAAACGGCTATACCTTCATAGTTATCGGTACTGAGAAAAGAGTTCTCGAAAAAGCACACATTACAAAGGAACAGATGGAATTTCTCGATAAAGAGCTGGCACGCGGCACTAAGGACGGAAAGCCTGCATTTGTAATGTGCCATCAGGCATTTGCTTTTACACACGGTCTTCCCGAGGTTTGGAAAACAGGTGATATGGGCGAACAGTCAGACGAAGTGAGAGCCGTTATGGAAAAGCACAAAAACGTTATTTTCCTCAACGGTCATCTCCACGGTGGCATTTATGAAAAAACCTTTGAGGTATTAAATAAAGAAAATAATGTCTGCTCTTTGAGTGTTCCCGGCTTCAGGAAAGAAAATAACTTCGGTGTTATTGATTGCGGATTGGGTCATTATTGTGAGGTCTATGACGATAAGGTTATCTTCACGGCAAGAAACTTTATGGTCGGTAAGAATGTTGATGATAAATACGCAAGAGTTGAGATAAAGTTGATATAAAAATTGTGTCCGATGAAAGCTTTGCTTACATCGGACACATATTTTATTTATTCATTGTTTTGCGCCGTTATCGAACATTTCAAGTGCTTTTACGCTGGCGGCGTAGCAATTTGCAAGACCCTCGGTGTTCATATTATCGTATGTATCACGTCGGGTGTGGTAGTAATCCTCCAATTTGTGGTTAAGACCCGTAACACCTGTTGCTTTGAAACCTGCTTTTGCAAAAGCTGCAGAATCCGTTGCACCGCCGAGAGGGGGAACCATACCTTTTTTACAGGGAACTTCAACGGCTGCGGCGGCTTCCATAAATAAATCGGAAACATCTTTATCTGCTTTAACGGTGCCGTTAAGGTCGCGGTAGTTGGTCATAAGGTATTTTGGGTCATGGATTGTATCATAAGAGAAAATGAAGGTGGGAACATCATCAAACTCGCCTTTATGCGCCTCGCACCAAGCCATTGAGCCGCGAAGACCTGCTTCCTCACTGCCTGAGATGATCACACCAACCTCGGTGTTTTCAAACTCAATTCCTTCCTCTTTTAGCTTTTTGAGAATTGCGATACCCATATAGCAACCCGAGAGGTTATCGTTAGCACCGTCAACAACTCTTTTTTCATTCCACATAAAGAACATACCAATCATAAAGGGAACGAAAATAAGACTCCAAAGTGCAATTTTTGCAGGAGTTGAAGCAGTGTCAATAAGACCGAAGGTAACTCCGTTTTGTGCTATATACATAATTGAAGCAACAAGATAAAGAGCGGCTCCGATTGCGGAGACTATTATGTGACCTTCAAAAAATACACCGCCTAATCGGTAGTTAACGGGCCATTCCCAGCAGGCGTCGGGGTGACCGTTAAAGAAAATTCGGCGCTTTACTTCACCTGTGCAGCTTTTTATTGCGGTAACGTTTGTGCCCTCTTTTTCAGGGAACAAAAAGTCTACAACTTTTTTATACATTCCGAATTGGAAAATGCAAAGTGCAAATCCTGCCGCCACAAATATTGCGGAAATCAAGGGGAAAACAAAGAACAGCGGAATTGCCGCAAGAACAAGCGTGAAGGTTACGTATATCCAACCGAAGAAGGAACCGGGATTCTCTTTGAAATGCTCAATTTTTACTCTGTCACATCCGCAGTCGTTTTTTAGAACCTCTGCCATATATTCGCAGGCTTCTCTCTCACCGTCGCTTCCCGGATCGCGCTTACCGAAGGTTTTGATGATATGGGTGATTTCATCCACCATATACTGTGCCGCTTCATTTTTCTTTGCGATAATCTTGGTTAAATCCATATAACTCTCTCCCAAATTGATTTTAATAAACATATGTTTAATTATATTTTACATAAATTATTGCCTATGTCAATAATTCTGCAATGTTTTATTAACATTTATTTAAAAATTGAAATCTGCATATATGGGGAAGTGGTCGCTGAGAGCTTTGAATTTTGTTTGAGATAATATGCAAAAATTTTTAACGCTGATTTCGCCTGTAAAAAATATGTGGTCAACAGACAGGCTTTTTGAGTTTTTTTCTTCACCGTAGGTTATGCTTTGGGCTTGGGTTTTAGTATCGTAAAAGGCTGTGCACAGAAGCTCATATACGGGGGATGCGGTTGAGGATGTTGTTTCCTTTGCATTGAAATCCCCTGTAATTATAACGGAACAGCCGCAAATTCCACTGAGCTTTTCCGAAAATTCAATAAGCTCTTGTGCCTGAGAAAGAGGCACGGAAGCATCTGTAATATCGGCAGCTTGGGGTGTCAAATTGAAATGGGTGTTTACAATACCGAAGAATTCACCGGTTTCCTTGCTTCTGAAAATTGCCCAAACCATACGGCGAAGCCTTGAATCGTCACCGTTTTTAAAAACTCTTTCTCCGCTGTAAACAAGAAATAATGTTTGCGGATTGTATATTATTGCTGTCATTGTGCCGAAAAGTCCTGTCTTCACAGGTAAAACAAATTTATAGCTTGTGTTATTGTAAATGCAGGTGAACCACTTTCGGCTCATTTCCTGAAGCCCGACAGCATCCGGTGAAACGCTTTCTATAATGCGGCAAACTGCATCTGCCCTTGTGGCGGCAGGAGTACCCTCAAAGCCTTCGGAATCCGCAAGGAGATTGTAGGTCATTATCCGTAAGGTACTGCTGTTGTGTGCGCTTTCCAAAGCTAATGCATCTGTTTCATTTATTAAATTTTCGCCGGCAGGATATTTTGAAATATCGCCGTAGGTTTTTATATAAATATCAGCCGAAGTCAAAAGTAAAAAGGCTGTTGCCGCGATGATTGCAACGGCTTTAATTAAATTACGCTTTATCATAAAATTATTGTTTGATTTTGTTGCGTGAATATAAATTCCATTTAATTGATGAATATATTTTATAAAAAACTTTACCCGCTTGTTTTTTTATGATATTATCTTTTGGTAAAGGATGTTTTTTAATAATGATTTGTAATAAAGACGGCGGAATATCTTTTCGGCAGCACCGATGACTTTTTAAAAACCTTAAAATAAATCTCAGGAAATGAGGTAATAAATATGAAATTCAAACAGTATCACAAAAGCCTTGAGCATTTGCATATAGGCACTCAAAAGCCAAGGGCATATTTTATTCCCTATGACAGCCTGGAAACTGCTCTTTCGGGCGACCGCAGCTCGTCATATTATCTGACAAATCTTTGCGGAGAGTGGAGCTTTAAATATTTTAAAAGCTTTGAGGATATAGATGAAAGCTTTTATGAGGAAAATTGCTCCTGTGAGGAACTTCCGAAAGTGAAAGTACCCGGTTGCTTTCAGCTTTATGATATTGAGGGGATAGATAAGCCTCTTTATTCAAATCTTTGCTATCCGTTCCCTACAGACCCTCCTCATGTTCCCGAGGATAATCCCTGCGCTTTTTACATAAGAAATTTTGATGTAAGCGAAGAAATGCTCGAAAGAGAGAGCATTATTACCTTTGAGGGCGTTTCCTCTTGCTTCTATCTTTGGGTAAACGGAGAATTTGTCGGTTACAGTCAGGTCAGCCATTGCACAAGTGAATTTAATATCAGTAAATTCGTTAGGGCAG
Organism: uncultured Eubacteriales bacterium; assembly: GCA_964500795.1. Lineage (GTDB taxonomy): Bacteria > Bacillota > Clostridia > Oscillospirales > Acutalibacteraceae > DTU089. The sequence continues at coordinate 5,760 of CAZCQI010000020.1, forward strand.
GCTCAAACCGCATTGCAGTGCTTGTTGTTAAATGGTGCGACGGCTCTTACCTTGAGGATCAGGATTATTTTAGGTTTTCGGGTATTTTCAGAGAGGTTTATATCCTTTCAAGAAACAAAATCCGTTTGCAGGATGTTTACATAAAGCAGGATATTGCCGAGGATTTTTCAAAATGCACCCTCAATATTGACTGCGATTTAATAGGAAAAGCACCTGTTCTTTACGGACTTGCCGCACCCGGTGGCGAGCTTATTGCTCAGGGTGAAAGTGACAGTAAGAATTTCAGTATTGAAATTGATTCGCCCCTTCTTTGGAATGATGAAAAGCCTTACGTTTATCAGCTTTTCATTACTGTTGAGGATGAAATAATTCCTTTTCAGCTTGCTTTGAGAAAAATTGAAATTAAGGATAAAAAGCTTCTTATAAACGGAAAAGCTTTAAAGCTTCGCGGTATAAACCGCCACGATTCGAATCCTGATAACGGTTACGCTGTAACGGTTGAGGAAATGAAAAACGACCTTTTGCTTCTTAAAAGAGCAAATGTTAATGCAATTCGTACATCTCATTACCCCAATGACCCGAGGTTTTATGACCTTGCAGAGGCACTCGGCTTCTATTTTGTTGATGAAGCGGACCTTGAAACTCACGGTATGGGCTATAATACTTCAACAGATTGGGATTGGATGCGTTGGTCGTATACTTCCTCCGAGCCTGAATGGAAAGCGGCTTATGTTGACCGCGCTACAAGGCTTTTTGAAAGAGATAAAAACCACGGCTGTGTTATAATGTGGTCTCTCGGCAACGAAAGCGGATGCGGTGTTAACCACAGAGCAATGCGTGAATATATTAAATCCCGCGATGAAAACGCCATTGTTCACTATGAAAATGCACATCTTGAGTTTAAGGCAGTGCCGGAAGGGGAGTGCTTTGCAGATATTTCAGATGTTGAAAGCCGTATGTACCCGGGTTGGCAGTATACCAAAGATTACCTTGAAAACGAAGAATACACGAAGCCGTTCTATATGTGCGAATATGTTTGTTCTATGACAACGGGCGATGTGTATAATTTCTGGGAGCTTGTTGATAAATACGATAACTTCTGCGGAGGATGTATTTGGGAGCTTACCGACCACGCAGTGAATGTTCCCGATGAAAACGGCAAACCCCGTTATTATTACGGCGGTGACTTCGGCGATTTTCCCAATGACGGAATTTGCTGTATAGACGGTCTTGTTTTTCCTGACAGAAAGCCTCGCCCCGGTTATTACGATATGAAAAAAGTGTATGAGCCCTTCAGGGGAGGCTTTGAAAATGGCTGTCTTACTGTTAAAAGCGTAAGATATTTTGAAAATCTTTCGGATTACTGCCTTAAATGGAAGCTCACCTGTAATGCAGATGTGATTGCAGAGGGTGAAATTGAAACACTTGATATTGCTCCTCAAAGTGAAGCAACTTATAAGCTTTTTGATGCTGACAAATATGACCTTTACGGCGACTGCTTTTTAACTGCATCTATCTGCCAAAAGAATAGTACTGTTTGGGCAGAAAAAGGCTACGAGGTAGGCTTTTTGCAGTTTGAGCTTTCCGCAGAAGAAAAGAAAGCAGAGAAAATCTCTAATCCAATTGACCTTACCGAAACTGACAGATATGCCGTAATTACCTGCGGCGAAGCAGAATATGTTTTCGATAAGCCATACGGCAGAATCTGTTCAATCAAGCGCAGTGGCAGGGAATTTTTGAAAGAACCTGCAAAATTCAAAATGTGGCATGCACCTACTTACAACAGAGGTTCTGTTGATGAATGGATGGCAAACCATCTTCACCGTGTTTCTCAGAAAACTTACAGTACCGAGGTTTCAAAGGGTGAGGATGTAGTTATTATTACAACCGAAATTGCTTTGGGAGGTCCTTCAAATCCCCCGATTGTTAAAGGAAAGGTTAATTACACCTTCTTGTGCGACGGCTCGGTAGCAATAGGCTTCTTCGGCATTGTTCGTGAGAATGCGCCCATTCTTCCCCGTCTCGGAATTGAATTCGTTATGAACGATGAAAATGAGGATATCGTTTACTTCGGTCTCGGGGAAACAGAAACCTATCCCGACAGATACAAGGCGGCAAGATACGGCGAGTATGAGCTGACTGTAACAGAGAACTTTGTTCATTATGTAAGACCGCAGGAAAATTCTTCTCACTTCAAAACAAGAAGAGTTGCTGTCGGTAAAAAAGGTGAAAGCGGTATTTATGCCGAAGGCTTCGGTGAAACGAAGGAGTTTTCATTCAACGCTTCTCATTATTCTGCAGAACAGCTTACGGAAGTAAAGCACGATTTTGAATTGGAAAAAGAACCCTGCACAATTTTCAATATTGACGGCAGATTTAACGCAATAAGCGAAAGCTCGGAGTTTGATAATGATGAAAATAACAGGCTTTTCGATGAGAAAGTTGTCAGCTTCTCGTTCCTTTTAAAAACTGTTGATATGTAAAAACAACAAAACTCTCTGAACCATTCAAAATGATTCAGAGAGTTTCTTTTAGTATTTAATTAAAAGCCTTTCATTTTTGCAAGGTCGCGGTAGTTAATAAGCTCTATGCCGCAGGCTTTAATGTGCTGAAGTGTCTGCGGATCCGAGAACAGCTTGTGCTCCCAAACTCTGCGATGCCAGGCTCCGGAAATAGCTTTGAGCTCATCGCTTTCAAGAGCAGGGTGAATGTAGGTCTCGGTAACTCCGTTGGGGAAGCTTTTGTAAAGCTCGTAGATGTATTCCTTGAAGTTTTCGTAGCTGTCGTTCTGAGGTCCGTTCCATTCGCCGGGAATAAGGTAATCGGGCATTGCAACCTTTTGACTTTTTGCAAAGTCAAGAACCCGGTCGAACATTCCGGAAATAGTATTTAAATCAATTTTTACATCAAGAGTATCGTTTGCAAACATTTCGGGAACGAAGGTTCCGGGGAAACGGAAGGGGAGACTGCATTTTCCGGCAGTGGCGATGGTGAGTGTGAGAAGCTCGAATCTTCCTGTTTCAATACCGTAAAGAGAACCCATATGGTTATCAAGGTGGGAGGGTTCAACACCAAAGGATTTGAAACGCTCGATCTGAGCATTGATTTCATTTGCAACCTCTTCAACTTTGCAGTTTTTCTCAAATTCGTCGGACTCATAATACATAAAGTCCTCACTGTCTCTAAGAGATTCGGTGTTGTTATGTGCAACGGGTGCCCATCTGTAATTCTTCCATTCGCTTGTAAAAGTAAGGTGAACGCCAACTGCGTATTCGGGATGCTCAGCAGCCCAAACGCCGGCTTCCTTAGCCCAGGAACAGGGGGTCATAACAGTAGCTGAAGTAATACCGCCCTTTTTAAACAAATCGAAAACAGCAAGGTTGGCTGAGTGGCACATACCGAAATCATCGGCATTGATTATTAAATATTTATCCATTTAAAAATCCTCCGTTTATAAGATTTTTTATTTTTTCCCTGCATCCTCGAATAAGTCGGACATACTTCTGACACCCGTTGTTTTTTCCTCTGTTTTTTCGGCAGGCGTGGCAGATGTATCGTCTTTTTCAAGGTCTTTTTTGGCTTTTTTCTTTCTTAAGAAGAAAATTGTGAGAATAACAGCTACGGTTACAACCCATAAAACTGCCAGAATGATTATTACGGTTAAAAAACTGTTGCCGCTGTCTTGCTTACCGTCGGTATCGGAGGCAGGAGCTTCCGTAGCCGAGGGCTCTGTGTACTGTGCGGTAGTGCTCGGACCTAAAGTGTATTCAAAGTATAAAAGCTCAGCCTTGTTAACAACATCTTCGTTAATGTTTCCGTCAACGGTAAGCCCTCTCTCCTGTTGAAGCTTTTTTACAACCGCAACAGTATCTTCGTCAAGAACACCTGTAATTCCGTTATCGCTCAAGCCGTAGCGAGTATAAATAAATATCCACTGTATCCACTTAATGGTTTCATCCTCATCACCCGCGGTGAAGTCGGAAGATGGCTTTGTGTAAGGGTTTGCGGTTGCGGCATAGTCCACGGTTTCGCCGGGAGCTTCCGTAACCTGAACGGTAGTTTCTGCCTCGGTGGTTTGTGAAGCGGCAGGAACGGGGGTGAGCGTATTACCCGTAAAAACAGAAGCCGTGGTAGGAACATAAGCAGATGTTGTGGTGTTTGCCGCGGTGGTTGAGTTGCCACCAAAAAGTCCGCCTACAACATCACCGACACTGCCGATAAGTGAAGAACCCGCCCCGATAAGATTGCCGGCAGCATCCAAAAGCCCGGATGATGCAGTTGCGGAGGTCGTTGTATAAGTATCGGTACCGCCTGTAAGATCAGATATATAAAAATCAGGGTCGAAATCAGCGGAACGGTTCATTTTTTCTTCATTACCGTCATAAAAGACCTGAACCGAGACTTCGGATACATCACTTTTTTCGGATTTCAGCGATGTAATACTTAAAGATGTTATTATAAATGAGAATACAATAAGAGATATGCTTAAATAAATAACTTTTTTCTTCATAATGAAATAACCCTTAATCTTGTTGAATATATTATTATTTCAGCATTATACCACATAATATCTTTTATTTGCAATACACTTCTGAGAAAAAGAAAAAATCTGCCTAAGAATTCATAAAAATTCATTTCGGCAGATTTTTATTTAAGCTTTGTCGTTAAGAATCATTTCGGGGTTTTTGAAGAATTCATCAAGCTTTGTAAGGAAGGGGCGAACATCGCCGAAATCCAATGCTCTGTGGTCAAAGCAAATGTTTATGGGAAGAACAAGCTTGCTTACAATTTTATCGTTCCCGTTCTCATCGGTAATAACAACAGGCTTTTTCTGAATAGAACCGATTGCTATGGCACATACCTGAGGGGGGATAACCATAAGCATTGCAACCTCACCGTCGAGCCCCTTTGTGTCGGCACCGATATTGGAAACCGTAATTGTACCCTGCTTTAAATCCTTGTGGGTAATTCTTTCTGTTTCGGGAATTGACTCGTAAGCCTTTTTTGCGTCACCCTTAAGTAACTGTATTTTGTGGTTTTTATTGGTGTTTGCACCAAAGAGCCTTTTTGCCGCTTTGATAATATGCCCTCTTTTTAATTTATCAACAGTATCGTTAAAGGAAACTGAGTAAAGAGCCTCTGTGAGGTTTGTGTTTTTTAGTCTGCGGTTGATATCCGCCTGGTATTCGGCAATCTCTTTAAGTGTTTTGTTGCCCAGGTCCTTCATGGTAATGGTCATCATTTCGCCCCCGGGAAGAACCCAAGGAACCGAGATATCAATATTGTCAAAGACAGTAACCTTACCGCGAACAAGCCCTTTTTCATAATGCATATGGGCGTTGATAACGGGATTGAACTCAATTGCTTCGGCAATAGCCTTAAGAAGAACTGAGTTGAATGTTATTTTTTCGCCGTTGGAACCGTGGTTCTCAGCGGAGAATTTTTTGAAATATGCCCAAAAATCGGTAATATCGGGCGTAAACTGATAGCTTACGTGGGGGATATTCTGCCAGCTTTCGGTAGTCATATTTGCAACGATTTTTCGTTGTATACCGAATCGTGTAATGCTTTTAACTGCCATATGGGACACCTTTCATAAATATTGTATTACTGAGTTATTTATTGTAATTGTCAAAATAGCCTACTGCTTCAAGCTCGGCTTTAAGAGCTGCTTGCTGCTCTGCCGTAAGAGGTTTGCCGGGATAGGATGCGGCACCGCCGGGAATACCCATAAGGGTGAGCACGTGTTTAATAGAACGGATAACACCGTATTTAATAAGAATTTCAATAACTTTATTGATTTTATACTGTGTTGCGCGGGCGGAGTCGATATCGCCTGAATTGAACTGATTGAAGAGCTTAACGTATTCGCCGCACATAAGGTTATATGTAGAGCCGATACCTGCATCTGCACCCATTGAAAGACCGCAGATAAGCATTTCATCGGGACCGTTGATAACGTTGATATCGCCACCGTTGAGTTCTTTGATTCTGTGAAGTGAATAGTAATCGGTAAGGGTGAATTTAACACCTACAATACCGTCTATTTTAATAAGACGCTCCATAAGAGAAACGGGGTCGCCTGTAAGAAGAGACTGTGCGTAAGCAACAACAGGGAGCTGAGCTTCTTCTGCAAGGCGTTTGTAATATTCTACAATTTCATCTTCATCGTATTTGTAGTAGAAGTTGGGAACAACGCTCGAAACACCGTCGCAACCGCAAGCCTTTGCATGGCGTGCAAGCTCAAATGCATCAAAGGGAGAAGCGGCGCCTACATGGTTTATAATAAGACCTCTGCCGTTACTTGCTTCAACAACCGACTCGGCAACCTCTTTGCGCTGAGCTGTTGTGAGAACGGGTCCTTCGCCCGTTGAACCGCAGATATAAAAACCTGCCGCACCCTGAGCATAGTTGCGGTCGATATTTGCTTTTATGCTGTCCTTGAGAATAGTGCCGTCTGCCTCGAAAGGAGTTATGAGGGCAGGCATTATACCTTTAACAAAAATGTTTGACATCTGATTATCCCCCTAATTAAAAACTTTTCAAAATCATTATATCAGCGGATTTGATGAATGTCAATTCACATCAGTGAAAAAAGCAACACTTTTAAGCTGTTTTATTGAACAAATAGTCTTCATAGTTATAATACTGAGCATTCGTTAAAAAAGTGTTAATTGTTGGTGAAAATTTTTAAAACTTGAATTTGAAATATAATTTTGAATATTAAAGCTTTGTGTTTTCGGATTTTAAAATTTGTGTTGTTTTCGGATTTTAAAATTTTGTGTACTCTTGTGTTTTTTATACCTGTATGATAAAATATAAGGAACAAAAATAATTACGTGATTTTTCGGAGAAAATTTATGGGCGTTTTAGATAAGATCCTCTTTAAACTTCATTTGAAAAAAAAGCCTCCTCGCCCACCTAAGGGGCAGAGGGGTGAATTGCCCGAGCCTATTAAAAAAGCTCTTGAGGACGGCGGTCTTGATACTTCGGGAATCATTTCTTTCATTAAGACGGATATGACTGATGCCGAAAGCTTCGGGGATATGTTTATTCTTTTTGATGAAAAAGGCGTTTATACCGCTGAATTCAAAGAAGAAGTAAAACCAAAAAAGAAAAGTAAAAAACGTCTTGAATTTAAGCCTGAGCTTCTTAAGCTCACTTCGATACCTATTGCCGATATTGAGGAAATGTTTGCAGAGCAGTATCTTGCATCAGGTCAGCTTACATATGAATACGAAGAGGAATATTACTCTTTAGGTTATTTTTCAATAAGTCTTCTCGGTCAGGCGGACGGCTTTAAAAAGATATTTAACGCTTTCAAGTCAGGCGGTGATTATACTCAATATATTGCAAGTGCCGAGGAGGGTTGTTGTAAAAAATGCGGTGCACCTGTTGGGCCGGGTATGCATTATTGCAAGAGCTGTGTTGACAAAAGCTCTACGGTAAAAAGGCTTTTCTCTTTCTTCGGCGATGTAAAATGGAAGATGGTCTTTATCATTTTCTCCATTTTGGTGAGCACGGGGCTTAATCTTCTTGTTCCGCAGTTCAGCACTCAAAAGCTTTATGATGAAGTGCTTAATCCCGGTAATCCGCTGGGTTATGAAGCTCTTATAAGTGCTCTCGTTTCAGTAGTTCTTACCATAGCGGTAATTAAAATAGGAAATCAGCTCTTTACTCTTTTTTATCAATATGTGGTAGCGGGTGTATTGCCTCATGTTATTTACAGCATAAAGCTTAAAATATTTAAGGCAATGCAAAGGCTTTCCGTCGGTTTTTATACCTATAAACAAACAGGCTCTCTGATGGAGCGTATAACAAGAGATTCCAATAACATTTATTGGTTCTTTGTTGACGGTTTTCCGTATCTTATTGCAAACGGTTTAACTGTTATCGGTATTGTTGCCATAATGTTTACAACCAGCGCAAAGCTTACTCTTATGACACTTTGCGCGGCGATAGTGATATTTGTGTGCTATCCTGTTTTTGACAAAATTTTCAGGAAAATTCACCATAAAGTCTGGGTTCAGAACTCGCGCCTGACTTCAAAGGTCAGCGATAATATAAACGGTCACAGAATCATAAAGGCATTTTCAAAAGAAGATGAGGAGCTTGACGAATTTAATAAAATAAGTGAAAAGCTTATGGATTCCGAAATAAAATCATCGGATATGGAAAACACGGTTTTCCCCATACTTTCGATTTTTGTGTATCTTTTAAGCACCCTCGTTATCGGTTACGGAGGCTACCTTGCGGTAACAACTAATGAGCTGACGGTAGGCGAGCTTCTTACCTTTATCATTTATCTTCAAATGCTCCAATCTCCCATTGAGTTTCTTTCCTGGGTAACAAACTGGTGGGCAAGGTGTGTTGACTCTTCTCAGCGTGTTTTTGAAATTATTGATACCGAGCCCGATGTTAAGGATAAAGAAAATCCTGTTATTCTTGAAAATTTCAAAGGTGAAATTGAGCTTCGGGAGCTTCAGTTTGAATATGAGCCTGCTCACCCGATAATTAAAAATCTCTCCTTAAAAGTCGAAGCAGGTGAGATGCTGGGCATAGTCGGCAAAACAGGTGCGGGGAAAACTACCGTTTCAAACCTTATTGCAAGGCTTTATGATCCCAAAAACGGCAGTGTTAAAATCGATGGTGTTGATGTAAAAGACCTTTCCTCAAAGCAGTTAAGGCGAAATATCGGTATAGTTTCGCAGGATATTTTCCTTTTTATGGGAACTATTGCTGATAATATCCGCTATGCCCGCCCCGAAGCTACAAATGATGAGGTTATCGCCGCGGCTAAGGCGGCATCTGCTCACGGCTTCATTTCAAAGCTTCCCGATGGGTATGAAACCTGGGTCGGTTCGGGCGGTCAGGATCTTTCGGGCGGCGAACGCCAAAGAATTTCCATTGCAAGAACCATTATTCAAAATCCTAAAATACTTATTCTCGATGAAGCAACAGCCGCTATGGATACGGAAACTGAGCGCAATATTCAAAATTCCCTTTCCGCGCTTACAGCGGGGAGAACGACTATTGCAATTGCTCACCGCCTTTCAACCCTCAGGGATGCAGATAAGCTGGCGGTTATTGAGGACGGCGAATGTATTGAATTCGGTACATATAATGAGCTTATTGAGAAAAAAGGTGCTTATTATAAAATGTTTAAGCTTCAGGAGGAGGCGCTTCGTTTTATCGGTATAGGCGAAGAAGCACCTGAGGAAGAAGAAAAGGAGGAGAAACCTAATGAATGACAGCAGACTCACGGTTGAATTTTTGAACCCCTCGGAATGTTGCTTTTGTTTTAATTCAAATGGTTTTCTTGTTGCCGATATAGGCGGTGAAAGTAAAGGCAGAGTAAAGCTTATCAGAGCATACCCCTATTCTCTTTTGGATGAATATATTTGTGTTCACGATCTGGAGGATAACGAGTTAGGTATAATAAGAGATTTAAAGGAGCTTGACGGCGATTCCTGTGCGGCGGCAAATAAGGAGCTTGAAGCCCGTTATTATTGCCCTACCGTAACAGCTGTCAAAAGTGTAAAAGAACGTATGGGTCATTTCTACTTTGAGACTCTTATAGACGGCAGAGAAAAGAACTTTACCGTTCGCGACTTAACAAGAAATCTTCGCTTTGCGGGCGAAAATACTCTTCTTATATTTGATGTTGACGGCAACAGATATATTATCCCCGAATACGAAAAAATTGAAAGAAAAAGTAAAAGGCTTTTAGAGCCGTATTTATATTGATTATGAAAACTAATACGGTACATTTTGATATTTCCCCTGACGGAAAGGTTTGCGACGGTACCTTGACCCTTTGCGACGGCTACCTTCTGAAAGCCTTTGACGGTCAGGAAGAAAAATTTAATATAGAGGGAATGTGCGAGGCAGTTCAGCTTACCGATATCGGTTGCGGCAAAATGGAGCTAAAGCCCGTAGGCGGTGCCGATGACGGCAGTGATAATATCACCGTATGCCGTTTTTCAATGACATGCGTAGGTGAAATAGGCGAGCTTGTTAAGGTGCTTAACCACTATTATGAATGCGGCGAATTTCTTGAGATGAATACGGATGATTTGCCTGTTTGCCCCAAATGCCGCCGCCACTATGCAAGAGGTATGAAGGTTTGTATGTTCTGCGTGAAAAAATCCTATGTTTTTTCACGGGCATTCGGTTACTTCAAGCCTTATGTAAAATCCGTTCTCGGCGCGGGGCTGTTGCTGGCTCTGGGGAATTTGCTGTCTGCCATAATGCCGCTTTTCAATTCCGTGCTCATTGATGATTACCTTGTTCCCACTGCCGATGCAACTCCGTTTTTTCAGTCAAGAACAACGGGCATAATCGCTATAGCTCTTATTATGAGCTTGACCTTTGCGTTTTCTAAGGTAATAGGTATAATCAGCTCAAGACTATCGGCGCGTATCGGCTCGCGTTTTTCAAGAGACCTGAGAAATCTTGTGTATTCAAAAATTCAGGAGCTTTCCCTTTCATCAATGTCGGGGAAAAATGCAGGTAACCTTATTCACCGGGTTACAAAGGATACGGAAAGAGTTAAAGAGTTTTTTAATCAGCAGGGAAAGTATCTTATTGAGCAGACCATTATGCTTACGGCGGTATTGATAATACTTTTCTGCACAAATGTAACTCTTACCCTTGCGGTTCTGGCGCCCATCCCTATTGCGGTGCTTATGATGAGCGCTTTTCGCCATTCAACAAGAGTGCGTTACCATAAGCAATGGAGAGTGTCATCCAAGGAAACATCTGTTCTTCACGATATTATTAAGGGTATAAGAGTTGTAAAATCCTTCGGAAATGAAGAGCGTGAAATTGAGAAGTTTTCGGGTGTTTCAAAAAAGCTTGCCAAGGTTTCAGCTTCTAACGAAAAATATTGGGCAGTTACGTACCCTCTTGTTGGCAACTTTATTGCTCTCGGTGAGTTCCTTGTTCTTGTAATAGGCGGTAAAATGGTGCTTGACGGCAAGCTTACATTAGGTGAGCTTACCCGATTTAACCTGTATTTGGCTTACCTTTATGCACCCGTAAAATGGCTCTCAATGTTCCCCAGGCGTATTGCCGATTGCTCGACGAGCCTTGTTAAAATTTACGAGATTCTTGATGAAGAGCCTCAAATGGTTATAAGTGAAAATCCCGCAGAGATGAACCCCGCGGGAGATGTGGATTTTGAAGATGTAACCTTCGGTTATAAGTCTTACGAGCCTGTTCTCAAAAATATAAATCTTCATATAAATTCAGGTGAGATGATAGGGCTTGTAGGTCATTCGGGTGCAGGTAAATCCACAATTATAAATCTTTGTATGCGCCTTTATGACCCGTCTTTAGGCAAAATTACCGTTGACGGTGTTGATATAAGGGATATACCTCAGCAGGAGCTGAGAAAAAATATCGGTGTGGTTTTCCAGGAAACATATCTTTTCTCAGGCTCTGTTTACGATAATATTGCATATGCGAGACCCGATGCCACGCCCGATGAGGTGATAGCCGCAGCAAAGGCGGCAAATGCTCACGAATTTATAACGAAGCTTCCGGACGGCTATAATACGGTTATCGGTGAGAACGGTCACACCCTTTCGGGCGGCGAAAGGCAGAGAGTAAGTATAGCCAGAGCCGTTCTCAAAAATCCGAAAATACTTATTCTCGATGAAGCAACAAGCTCTCTTGACCCCGAAACAGAAGTTAAGATTCAGGATGCTTTGGCAAGACTCACGGAAGGCAGAACCACTATTGCAATCGCTCACCGCCTTGCAACCCTGAAAAATGCCGACAGACTCGTCGTTATTGAAAAAGGCAGAATTGCGGAGGTTGGCTCCCACGAAGAGCTTATCGCCCTTGGCGGTATATACTCAAACCTTGTTGCGGCACAAAGGCAAACCCACGCGTTGAAATAAGCGGTAAATGTAAGTTTATGCAAAACCGTACCCTACGTTTATCCAATATACCGTGCCTTAAGGAAAAATTTTTGTAAAGGCTTCGCCGAGGGGGCGAATCACGATTTACTTTATAATAAAAAACAGCAGTTCACTCTTGATAAAGTGAACTGCTGTTTTTGGCGGAGAGCATGGGATTCGAACCCACGAAACGGTTTTGGCCGTTTACACGATTTCCAATCGTGCTCCTTCGACCAGCTCGGACAACTCTCCATACATATTTAATTAACGCTCTCTTAAAGCGCTTTGATATTATAACTAATTGTTCAGAAAAAATCAAGTGTTTATAAAAATTTTTTTGCGTTTGTGAAACGTTTGTGAAAAACAGTTATTTTACACTAATTGCATTTCTGCTTCCACCGGGGAGTTTGCTTTGAAAATTAAATTACCTTGTAGTTTAAGAAAAATGAAAAAGCCACAAATTAAATATTGAATAATACAATAATCCCC
>CAZCQI010000021.1:0-17803 GCA_964500795.1 uncultured Eubacteriales bacterium
AACTGAATAATTCTATATGCCCGTATTACTTAAATGAGTATTACGGGCATTACTTCCATTTTAGTTGACAAAATAATTTTTTAGTTTTAAAATGTCATTGGAACAGTCATCCCCTTTTCTGTTTCACCAGACGTAGGTCCACTAGGAAAAAAGGCAAATGAGAGAGAAAGTATTATTGAAAGGGGAATGCGTATGATTGATAGATTTATTTGCAAGTTAAACAGACTCATTATTTCTGTAACAAAACGACTCACAATAACAATAAAGACACCATTCATTGATTTCTCGTTTGCTCCTATGATTGTTATAGCTTTGTGCTTTTGTATATATTTTTTCGTAATCCCTCGGAGAGCGCACTACACCACCTTTATGGTGGTGAGTAAGTGCGCCCTTAAGGGACATATAAGTTTTAGTTTAGTTTCTTGAGTAAATAGTCTTCGATTTTCAGTCAAAGCCATTTAACAAGAGCCAAAAGATGTATTATACATATCGAAAATATTTTTTAAATAGGTTGCATTTATCCTATTTTCGGTTATAATAATACCAGAGGTGATTATAATGATGGTTAATACAAATTATTTAGTTCCTATGACAGAGGCAAATCAGAATTTTTCAAAGGTTGTTCGTACTGTTGATGAAAGCGGAATGGCTGTTATTTTGAAGAACAATAAGCCGAGATATGTTGTGGTCGATTTTGAAGAATACGACACAATTGCCGCCGCAATGCAAATGAGAAAAGCAAAGATAGACTCTCTTGCCGATACTCTTATTGAAGAAAATATGGAAGCATTGAGAGAGTTGGCAAAATGATCCTTTTAACAACAGATGAAATTATAGAACTTCACGAAAAGCTGATCGAACGCACCGGCGGAAGCCATGGACTCCTTAACCGTAATCTTTTAGAATCTGCAATTTATTCTGCACAAGCAATTTTTGATAGCGAAGAAGCATATCCCACATTAGAGGAAAAAGCGGCAAGGCTTTGCTATTCAATTACAAACAATCACGCTTTTGTTGACGGAAATAAGCGTATAGGAGTTTTTACCATGCTCATGACGTTGAAGCTTAATTCCGTAAAAATTTCCTATACACAAGCAGAACTCATAAATCTCGGATTGTCCGTTGCAAACAGAAGATTTGATTATGATGCCGTTCTTCAATGGATAACTGAACACAAAATGTAGAAAGTAAAACCAAGAAAGCTTTAGGCTCTCTTGGTTTCTTCTTTTCTTTCTGTAATGCACGGTATTTAATGACTGTTATAAGCTGTCCTTAGCAACCCCGTGCATTTACAGCCGATTTTTTTATAATTTAATTTTTACGGTTTTTATTTCCCAAGGACGGAAGCTGAGATTGCCGTCTGTAATTTTTTCCATTTCATTACCGAGTAAATCAACTTCGGCTGAAACCGTGCCTTGCGCCGCAGAGAATTGAGCTGTTGCCGCTTCATCAGAATAATTGCAGAAGCGAACGAGTATATCTCCGTTTTCGGGATATGCGGTTGTGAGAATAACCTCTCCGCCTTTGGTTTTAAGGTGGTATGGCTTAAATTCGCATAAATTGCCGTCTCCCTTTTCAACCTTTTGGGTAACAGGCGGATAAATATATGATACCGCTTTGCGGTGAAGCCCTGCATCGCTGAGAGATGAATCAAAAGGCAAAAGTGCAAATTCATCATTGTAAGTTCCGTCAAGCATAACCGTTCCGCACATATAGGGATTCGAATACACAAGAGGAATTGAAACACGGTTCCCCTTAACAACGGAACCCATACATCCGCGGTTCATAACTGCAAAGCCGTTTTTGTTGTCACGAAGGCATACCCAATAAACACCGTTAAGATACGTGGTTGAATTAAAAGACTCCTCGGGAGTAACCTCTTTATCAATAATAATAAGGTCCTGCTTATACCAATAGTCCTCAGTATCGCGGATATCACCGCCCCATTCGGATATTGAATACGGTAAATCACGAACCATTTTCCTGCCTTTATCAAGGCAAAGATTCATATTGAAGCAAAGCTTACCCTCGTGGCGATGTCCGTCAACGGTAAGCGATTTTTTAAGTCCCTCTTTTTCACCGATTTTGCCTATATGCTCACCGTGGACTTCAAACTCTGTTTTGCAATCTATACGGGGAGTCGCTCCGTTAAAGTGCATTTCAAAGCGGTAAGGAACAGAACCAATCTTACCCCTTTGAGTTGCAACCGCTCCCACATTTGAAATTTCAACACTCCACTCGCCTTTTGAGACACATTCCTTATCTTCAATAACTGCTGAGAAAAGCTCACCTTCACCGTTATCAAATATGCGGCGTTCTGTTTTAATATCATCAATATAAGCGATACCCTTCTCGGTAAGCTTAATTCGGTAACATGGAGTAACAAGCTCTCCCGTTTCTGCTGACCGCGTGTAGCTGTAAGAAATCGCGGTTTCACCCGAAATTCTTCTGACCGCAAAAGGTTCAAGTTCAATATGAACGGATTTACCCTCTTCGGTTTTCACCCATTCATCAACCTCAAAGGAATGAGGATTAAATGCTATTAGAGAATCGCCCTCTGAGGATGCAAAGCGTGAAGCAACCGTTTTGAGTGAACTGTTTTTCACACAATCGGCTGCATTAAGCGAAGCAGGAATAAATCTTCTTGCAAGGTCTAAAAGACCGCAAATAGTTACATCGTGATGCTGAGCCGCAAGAACATATTTCCAGGCTTCATCAATTTTTTCGTTCTGTGGCTCACCGCCAAGCATAACGGAAAGAGCGTTAAACTCTTCTGCCTGAACGGCGGCGACCTCGGCTTTACGGATACCGTTGAAAATCTCGTTTCCGCAATAACCCCAGGGCATCTGAACGTGGAAGTCGTTATCTGTGGTTTTCAGCTCATCCTTTGCTTCGCCGTAAAGTGCGGGAATATCTTCAAGGAGAACATATTCGTAATTATCCTTAGTTTCGATATACGCGGTAACAGGCTCAATAGTTTGAGTTAAATCATCGTACCTTGAAGCCAGAAGAGGCGAGTATTTCGAGAACATCTCTTCAAAATCTTCAAGAGATATATCTGTGTCTTGAGGCCAACGTGAAAGTATCCAGTTATCTACCGTTGTGCAGTTATAACCCCTGCCCTGCTTATCGTATGTAGGGACGGCAGGTATCTCAGTAAGGTCTTTTCCTATCCAACGACCCCAAGAAGAATCAAAGGTTCTCGGATATCCGTAACCCATAACATGAGAGCGCAGTATTGCCGCCTCGTATCCGCAAAGCTTTATAAGCTGAGGGGTTTGGTTATTAAGCGCAAATTCTGAAATAGAATAAACAGTTGGCGTTTTTCCGTAATATTCTAAATTTGTACGCACGGCATAGGTTAACTGACGGGCATTCGACTCTTCTGAAATAGTTAAAGAAAGAGGCTGACCGTATGTTGTTGCACCTAAGCCTACCCTGTCGGGGTACTTCCGAAGAAGCTCCCCGATCAATTCAACGACCTCGGGATCACATTTTGAAAATTCATCGAAGGTAAAGGATTCGTAGTCAAGACCGATTCTCAGCTTCGGATATTTTTCGAGCCATTCGAAAAGCTTTTTCAGTCGGGGTTTAACTTCATCCTTCCAAAGAACGTAGCCGCCGTGTTCGTATGTTAAAATATAGAGTTTTTTATCTTTCATAATACACCAACTCCGCTTCTAAATGCTAAGGCTGCTCATATATAAACAGGCTCAATTTTTTATACAGCTCTTTTCTTGCAACCGCCTCATTTGCTATATTTTCAGGATGGATTTTGGGGCGTTTGCAAAAAAAGAACGAATTATATATCTTCCGCCGAAAAACACCAGGCCGAGAATCTTTGAATTGGTTGCCATAAGGTTGCTCAGTCCTGCTCTGATCTTCGTGATACACACCGTATTCCTCGCGAACAGCATCAAACATTTCGCCAAAATCCGCAAAAACGATTACAAAAAGAACAACAATTGCCGCTCTCGGTATTCTAAGTCATATTATCGCCTTAAATAATTTCATCGTTAATAACCTTACGGGGATTTATATCCATTAAAAGATCCGCATAATCGGGGGAGAATTCCTCGCTTATGATCTCATCGGCCTCACCCATATACGGGGTTCTTTTATACGGACTGTGACCGTCTGAAGCAACAAAATCCGCAAGCTCATTTTCAAGCATATAAAAAGCGTTGTGGTGAGCCTGCCTGCCGAAACCGCCGGTAAGGCTGGCTTTATTAAGCTGAAAAAGGCATCCCGTTTTTTTCAGCCTTTCAATGGCAGCTTTATCCTCGGAAACAAAATCGTACCTCTCGGGATGCGCCATAATGGGGACTAAGCCTTCCGCACTTAAAAGTCCGATTTTTTTATATACGGAATCAGCACTTTCATGGAACTCAAACTCAACGAGGGCATAACGGGAACGGTTTAAAGTAATAAGCTTTTCGTTTTTAATAAGTTTTAAAAACTCACCCTCATCATCGCAATATATTTCGTGACCCGGATAAATTATCATCGGCACATTTTCACGCTGAAAGATGCCGTTCATCTCATTGATTTTTTTATCGAAAATATCGCACCAATGGTTAACTATCTCACCCACGATGTTGCAGTGGGGCGTTGCGATTATAGCATTTGTTCCGCCGTCCATAGCAACCTTAACCATTTCAATAGACTCTTCAAGGTACCCGGAGCCATCATCAACACCGTATAAAATATGGCAGTGAATATCAATCAACAGACCCGAACCTCCTAAAAGCGGCAATACTTCACAGCATAGATTTTTACTATTATATAATACTATAAATATACAACAAATGTCAACATAAAAGCCCTTATTTTGCACAACATAAAAGCCCTTATTTTGCACAGATTTCCCAAGGGTTTTCAAGGTTTTTTCGCTCCTTTTTACGGTAATAAAAGAACTCCCGCAAAGGCATGCTAAAATGTCGGACACTAACGCATTATCTTTTTAGGCAAAATACTGTAGGGGAGGGTCTTGACTCGACCGCAAGTTGTTGCCCTCGGTAAGTAAATTAAGGACGAAACAACGGTACGGTCAAGACCGTACCCTACGGTTGTTGTTCCGAACAAAAAAATCCACCCTGCCGCTAAGAGCAGGAACTTTTGCAGATGCCGGAAGAAATACGCAAAGAAAAGGAAATATCACTAAAAACCGCATAAATGAAAAGGGTGTAACCCCATTTAATGAGGTTACACCACATTTTCAAAAATACTTCCTTATCAGCACTCGGCTAAATGACGGGAATTATTTTTATTGGACATAATGCATATTCAGATATAAATATTTCAACGTTATGATATCCAATCCAAAATCGGTATGAAATCAAAAACAGTTGAGCATATGCTGATGATTCTGTGCAAAAGATTCTGAATAAGGGCTATTGCGTAATCCATACCCGGAAGCGCTCCTACATCAAATTCAACATCGGCATCCACCTCAGCTTCGGTTTCAGCTTCTGTTACCTCAACATCAGCGGCACCGGCGCAAACAGAGCATACACTGCAAAGAACCGTAAGCATCATCACAAGGCAAAGAAGCATTGCGGTTAATCTCGTTGATTTTTTCACTAAATTCACCTCCCTTTAATATATATCATTATGAATAATTTCAGAATTCCGTATCGGTAATTCTTTCAATTTCAATAGACTCGGTATGGAGCTTACGCGGCTCGTTTTCATCAAGAACTATAAGCCTGCCTCCGCGCTCCAAGCCGTATGTAAAATACCCTGCCCCGAGAGTTTGATAAAGGTCTATACCGTCAACATTCATTCTGAAATCGTTGATATGGTCGTGACCGAAGAACGCGGCGAAAATATCCCCTGTTTTCTTCCAGCTTTCAAGCTGATTTTTATAATTTTTCTCGGTATTCGGAGGGCAAGGTACCTCCCTCACTCTACCCTCGAGAATTTCGTTTGCAAGATAAAAGCGTCTGCCGTCTCTCTCAAAGGTGTATTCCTCATCAGCGGTTACTTCTTTAAAACCCTCAAGCTCCTGCTGAACGGGAATATGCTGAAAAAGTATTGCAGGAAGCGGCTCGCCGCCGTTTGCGGCTTTAAGCTCAGCGGCACGGTTTTCATACCACGCTATCTGGTCACCGTGAACGTGATCATATGAAAAATCACCCTTTGAATTTATTTCGTAATCGTTTGAATCCATAAGCCAGATTGCAAAGGCATCCTTTTTACCGTCACTGCTTTTAATTGTTACGCAACAATTTCCGCAACCGTAAACATCGGCATCATTAAGATTTGAACGGCAGTTAGGATACTCCATATACTGCATCATCTGAAAATCTGTATGGAAGCCCTCTTCACCATCGTGATTTCCGAAAACAACACAAAGCGGAATATTACGCTCCCTTATGGGCGCAGTAATTCTCTGAATAGTGCTTTGAACAAAATCGTATGTAAACTCTTCCCAATATCCGCTGATATTGTCGCCGCCGAAAACCACAAGATCGGGATTGGTTTTTTCAACCAGCTTTTCAATAACGTTTATTGTTTCCTTATTTTTATTTTCGGGGATATCGCGATTTTCGTCATCATCCATTACGGGTTCAACATCGTGAATATCGGTAATATGTAAAATTCTGAATTTACCGTCTGCACCGAATTTCAACGGTGCAGGCGTTTCTCTTCTGAACTTATCGGTTTTAAATTTTCTCGGAATTCCCATTGACATGACTAATCTCTCCACACTAACTAAAATGCCCAATTTCCGTTTTTGAAAATCGGATAGCTTTCGCCGTTTTTATAGCCTGTTATTTCAAGGTCGGGGGCACCGATCATAAAATCCACGTGAATCATACTGTCATTAACGCCGAGAGCCTGACACTCTTCGAGAGTTTTATCCTCAAAACCGTCCACAGTATCACAGAAGCCTCTGCCCAAAGCCACGTGACAGCTTGCATTTTCATCGAAAAGAGTGTTGTAGAAAAGTATTCCCGTATCTGCAATAGGGCTGTTATACGGAATAAGCGCAAGCTCTCCGAGATACTTTGCGCCCTCATCCATAGAGAGCATTTTATCAAGAAGATCCTGACCTTCCTCAGCCTGCCATTCAACGGCTTTTCCGTCCTTAAACGTAATAGAAAAATTATTTATTATCTGACCCTGATAAGAAAGAGGCTTCGTTGAAACAAGCTTACCCTCGGCAAAGCCCTTTTTGGGAGAAATAAACACTTCCTCAGTAGGCAAATTCGGGTTGAAGAAATTGCCTGAAAGAGTATTTTCACCGCCGCCGCACCAATGACTTTCGGGGATAAGCGATGCTTTGAAATCAGTACCGTTTGAGCTTTTGTATTCAAGATAATCGAATTTCTTTTCGTTAAGATATGCTGTACGCGCTTTTAAATCGGCATTGTGCTTTTTCCATTCCTCCTCGGGATCGTTATCCTTAGTAACATAAACCGTTTTGAGAATAGCATCCCAAAGCATATTATAAGCTTTATTTTTCGTTTCGCCGGGGAAAACCTTTTTTGCCCAGGCGTACGAGGGAACGGCGGCAATAGTCCATTGATCTTTATTTTCAAGAGCATCGCTGTATTTTTTTGTCACCTTGTAGCGCGCCATTTGAGATTTTTGCATTTTTTCGCGGTTTACGCCTGCAAGACCGTCAGGGTCCTCGCTTTCAATATAAATTCGGCAGGGAATCTCTTCCACCATAAGCTTAAGCCTTTCCTCCTGCCAAACGGGAACTTCACTCAAAGATTTGAGGGTTCTGTGCTTATAATTCAACTTTGTGATTGCCTGAAAGCCGAAATCCACTTCAACCCTTGAAGCACCTGCCTTGTAGCACTCTCCGACAAGAATTGTAACAAATTCGTGTTGGTCCGCTTCAGCATAAATTCTTACAGGCTGACCTTTTTTTATATTTGCACCCACCCGAGCAATAAGGCGGGCGTATTTTTTTTGCATGGTTTTAGTCATAAAATTGCCTCCGATTACTACGATATATTTTACCATATTTAAAATACAAATGCAACAAAAACTGCAAAAAAGAGGAAGTCTTTTCGGACTTCCTCCTTTTCGCGACTTTAACGGTCGGTTTCGGGCATTACTTATTTGTTGCCTTCTTCGTAAGCCTGGATCATTTTCTTAACCATCTGACCGCCGATTGAACCTGCCTCACGAGAGGTAAGGTCGCCGTTGTAACCCTGCTTAAGATCAACGCCTACTTCAGATGCAGCCTCCATCTTTACCTGATTGAGGATCTGCTTTGCGCTTGCCTTAGTATCTGCGGGCATACCGCTGTTCTTTGATGCCATTTTCATTACACTCCTTCACAACTTTTCTTGCGTTTGCATTCTTATTATGGTTATTTTATAATGCTTTATTTCAAGAAAAATTTGACAAGTGAGTACAATTAAAATATTGACACGTTTTATTTCGATAATGTATAATTATATTGTTGTGTTGGTTTAAATACAACTATGCGAAAAGTACTTTTTGTTTTTAAATAAGCACAAACCACGGAGGTAGTTTTATGATAACAAGATTGCTTACAAAAGAAGATTTACCGCAGTTTTCTCAAGTTTCCGCGACTGCTTATATTCACGACGGCGCTGACACGGAATTTGATGAAACCAGGGATATTTTCGGGACCTTTCTCGATGACGGTAAAACCCTCATTTCTCAAGTGGAATGCGGCTTTAAAAACTGCTTTTACGGTGGAAAAGCTCTTTTGTGTGCCGCAGTAAGCGGTGTTGCAAGCAAGCCCGAATACCGCAGATTGGGCGGTGTACGTCTGGCATTTGACGGAGTTTTTGAAAACGCAAAGAAAAAAGGATGTTCGGTAAGTATTCTTTACCCCTTTTCAATAGCCTATTACAGAAAATTCGGATATGAAACTATTTTTAAATATATTCGGGCTACCTGCTCCTTCAAGGCTTTTGAAAAAATCGAGCGTTTTTCCGAAGTAACCGTCGCCACCGAAGAGTATAAGGACATAATGACGGACATCTATACAAAAATTGCGAAAAAAAGTAATATGATGTTTGAGAGAAAAGACGGCAGCGGCTTTTGCCTTACCCCCTACAGCTCTTGCAGATACACGTATTTCGTAAATGACGGTAACAGCGCGGGATATGTTTTCTTCACGCCCGACAGAGCAGCCCGAACCGTAACCGTTGATGAAATTTTATTTACCGATAAAACCGCGCTTATAAAGCTTTTGGGCTTTTTGAGAACCTACGACGGAAATTATGACACTGTTATATTCGACAAGCTCCCCCTTGATACTCCCGTGCTCGGTATGATCAACAACGAAAACCTACTTGTAAAACGCGAAATTTTGTACGGAGGTGCAGGCAGAATTCTTGATATCGAGGCTGTTCTCAAAGCAAATAAATACCCGTCCTCTTACGGAAAATTTTCTGTTAAAATCACCGATAAACAAATTGAAGAAAATAACGGCATTTTCACCGTAGAATATGAAAACGGTGAATGTAATATACAAAAATCCTCCCACGGTGATTACGATTTGGCGCTGGATTCTTCCGCCGCCGCAAGGCTCCTTTTGGGCAGAGAAGGTCTCACGCTTGAAGAAATCGGATACATCGACAACGTTGAAATAAAATCCGACTGCGAGGCGTTTATAAGAGCCTTTCCGAAAGCCACAACACGATTCTATGAAGGTTTTTAAAACTTGTTCCCTCTCGTTCTCTTGTGTTTTTGCACAAGAGAACGAATTTATTTTTGTAAAATTTATATGATAAATAGAACTTTTTTAATGTAAAAAAGTTTTTGTTGCCAACATTCAAACCGAGTGCTAATATATATTGGAATTAAAACGAATTTTGCTTTCCCAATTTCATATTACAGGAGAATAGATATGGTTAAAGTTCTTAAATTCGGCGGCAGCTCGCTTGCAGATGCAGAGCAGTTTAAAAAGGTTGCTGCAATAATCAAGGCAGAACCCGAAAGAAGATATGTTGTTGCCTCCGCTCCCGGCAAAAGATTTTCCGATGATATTAAGGTTACGGATATGCTTTATGACTGCTATAAGCTTGTTAAAGCCGCTCAGCCTATTGACGATGCTTTCTCTCTCATTGAGGAGCGTTACAACGGTATTATTAAAGATTTAGGCATAAAGCTTTGGCTTCAGCCTGAGTTTGACACGATTAAAAATGCCATCGTTCACCACGCCGGCAGAGATTATATCGCAAGCCGCGGCGAATACCTTAACTCAATGGTTCTTGCAAGCTACCTCGGTTACGATTTCATCGATGCCGAGAAAGGTATCTTTTTTAAAGAAAACGGAACTCTTGATGCCGAAAAAACCAACGAAGAGCTTTCTGCACTTCTTGCAAAGCACGAGCACGCGGTCATCCCCGGCTTCTACGGCGTTATGCCCAACGGAACAATAAAAACCTTCTCTCGCGGCGGCAGTGATATAACAGGTTCAATTGTTGCAAGAGCAATCAAGGCAGATATCTACGAAAATTGGACCGATGTTTCAGGTATGCTTATGGCGGACCCGAGAAGCGTTGAAAACCCCAATGTTATTCCTGTTATCACATACGCAGAGCTTCGTGAGCTTTCATATATGGGTGCAACCGTTATGCACGAGGATGCCATCTTCCCCGTTCGCGAAATGGGTATCCCTATAAACATCAGAAACACAAACGCTCCCGAAGATGCAGGCACAATGATTGTATCAACCGTTGAAGATAACAAGGTAGATACCGTTATCACGGGTGTTGCAGGCAAAAAAGGCTTTTCCGTTATCGCTATCGAAAAGGATATGATGAATTCGGAAGTCGGCTTCGGCAGAACTGTTCTCGAAGTTCTTGAAAACTACAACCTTTGCTTTGAGCATCTTCCCTCAGGTATTGATACAATGTCCGTTGTTGTTAATGATGCAGATTTTCTTCCTCACAAGGATGCTATTTTAAACGATATCCGCAGAAGAACAAAGGCTGACTCCGTCACTGTAAACGGCGGTATTGCTCTTGTTGCAGTTGTAGGCAGAGGTATGGCAGGTTCAAAAGGTACTGCAAGCCGACTTTTTAAAGCAATTGCCGAAAACGATATCAACATAAAGATGATAGACCAGGGCTCCAGCGAGCTTAACATTATCGTCGGTATTTCCGAAGATGATTACATCAAAGCCCTCAACGCTATCTACCATGAATTTGTCAAGTAATTGAATGTTTCATATAAGCTAAAAGCAACGTCCGGAACGAACTGTTCCGGGCGTTGCTCTTTTAAAATTATATTCCCAATGTAATAATCTCAAAGGGTTTAAATTCAATAACATCCGTTTCGCTTTCAATATCTTCAAGCATATTGAGAATTTTCACCTTTTCCGGCAATTTGATTGCTCCGCGTTTGCCGTCCTGCTCACAAAGCCTTATTACAGTCATAGAGCCGTCCTCGCTTTTTTTCACTGCCTGGAGGTACAACGGCTCAAATGTAGGCATTATCCATTCACAATCTGCTTTTACAAGAGGCGTATTGTACTGCAAAGCAAGCTTATTTATACCTGCGTTCACCGCATCGCCCGAATGAGGAACTATCATATAAGAAAAGCTGTGTTTACCTATATCCGATGTAACATCGGGGCGCTCCGTTGCTCTGAGAAGAGAAAGGCTCATCATATTATTAAGGAATCCCACGCCGTACTTACCGTCGTTAACAAGAGCTATTCCGCCGCCTGCTTCTGAAAGATCGCACCATTTATGGTGGCAACACTCAAAGCGTGCTTGCTGCCAGGTGGTATTGCGGTGAGTTTCTCTTTCAATGTAACCTGCCGAAGTATCACAAAGGGCTTTTCTTGTCAGAACATTGCAATTGAATTCTGCTTTTGCAAGCTTATGCTTTTCGTTCCAATCAACATTGTTTTCAATCTCAATACCGCGAGACCTTCTGAATAACCTGATACGCATTTCCCATATTGATTTTTCTGTTGCAAGAGTTACGGAAAGGGTCGCACTTTCATTATCACTTTCAACGAGTGCTACGGGAGACTTAATATTTATTTCAGCTTCTTTTTCACGGTAGTTGGGAAGAATATCCCAAGCATCGTAATTACCGGGACAGTCAACATAGATTTTAAGCTTGTTGAATTCTCCGTCTGCCCACTCTCTCAAAAGCTCTTTATCGTAAAGAGAAGCAATTGAACCGTCTCTGTTAAATTCAACTGTATAAAAAGGTGTTTCGACTATATTATCCTTAACGGCAAACCACTCGCCGTTGAAATTTGATTTTCTGAGGCTTGCAGATGAAAGAGGCGGAATTGCGGGAATAAGCCAATTACCTTTTTTACCGTAACGCGTAGAGGTTCCTTTTTTATTTTCAACAAAAGTCAACGCATCCCGTTTAAAATTAAGGGTATTAAAATACTTACTTCCCGAACCGATAATTTCATCAAGACTTTTTCCGATTTCTTCATAATCTGCCATTGCATCCTCATAAACGGGATGAATGTGAGAACCGGGGAGAATATCGTGGAATTGATTTATGAGAAATCTCTTATAAAGCTCTGTTATTTCGCTTTTTCTATCCTCATTTCTCATAACAGAGAGCATTTCCGCCGTTCTGAATTTCTCTTCAAGTCGCCGATTTGCTCTTTTTATACAGCTCTTTGTTGTAAATGTTCCTCGGTGCATTTCAAGGTAAAGCTCACCGTCCCAAGCCTCAAGATTTTTATTACCTTTAAGATTCTTTTGGAGAAATTCGGCACCGCTTGTATGAGTACATTTCGGCATAATTGAAAGCTTATCAAATCGGTGCATCATTTCAATCATCTCTTCGGTACAGCCTGAGCCCCCGTCACCGTATCCGAACATATTAAGTGTCTGTCCGCCTTTATCCTTATCGATATACGCCTCCCAATTTTCCTGAATCTGGCTTGGCATATTCCAGGTTATAAAATGGGTCGGAGGAACGCAGGCATAAACATCACTGCCGTCAATACCTCGCCAAATAAAGTTATTATGGGGAAAGCGGTTAGTGTCGTTCCATGTTGACATTTTATTGGAAACAAAATAGTCAACACCGCTCTTTTTAAGAATCTGCGGTAAAATCCAGCTGTTACCGAAAACATCGGGAAGCCACGCGTTATTTACACGCTTACCAAACATTCTCTCGTAGGTTTTCTGACCGTAAAGACACTGCCTTATAAGACTTTCGGCATTTGGTACATTACAGTCAGGCTCAACATACATAGCACCCACAGGCTCAAACTGCCCGTTAGCTACCTTTTCCTTAAGCTCTTCGAAAACCTCGGGATAATATTTCTCAAGGGTTTCGTATGTGTAAGGCTGTGTGTGGGCATATTTAAAATCGGGGTATCTGTCCATAAGGCGAAGCTGAATAAGCACGGTTCTCAGGTTTTTCTGAACCGCATGAATTCTTCGCCAATAATATGCAATATCAAGGTGGGAATGAGCAACAAGAGCAACATCACCGGTGCCTTTATATGTATCGTTTGAGAAAACAACATCCTCAAGATATTGTTTCGCTTGAGAAACGCCTGTTATAGGCTCTGCATCAAAATCAATGCAGTTCATGGCATTATTGAGCTCTCTGTTGAGGAAATTTCTGTAATCCTCGTTGAAAAGCTCACTTTTTGCAATATCAAGAAGAAGCTCGAAATCGTAAACAAGGCTTTGAACATCATCATTAACCGTACAAATATACGCACCCTCGAAAATCTGACGGCACCCTCTCACGGAAAGGCTTTCGGGATTTCGCTCGTCATCGGGCTTACTGCGGTTATAACCCATCATATCGAAATGAAGTGTTTCGTTTACATCAACATAAGGTGAAATAAGCATCCTCTCTCTGTTGGGGTCAACACCGCCTATATATTTACCGTTTACCTTAACACAAATTTCAGCCGCGGTTTTAAGAGAAAACCACAGCTCCTTACCCTTTAAATGCTCAGGTATATTAACATCTGCTTTAATGAACGCCGTGCCGTCGGGAGTGAAATACATATCCCCCTTTTTAAGTGGGCGAAAATCCTCGGAATAATACTCGAACTCCATTTCTTTCACTTGACGGGCATCACGGATTCCCAAATTTTCAATTTCCCATTTTTCATCGTATATATGACGTTTGAGCCAACCAAATCTCAAATCGGTCCATTCTTCGGGGCGCATTGAACGCCTTACAACTTTAATATGTGCCATACTCTCTCCTTACACATCTTGAAAATACGGTTTCCTGCGAACAGCCTTGACTGTAACAGTCTTTTTTAAATCCCTTTTTATTTCCTGCTCTATCCAATCGGTGCAACGGTGAAGAATAAGGCATTTTGAACATTCGCCTCTGAAAAGAAGAGTCAGCTCCCCGTTTTCAAGAGAAACATATTCAACCCAGCCACCGTCACCCTGAAGCTTTGGTGCTAAAACACTGTTTATGTATTTTTCCATAATATCGCCTCTTTCGGCTGTTTATTCACTCTAAAATCCTACCATAAATAAAAAGCATTTGTCAATTATAAAGTTGATTTTATCGAAATTAACTGTTACAATAAGGAATAATCGCAGGAGGTGACGTATTGAAAACTCAAAAATTCAAAATAACAGGTATGACCTGTGCTGCGTGTCAGGCTAATGTGGAAAAAGCGGCAAAAAAGCTTGACGGCACAAAAAGCGCAGAAGTCAATCTCCTTTCTGAGCAACTGACGGTAGATTTTGACGAAAACAAAATTTCCGAGCAGGATATTATAAATGCAGTTAACTCAATCGGCTACGGCGCGACTCTTTTCGGCTCTCACCGTAAAGAAAGCGGTTTAAAAGCAGAATGGGCAGAACGAAGAAAGGCAGAAGAAGAAAAAGAAGTCGCAATGAAGAAACGGCTTATTTCTTCAATAATCTTTCTCGTAGTTTTAATGTATATAACAATGGGGCATATGATAGGTCTACCGCTCCCCTCTTTTTTGGAAGGAACCGAAAATGCTCTTATTAACGCTCTCACTCAGATGCTTTTAACAATACCCGTTATGATAATAAACCGAAAGTTTTTTGTTTCAGGCTTTAAGGGGCTTATAAAAAAAGCTGCTAATATGGATACTCTTGTTGCTCTCGGCTCTGCCGCATCGTTTATTTACGGCGTTTTTGCGGTGATGATGATGGCTTATGGTGCACCGAGAGGAAATTTCGAGGTTTTATCTCACTATTCCCATGAGCTGTATTTTGAATCGAGCGCAATGATTTTGACACTCGTAACCGTAGGCAAATACCTCGAAACGCGCTCAAAGGGCAAAACGAGTGATGCATTGGGAAAGTTAGTTGACCTTTCACCGAAAACGGCGAATATTATAAAAAACGGTAAAGAAATAACGGTTGATGCTGAAAGCATCAATGAAGGCGATATTCTTATAATCCGACCCGGCGAAAGAATTGCCGTTGACGGGATTCTTCTCAACGGCAACGGCTTCGTTGACCAATCGGCGGTAACGGGCGAAAGCCTTCCCGTTGAAAAACAGAAGGGTGATGAAATAATTTCGGCAACCCTTAATAAAAACGGCACCTTTACAATGACTGCTTCCAAGGTAGGCGAAAATACAACTCTATCTCAAATAATCCGTCTTGTAGATGAAGCAGGTGCTTCAAAAGCACCTATCGCAAGGCTTGCGGATAAGGTCAGCGGTGTTTTTGTGCCGATTGTTATGGCAATTTCACTTCTCACGTTTATTGTCTGGATTCTCTCAGGCGCAGACTTTGAAAGTGCGCTTTCCTTCGGTATTACCGTTCTTGTTATCTCCTGCCCCTGTGCTTTAGGTCTTGCTACTCCCGTTGCAATTATGGCGGGAACGGGCAAAGCCGCAGAAAACGGAATTCTTATTAAATCAGCGGCGGCTCTCGAAAATCTCGGCAATGTTGATAAAATAGTGCTTGATAAAACGGGCACCGTTACAAGCGGTGAAATGACCGTCAGTGACATTGTTGTTACAGATAAAAGCCTTTCGGAAAACGAGTTTTTATCTCTTGCCGCCGCCCTCGAAAAAGGAAGCGAGCATCCCCTTGCGGAGGCTGTAAGAAAAAAAGCACAAGAACGCACCCTTACTGTCCCCGATGTTTCGGATTTTGAAGCAGTTGAGGGAAAAGGCGTTAAAGGAATTATTAACGGCAAAAGCTATATTTCGGGTAATATTCGCTTTATAAAGGAAAATAACATTGTTTTTTCTCATATTGAAGAGAAAATCAGCGAGCTTTCCGCTCAGGGTAAAACACCGCTTATTTTTGCTCACGAAAATAAAATTATCGGTATTATTGGGGTATCGGACACTGTTCGCCCGGACAGTGTTAAAGCAATTGAAGCCTTTAAGCAACTCGGTAAAAAAACAGTTATGCTCACGGGTGATAATAAATCCGCCGCAGAATATGTTGCAAAAAACGCAGGAATTGACGAGGTTTACGCCGAGCTTTTACCCCGGGATAAAGAAAAAATCATCCGAGAAATGCAGGAAAAGGGCGAAAAAATTGCATTCATAGGTGACGGAATAAATGATGCACCCTCCCTGACAAGGGCAGATGTGGGCATAGCAATCGGTGCGGGAACGGACATTGCCATTGATTCGGCAGATATTGTTCTCATAAAAAGCTCTCTTCTCGACGGCGCAAAGGCAGTTGAACTGAGCAAGGCGGTAATGAAGAATATAAAAATGAATCTCTTCTGGGCATTCTTTTATAACACTCTCGGTATTCCTCTTGCAGCAGGCGTTTTCTATCCCCTTTTGGGTCTGAAGCTCAGCCCGATGATAGGCTCTGCGGCAATGAGCCTGAGCTCCGTTTCCGTAGTAGCAAACGCTCTGAGGCTCAGATTTTTTAAATCAAAATACCAAAACCGCGAAAACAATAAAACAAGCTCCGAAGAAGCCTTCGAAGCCAAAAAAGAAGGAAACGATATTATGGAAAAAGTTATTAAAGTTGAAGGTATGATGTGCCCTCGCTGTGAAGCACATGTAACAAAGGCTCTTATGAGCATTGACGGAGTTGAAAACGCAGTTGCAAGCCACGAAAAAGGCATTGCAACAGTTAAGTTTTCAAAGGATGTTGCAGAGGATGTTCTTATCAAAGCAATTGTTGATGAGGGCTATGAAGCAAGCATATAAAGTGCAAAATAAATCAAAAATGACTTAAAGCCAATACATCAAAAATGATTTATGGTAACATCATAACAAATAATCGTTACAAGCGAGGCTAAGTTATGATTTATGCACAAAGGATCAGAGCATTGAGGGAAGATAATGACAAAACACAAAAAGATATTGCTGAAATATTAGGTACAACTCAACAATATTATGGTCAGTATGAAATCGGAAAAAGAGCACTCCATATAGATCACTTAATAACGCTATGCAAATATTACAATGTGAGCGCTGATTATATTTTAGGACTTACCGATAAACCAAGAAAAATATAACAATATGCCCGTGTTCATTTCACAAAATGAACACGGGCATAATTTTTAGTTAATTACCTTATCTTCAACCTCTTTTTGAGCCATTTCGATGAATGTGTCAACACTCATTGTGCCCATATCGCCTGCTTTTCTGCCACGGACTGCGACCTCGCCGTTTTCGATTTCTTTATCACCGAGAACGAGCATATAAGGAATTTTTTGAAGCTGTGCTTCACGAATCTTATAGCCGGTTTTCTCTGCTCTGTCGTCAACAGTTACGCGCAAGCCCTGATCCTCAAGCTTTTTCTTAAGCTCGAAGCAAGCATCGTGATGCCTTTCGGCAATGGGAAGAATACGAATCTGCTCGGGAGCAAGCCACATGGGGAACGCACCTGCATATTTTTCAATAAGAAGAGCAAGAGTTCTCTCA
>CAZCQI010000022.1:0-17788 GCA_964500795.1 uncultured Eubacteriales bacterium
AATTCTTCCGAGCGTTGTTAAGCTCCAATTTTCAGGCAAGTTCTCATAATAAGAGTTATCCTCACCTTTGAAGATGATAGATTCTTTCTTATCACGCTTAATTTTTCCTGCTTTTATGAGTTCTTCCTTTTCGGATCTTATGCGTTCAAGCAGCATAGAAGCAGGCTCATCATCAGGATTTTGAGGTACAAGTTCTCCCTTTATGGCAAGGTCGAGAATCCTTGATTTAATAATAGAGATATCCTCCAACAATGAATCCTTTTGATTCTCGATGTTAATAACATATTTAATAGCCAAACGTGAGCAAGGAATTATTCTCAACTGTTCATTTACTGGAGGCAGCGGGATGAGAATTTTCTTTAAAGAAGTACCGTTACAGTTCGGCTGTCCGACACCAACAGATTTATCTGTTATTTGCTCCCAGTAACACTGACTATTAAAAAAATGATAGATGTATTCCGGAAAAATGTTATGAAGTAGCCGTATTCTAATCAAATACGATGCATATACTGCCGGATATGGTATTTCATCAATTAAAAATGATTTGCCGACGGTTGCGCCAGTTCTTGCAAAAACTATGTCTCCTTTTTTTAGTAAATATGACTCCGGTTCAGGGACGGTGGTAAAAGGAACTGTATCCCAGTTAACTTTACCATCTTGAATGTCCGTTATTCTTAATAGTCTATGTGTGCCAGCTTGCTCTGCTGAGTTGCTTAACCCATATTGAATCATAGAACTTATGTTACCGAGTCTGGTCCACGACCACCCATCAGGTAACTCAAAAGGGATTTTTTCTTCAATACATTCAACCGTCCCATCGGCGAACTTCTCATAATGTAAAATATGTATTAGTAAAAAAGACATCTTAAACCCTAAATTAAAGGATTTAAGATATCTTTTATATGGGAATAACCTATTTTGCTTTTGGAAATTTGATTATGAGCTCATCGACGCCGTCGGTGTATTTGCCTTGAGATATTAGCTTGTTACGGTACTCAAGCAAGCATTGAAGGATGAAATGGTGTTCGGTGCTGGTTAGGCAAAGGTAGTATTTTTGTTTTCTCATACGAACACCACGTCTGAATAGACAGTTTCAATAACACGCTCTCGGACGTTGTTCATCTTCTGCACCCACTTCATTTGGTCGGTGGCTTTGAGTTGTTCGGTGATGCCTTCTTTTTCGGCGTATTCTTTTACCAGCCGAGAAAAGAGATTTTGTGCTTGTTCTTCGATATCTGCGAGGTGGGAGTGTAGCTTGCCGGAAGTGAGTAAGTTGTAATATAAAACTTTGCGGTGGTGTTTTAAGTAGTGTAGTCGGCGTTGTCCCCATACGCCGAGGGAGCGTTCTTCTTCGGTGGGTGGAAGCAAGTTCGGCAGTCGGTAATCGCCCTGCATTGTGTAAGTGCCGCCTTGTTGTTCAAATATTGCTTTCATATATAACCCTCCTTTACGATTCCTTCAGCAGATCCTCAAACGGTGTTTCGGTTGAGATAAAAGCATCGTAGGTGAAGTTTGCTCCCAAGCGAAATCCCATAATGAAGCTATCGAGATTGGATTCGCCGTTGACGATGCTCCAAGCATTTGAGAAGTCGAGAAACCATTTCTTTTGCTCGTCCTGTAGGGCGTTGGTGAGCTGTTCTTCGGTTTTGGTCAGCACCGCCATTTCCTTTTGCACCGTCTTATTTTGTCTTGAGATGGGTATAGTTTTATTTTCGATTTTTGTGATTTATATGGCAGCAACCGTGGTGCGGATGAAGAAAACCTCTGTGACGGTTGATACAGTAGTTGCTGAAGAATATGCGCAACCTCTTTTACATCAACATTTAGTGGAAAAACGGAGCATTTTAATTTTAGTATTGACAATTCCGGAAATGGAATGTATAATAGTAGGCATGGAGGTAATTGATTATGAAATGGAATGAAAAAGTTTTACAGTTAATGAAGCAAAAAGGTGTTACACAGAAGGAATTATCTCAGCGTAGTGGTATTGCAGAAAGTTCTATTTCCCGTTATTTGCATAGTGAGGCTATGCCAAGATTTGATGTAGTTATTAACTTTGCTAAAGCGTTGGACGTAGAAACCGACTATCTTATTGAAGAAAGCGACAATTCAGAATCGGCCTATAAAACTATTGCAACTGCCGTTGCCCGTAAAGGCAATGAGTTGACTGCCGAGGAGAAAAATAAGCTAATTGCACTCATTTTAGGGACTGGGAATTAATGTATAGAAAAGGCAAGGAATACGATAGATTAGATAAAATGGCCATTGATTTATATGTAGATTACGGTATTACATCTTTCCCTCTTGATGAAAAAGAGCTATGTAAAAAGATGGGGATAATGCTAATACCGTATTCTTCGTATGATGGCGAAAATCTTCAATTATTAAATAAAAAAACACAATATGGTTTTTGGACCATGGGTGGAAACGGTTATACTCCAATGATTTTCTATAACGATAACATTGATGAACTGCATTCCCCAGCAACAATTAAGCAGACTATTCGCCACGAGATCAAACACTTTTTAGATGGTGATATTATTGATGAACCTGAGTTTGATGATTTGGCTGAACACTTCGGTCGTTTTCTGGCAGCACCAATTCCGTACTTAGTAGCTAAAAACATAACTGATATAAATGTTATTATTTCAACATTTGGTGTAAGTGCAACTATGGCCAGCAACATTTCCTCTGCCGTCAATAACAGAATTAAAAAATACGGTAAAACCATATTTGATTATGAAAAACCGTTATTAAATTTATTCGGTATCAATACCGAAAGGGGTGATTAAATTGCTTGTTGTAGATAAAAAAGAAAGCACAAAACGATTGCTGTAACAACCATTTTGTGCATACTTTCGGATATTTCTATCCGTGATCTGGTATTTTCATTATACGCGCGCTTGCATTTTCTGTCAAGATTTATTTGAAAAAAGTACAATATTTTTCTTGCAAAATGCACACTCTTTTCTTGACAAATTTGCAAAATGGAGTTTTAGGGTATTTCTATCCGTGATCTGGTAAATCTGAATAGAAATACCTCAAAAACTCTATACAAGGTAAAATTTAAGTCTCATTGCCTTGTATTATGAGCAGAAAGAAGGGATCAAAATGATTTCCAAGTATTTTAACTATTTGAGGTATTATTATGAAGAAAATTACAAAGAAAAAACTTATTGAGAATGGTTTATTTGAACGCGAGTCAAAGGATTTACATCCTCTATTAAATCTGAGTTATTTAAAACTGACAAACAAAACATATACAATCGGCGAGTATAGCTTTCCTGTTTTGTATTGTGCCACCGATGTTCTTCCGGATTATCTTGCGTTATACACTCAGCCTTCTGACTATCATCACACATCAAACACCTGTGTTTGCTTTTATGCATATGATGATGCTTTTGATGGTTTGTTCGGCTTATTTAATGCTATATATTATGACAATAAAGAACTGCTTTCATACTATAAAGAGCGTTTTAAGGATGTTAAATTCTTTATATCACCAGATTATTCTCAATTTGGCGATTTGCAAAAAATAGAAAATATTCATAGGCTTTGGAAGGCCAGAATTGTAACTTTATGGTTTATTATCGAGTTACATGCTATCGCCATCCCTAATATAACTTATGTGAGCCGTGAGAGTTTTCCGTTATATTTTAGTGGTTTGGAAGAATGTCAAGTTGTTGCTTTTAGCACCAAAGGTCATGTGCGAACTCCTGTTGAAAGAGATTTGTTGATTGAAGCGGTAAAATATGCCGTTGATAATTTGCCGCTTAAAACAATTATCGTGTATTCTGTTTGTGGTAACGACGAGAACTCATTGGAACTTTTTCAATACGCTATTTCCAAAGGTATCAATGTTGTTATCCCGAATAACTCTCTTAGAGAAAGAAACAGAGGGAGGCGTTCGGCATGAATGGAAGTAGTAGTGGATTGACCAGCGGCACTCCTGGCACCCAGCAATCAATGGAGCAAACTGAACTTAAATCTACGGTACAGAGTAACGAAGACGCTGTCGCTCTGCGTAATAGGTCGCCCATCAACGTTCCTTCTTCTGCTTCCGCAAAAGTAGAAAAGAAAAACGGCTATGATCAAGTAAAATATACTTGGAAGCGCGGCGAGTATACTTATACAAGTCGTTGGCACACCCGAACACCAAATGCGCCAAAGGAGCAGGGTGATAGTTGGGTTGTGGAACGAAGAATTCCCGGGATCGGCTATGGTAAAAACGCACGCAAACCACGTGAAGAAGTACTAATTGGAAAGAACAAATGGATCTCAAAAGATGAGTGGAGAGAAGCCATAAAAGCAAGAAAAAATGGTACAGCTACAAGAAAGCAAAAGGAGATGTTAGACAATGGGCATTGGAAAGATCGATAATGATAAATTCTATGAAGGCTTTGAAGGAGAGGAAGAAGTAGAGTTTTCGGTAGAATACGAAAGCATGGAAACCTTACATATTTGGGAAGGATATTTTTCAGATATTTTTTGTGAACCTTCTTTAGATGGACAAGGGTGGCACGGATTTACACGAGATTATAATCAATGTCAAGGTGCTTTTGGTGATTGTGGAGAAGCTATTATAACGGAGTTGCAAGAGTATATAGATGATTTAAAAATCTATGAGAACCGAAAATTTAAATTTGAAGAAACCAAAGAAGTGTATGAGCTTATTTATTCTTGGCTAATTGAAGCGAAAAGAAACAATTGTGAAGCAGTAACAGTAAGAGTAATATAGTCACAAATGGTGGTTAGATAATCAATAAGTTTATTACCTCCCCGAGTTTTTGCTCGGGGAGGTTTTACTGTTTTCTCGCATCTATCTCGCACTTTTCTCGCAAAAGTTCAGGTATCTCGCAAAATCTCGCAGAATGTGGCGTATCAGATGCAGTTTTCAGGGACGGA
Source organism: uncultured Eubacteriales bacterium (assembly GCA_964500795.1). Lineage (GTDB taxonomy): Bacteria > Bacillota > Clostridia > Oscillospirales > Acutalibacteraceae > DTU089. Next base: position 4,906 of record CAZCQI010000022.1, read on the forward strand.
GAGGGGCGGTGCGGTAGATACTGCCTTTTGCTCGAAATGCGTTAGCCTTAACCGGCTCGTGGGTTCGAATCCCACCGTCTGCGCCAGGAATACTCCTTGTATGCAAACGGGGAGTATTCTTTTTAATGAGAATGAAATATTTATATATGAGAGGAATGTTAATTATGTTAGTTCCGATTATTATGTTAGCAGTCGGCTTTGTTTTGTTAATTAAAGGCGGCGATTGGTTTGTTGACGGTGCTACGGGTATTGCCCGTCGTTTTCATTTACCTGAAATCTTAATTGGTGCTACGGTCGTTTCTATCGCAACAACGCTTCCTGAGGTTATGGTTTCAGCCGGTGCCGCCGTTCAAGGCAGCGGCTCTATTGCCTACGGTAACGCAATAGGCTCTATCATTTGCAATACGGCTTTGATAGCAGCTTTGACTATTGCTATTAAACGGGGTCCTGCGGCAAGAAAAGGTATGGTGTTGCCCGTCAGCTTCTTCTTTGTGTCTGCTGCCGTTTATTGTTTAGGTGCCTATGTTTTCGGCAGATTTTCTCTTGCAATGGGTATAGTTTTACTTTCGATTTTTGTGATTTATATGGTAGCAACCGTGGTGCGAATGAGGAAGACGGTTGATACGGTAGTTGCTGAAGAATATGTGGGAGCTCTTACGAGTGAAGAAAAGTTAGAAGCTCGCAGTGGTGAAGACCATGTTGTTGAGTCTGTTGAAAAAGGTACAAAGGATAGCCTCCTTAAAGATATTCTTTTACTCGTAATCGGTGCGGTTCTTATTGCGCTCGGTGCTGATTTCCTTGTAGATAACGCAATAATTATCGCCGAGGAACTCGGTGTTTCTGAAAAGGTTATCGGTTTAACTATCGTTGCCCTCGGTACATCTTTACCTGAGCTTGTAACGGCTGTTGCTTCTCTTATAAAAGGTCACGGCTCTCTGTCTTTAGGCAATATTATCGGTGCAAATCTGTTCAACCTTGTTCTTGTCAGTGGCGTTGCCGTAACCCTCAACCCCTTTGATATACCTGTTTCCGGTCTGATAGGCGGAATAAACTCATCCTTGGTTCTCAATATTCCTGCTATTCTCGCGGTTATGCTTACACTCACCGTTCCTACACTGATAAGGCAGAAGCTGTCGCGTGTTCAGGGTATTGCGTTGCTTTGTATTTATGCAGGATTCTGCGTTTTACAGTTTGTTATTTAATTACCTGTAAATAATTAAAACAGCGAAGGTTTTGTATTAAAAACTTTCGCTGTTTTTTGCCAGTGGGTCGCTTCTTTCCGATTTATAAAAAATTAAGGCTGGAAGGGTACGGGTTTATCCTGAATTTCTGATTCAATAGTTATGAAATTGTTATGCTCGAAGTAATACGGATGCATTCTGAGATTCTGACAGAAACCGTACATAGGCGCATAAAGCTGACCCTCGTTGAGTCTCAGACAGGGAGCTTCCATATCGTATTCGCCGTTGTCTGTAACAACGGTTTTGCTGTTTTCGGTGAATTCCGAAAATCTCCCGTAAACATCTACACGAATCTTGCCTTCGGTTCTTGTTGCGACACCGCCGATAAAAGTTACGAGCTGACCTATCGGTATGTACCACATACCGTTAACATTTTTAGGATATGTTTTGGCAGCACATAAACCTAAATCATAGCCCTTGAATTTAAGGCGGGGTTGATTATATACAGGTGCAAGGTCTACGGGGGAGATGGTATCACTTTCTTTATCTACAACACAGATATCAACCGTTCTTCCGTCCTCAACATATGCGGTGAGCGTACATATTGCGCCGTCAATGTCAACAATAGAGAACATAGAAAGGTGTTCTTCGTGACAGTAGGTTTTAACATTCCATACCTTTTCAACAACCCTTGTTCCGGGTGGGTTACGGTGGCTTGAAGCGAGGTTATAGTGAATCGTACCCTGAGAGGGTTTATCATAAAGTCCGTCTTTTCTTCTGGGATATGAACGTGCAAAGGTGTGCTCATGACCTGAGAAAATAATATCGTATTTTTCCATACCGTCGCGCATTGCGGGGTATGTATCGTCACATTCAATCCCCGGACCTGAATAACAAACAGGGAAGTGATGGGCAGCAAATTTCCAGGTTTTATCACTTTTTTCAGCTTGTTCAATAAGCCATTCGTTCATTTCTTCATAGCCGCTTGTGCCTGTAATGCAAAAGTGAGCATTACCGTAATCAAAAGCGTGGTTTGCGACTATCCAACCTTCAGGGCCGTTGTGTTCATAGCTGCCCCAAAGCTGGTTTGTGAAATATTCAGCGTGTTCAGAATAGTATTTGCCCTCTTTTGTAAAGTAACTTGAAAAGCCCAAATCATCATGATTGCCCATACAGAACATAATAGGCACGGTCTCGATTATTCCTTTAAGACCTTCAAAAAGACCTGTCCATTGAATATCCGTTTGACCGCAGTTAGTGTTGTCGCCTGCGGTAAGGATAAATTCACATTCGGGGTGTTCTTTGAGGATTTTTTTGAGCACTTCTCCGAGAACGGAATAGTCAGCAGGGGGTTCCGCATCTCCTGCCTGAATATCCGAAATACAGAGGAAAGAAAATTTATCTGTATTTTCTTTAGCTGTTTTAAATGTGAAGGTCTCACTTCTCTTTTCATCACTGCCGCAGTTATATTGATATAGGCTTTCAGGCTTGAGCCCCGTCATATCTGCAAAGAAGAAAGTGCTTTCATCCATATCGGTTGTGAAAGTATTTGTTATTGCATCCGCTTTTCTCCACTCGGTTGTACCTTTTTCTCTGTAAAGAACATAGCCGTTGCTTATGCTTGTATCGGTTCTCCAGCGAACAGTCATAGAATGAGCGGCATCGCCCTTAATCGAGAGCATTATCTGGTCCGGAGAAGGGGATGAGCCTCTTATGTTTTTCCATTGTGCTTTTGTTATCACAAAATGCGCCTTCTTTCGCAAAATACTTGCTTAACATTGTAGCATTTTCTTTTTCAAAAAGCAATTTTTTTTGCAGTAGTTACAATATATTTACAGATTGGCGTTAAGGTTTGACTTTTAAAGAGAAAAGTGATAGACTTATTGTGTTTTATTACGCGGTTCGTTAATCAGAACAGTCCCTTCATATCCTCAAGTATTCTTTTTTCTATTCTTGAAACATAAGAGCGGGATATGTTCAGTTCTTTTGCTATCTCCCTTTGAGTGAGAGGCGGTTTACCGTCAAGGCCGTAGCGTTTGATGATAATCAGCTTATCCCGTTCATCTTTAATTTCGTTTATCAGCTTAATTAGTTTTATCAGTTTTGTTTTAGTGTCGATATCGTCAACTATTGTATCATCTGTTGCGATTATATCCATCAGCGTAAGGGGGTTACCTTCGCTGTCGGTGTCAATCGGTTCGCTGAATGAAATTTCCCGGGAAATCTTTTTATTATTTCTGAAATACATGAGGATTTCGTTTTCAATACATCGGGCGCAGTATGTAGCAAGCTTTGTGCCTTTGTCGGGTTTAAAGCTGTTAACACCCTTTATGAGACCGATAGTTCCTATGGAGATCAGATCATCCTGATCACTGTAATCCGAGTAATATTTTTTTATAACGTGTGCAACAAGGCGCAGGTTGTGTTCAATAAGCTTTTTTCGTGCATTTTCATCACCCTTAGCCAACAGCTCCAAGGTTTCGTTTTCCTCTTTTTTTGAAAGCGGCTTCGGGAATGAATCAGCATCGGTTACGTGAAGAATAAAGCAAAGCATATTGCCGATTAAAGAAAATATATTCAAATAATTCACCTCGGTAGAATATATTCTGCGGTTTACGGCAGTTTGCAAGTCCATTTTTAAAGAAGTGATTTTATGAAAAAAATCGAACAATTTCGAACTACCGTCAGAATAGGCGCGATTTCCGCTTTCGGTTTGGGCGCTACTGCTGTGTTTTATTTTATTTGGAGTGTTGCGTACAATCCCGATTTTGAGCACCCTTATATAGGCAAAGGTAAGCTTTTCCTTGCCTTTGTGTATTTTGCAATTTTATTTGCCGTAAGTCTTTTTCTCGGTGCGTATAGAATAGATGAACTGCGAAAAAGCGAAATAATTTTTTATGAATCAATAGCGTTGGTTTTTTGTAATGCAATTGCATATGCTCAGATTTGCTTGATTGAGGCTGTTCTTGCGAATGTTTGGGGCATGGTTTATATACTGCTTGCTCAAATTCTTTGGATGATAATCTGGACTTATATTTCATCCTACATTGTTCATAAGCTGAACCCTGCAGAGAAACTGTTGATAATATACGGCAGCCACCTTGCTACCGAAATTGTTTATAAAATGAGCAAGCTCGAGGATAGGTACGTTATTTCCGAGTCTGCGAATGTTGATGAAGGGTTCGATTCTCTTGCTCAGAGAATTGATAAATTTGAAAGCGTCATAATTTGCGATGTTCCCGCAAGGCTGAGAAATGACTTGCTTAAATACTGTTATCAGCAGAATAAAGGTGTTTATGTAATACCTAAAATTTCAGATATTGTTGTGAGAAGCGGTTCGGACATCTCTTATTTTGATTCACCCATAATCAAATGCAGTTCCATGGGTCTCACGGTTGAACAGCGTTTTATTAAGAGATTGCTTGATATTGTGTTATCGTTGCTTGCTTTAATAGTTCTTTCTCCTTTATTTCTTGTGATTTCACTTGCTATAAAGCTTTATGACGGCGGTCCCGTTTTCTATAAACAAAAACGTTGCACAAGGGATTTAAAAACCTTTGATATTCTTAAATTCAGAAGTATGATTGTTGACGCCGAAAAAGACGGACCTCAGCCGGCAGTTGATAACGATTGCAGAATTACCCCTGTCGGTAAGATTATCCGTGCATTAAGAATTGATGAACTGCCTCAAATTATCAATATACTCAAAGGTGAGATGTCAATTGTGGGTCCGCGCCCCGAGAGAATAGAGCATGTTGAAAAATACTCTGAGGCTATTCCTGAATTTGTGTGCAGATATAAGGTTAAAGGCGGTCTTACAGGCTATGCTCAGGTATACGGTAAATATAACACCTCTGCTTATAATAAGCTAAAAATGGATCTTATTTATATACAGAACTATTCTTTGGCATTGGACTTTAAATTGCTTCTTATGACCGTTCAGATACTCTTTAAAAAAGAGAGTACCGAAGGCTTTGAAGATAAAAGGAAGAAAGTGGATAAGTGAACTTATATTTTATGATTCTTGCGGGTGGCATCGGTTCGCGTATGAAATCGCCTGAGCTTCCCAAGCAATATTTAAAGGTTTATAATGAACCCGTTATTGTGCGGACCGTTCGCAATTTTACCGATTACGGCTCTTTTCGTGCAGGGGTTATATGTTGCCCGGTGGATTGGGTAGAATATACCAAGTCTTTGCTTTATCAATACGGTATTTCATCCAAAGAGATTTTTGTTGTTCCCGGTGGAAAAAACAGAAATTCTTCCGTTCAAAACGGATGTAAATTTTTCGAACAGGAATTTGATATTACAGATGATGATATCATTGTTACTCATGATGCGGTAAGGCCTTTTATAACTCCGAGAATAATCAGTGAGAATATTAGTGCCGTTAAAGAAACGGGCGCGGCAAACACTGTTATGCCGGTATATGATTCTGTAATAAAATCCGCAACCGGAGAATTTATGTCGGGAGCAGTTTCCCGAGCCGAGCTTTTCAGAGTGCAGACACCCCAATCCTTTAAGTTGAAGGAGCTCCAACGTGTTATAAATTCACTTTCAAATGATGAGCTTGAAAAATATACCGATGTTGCTTCTGTTTTCTTTGACAGGGGATACAGAATAAAGCTTGTTGAAGGAAGTGACAATAATATTAAAATAACAACGCCGTTCGATATGGCGGTTGCTGAAACCATTCTTTCAAATATTCCCTGACTAACTTAAATATGTTTCCAAAAGCTTTGACAATTCCTTTTCGTCGCTTGCGGTAATACCCTTTGAGAGCTTTTCGGCATCCCTATCGGGAAGGCTGTTTGTGAATATATCGTAAACTTCAACGGGAGCTTCTCTGTCGCTTGTGAAGAGTGCGATTTTTCCGTTGTAATCCTTTAATATATAATGGAAATCCGTTGTGTTTTCATATGTGCTTGTTTGGTAAGCATTCATTTTAGTCAAATTTGAAGTTATAAATCCTAAAGACAGAAAAATAATAATCGACAGAAAGATGATGTGTTTTTTCATATTTTCACCGCGGTTTCTTTAGTTTTTCTGTATTGTTTTCAGTTTTTTTCAAATTATACATTTAATCTTTGGTTCATGTTGCTGTCAGCAGAAATGCTGTTATCGTTCAGATAGATTAAAAGGAGGTTTTTATTATGCCCCTCAAAAACATTTTCGGTGCGTTTTCGGGTAAAAACTCTAAAAAATCAACGAAAACGCGAAAAGCCAAGAAAGTGAGAAAAGAGCGTCCTAAGCTCAAAAAGTTTCTCACCGTTGTGCTTGTCATTGCTGCAATCGTTTTGATTTGCGGTACTGTTGCTTGTACCTATATTTACAACTTTGCTTCAGATTACGTCAACGGCGGAAAGCAGATTGACCTCGATGAATATAAGGCAAATCAGGAGCAGACAAGTATCATATACGGCTATGATTCCAATAAGGAGCTTGTTGAGCTTTTAAAGCTTCACGGTGCGGAAAACCGAGTTTGGATAGATTACAAGGATATTCCCGATGCTATGGTTGATGCTTTCAGAGATCTTGAAGATAAGCGTTTTTACGATCACGAAGGCGTTGATTGGTACGGTACTGTTTTCGGTGTTATTTCTTCGGGCTTCAGCCGAGGTGCATCTACTATCACTCAGCAGCTTATTAAAAATCTTACGGGCGAAAACGGAAGAACTGTTTCGAGAAAGTTTTATGAGATACTCAATGCCCTTAATGTTGAACGTTTCTACACAAAGCAAACAATAATGGAGTTCTACCTTAATACTGTTTACCTGGGCAACGGTTGCTACGGTATCAAAACTGCTGCGGAAAAGTATTTCGGTAAAGATGTCCAAGACCTTAATGCGGCTGAGTGTGCGGTAATTGCATCTATTACAAAAGCACCTGCTGATTATGACCCGCTGACAGAGCCTGATGCCAACAAAACAAGGCAGGAATATTGCCTGAGTTGTATGTATGAGCAGGAAAGCCTTACAAAAGAGGAATATGAAGAAGCTCTTGAATATGAACTTGTTTTTACAAACAGTGCTGATTATAAAGGCAGTCAGGTAACGAAAGATGACGATACTGACGATAATTATACCGAGGATGATATCAAATTTACCGATAAAACAGATTCAACTCAGTCCTCATATTATGTTGAATATGTAATTGACAAAGTTATTGAGGATTTGCAGAAGGAATACGATTTAACATATAACGAAGCATGGAAAAAGGTTTTCTTCGGTGGCTTGCGCATTTATACCGCCGTTGATCTTGATATTCAGGAAGCGGCAGAAAACGTATATGAAAAACGCATAACCTTCCCGAAAGAGAAAGATACAGAAGATAACCCTGCGGCGCAGTCTGCAATTACAATTATGGATTACAGCGGCAGAGTTGTTGCTATGGTAGGCGGTGCAGGTGAGAAAACCACATTCCGCGGTCTTAACAGAGCTACTGATTCTGCACGTCAGCCCGGTTCGTCTATTAAACCTCTTTCTGTTTATGCTCCCGTTATTGAAAACAATGTTGCAACCTGGTCTACCATGGTTCAAAATTACGGCATTAAGCTGGGTTCATCACGTTGGCCTGTTAACTACGGTGGCTCCCATGGCTCGGCAACTTCCTTTGTAACGGTTCAGTATGCCGTTCAGCAGTCTTATAATACTGTTCCTGCCCAGCTTATTAAGAAGATGGGTATATCAAAATCATTCAATTTCCTTATAGATGATTTGAAATTTACTACCTTTGTTACCGATGAAAAAGACCCTGATTATGACGGTAACTATTCAACTCTTTGCGTTGGTGGTTCAAGTAACGGTGTAACAACTCTTGAGATGACGGCGGCTTTTGCAATGTTTGGTAACAACGGCTACTATTTTGAACCTTATTGCTACTATAAAGTAACAAATAATGACGGTACGGACGTACTTCTTGAGGCAGGTAACAGCGACGGTGAACAGGTAATAAGTGAAAGCACCGCCGGTGTTATGCGGCAGCTTTTGAAAACTGTTGTTACTTCGGGTACGGGTGCCGGTTACGGTACGAGAGGCTTTGAAACGTTCGGCAAAACAGGTACTACATCTGATAATAAGGACCGTTGGTTTGTAGGCGGTACACCGTACTATGTGGCGGCAGTATGGTACGGTTATGATAAGCCTAAAGAAATTACCAATACCTCCGGTAATCCCGCGGGTAAAATCTTTAAAGAAATTTTTGATGATATTCACAATGACCTTGATTCAATGAGCTTCCCGACAGCCAGCGGTGTTGTTGCGAGAAAGTACTGTAAGATATCGGGAGACCTTGCCACGGATAGCTGTTCAAGCACCGCTACGGGATATTATAAATCTTCTAAGCTTCCTGCTAAATGTAAGGGTTGCGCTATGCTTCACGCTATCGGTTCTGAAATTCCCGATGTAGTAACGGGTGCTACAACTACGCAGACTACCGAATCCGAAAGCACTACAAAGAAAAACGCTAAAACTACTTCAACAACAAGTAAAACCACCACAAAGGCGAATAAAACTACTACTGCCGCAACTACAACTGTGGTTGCAACCACCGCGCCTGTTACAACCGAACCCCCAAAAGAACCGGCGGGTGATGATGGCGGTACCGAATAAAATATTGGCTGATAGTTCTGCTATCAGCCTTTTTTGGAGTGTAGATATGGTAATATTATCTGTGGATTACGGCGATAAACGAACGGGCATTGCAATTTGCGATAAGCTTGAAATGCTTGCTTCTTCCGTTTGTGTTATTAACGAGTGGAACAGTGACGCCCTCGCATCAAAAATTGTCGGAATTTCCGTTGAAAAAAAAGCTGAAGAAATAGTAATAGGTCTTCCGAAAAATATGGACGGAAGTAAAGGCTTCAGAGCCGAAGCTTGTCAGGAGCTCGGTGAAAAGATTAAGGCTTTAACTGATATTCCGGTTGTTTTTTGGGATGAACGGCTTACAACAGTTTCAGCACACAGAATTCTCAATGAAACCAATGTTCGCGGCAAAAAACGTAAAAGTGTGGTTGATGCAGTTGCCGCTGAAATAATTTTGCAGAATTATTTGGACTTCAGAAGAAACAGGGTGAACAGTAATTGAAGAAAAAGCATAAAATATCAGAAATCCCTAAACTTGATATTTCGGATAAATCTCTTTACACTGCTGATTATATTTTAGGAAAAGCTCTTGATATAGGTGAAAATATTATTAAATGCGGCGGTGAATCGTATAGAATTGAAGATACCGTCACACGTATATGTTCCGCTTACGGTGCAGAGCATACGGACGTTTTCGCGTTGCCGTCCTTAGTAATTGCGAGCATCAGAATGCCCGGCGGAGAAACCGCTTCCCAGGTGCGCCGTATTTATAAAACGGCAAATGATATGTTTCAGCTTGATGCTATGAATAAACTTTCAAGGGATGTTTGCAACGGAACAGTTTCTCTTGAAAAGGTAGAAGAGCATATTGAGAAAACCTTAAACCAAAAGCCTTTTAACCGTTACTTGGTTCTTTTTGGCGGTGTTCTTGCGGCAGGCGCTTTCGCTGTTTTCTTTGGTGGTAGCTTACTTGATGGGGTTGCGGCGGCAATAGCCGGTTTTGTTGTTTCTTTAATGAATATTCATAAAGCCAAATTCGTAAATCCCATGCTTTATACAGTTGCCGTTTCCTTTGTTGGAGCAATGTGCGGTCTCTTGCTTGTGAATTTAGGAATCGGTGAAAATATAGATATGGTGATGATTGGTACTATAATGCTTCTCATACCGGGCCTTGCGTTCGGTAATGCTGTAAGAGACCTTCTTTTCGGTGATACTGTTTCGGGTGTTATACAGCTTGTTCAGGCAATACTTGTGGCAGTTATGGTAGCCTTCGGCTTTATTGTTGCAATAATGTTTTTCGGAGGTGTTTTTGCTTGAGCGAGATTGTAATTAAAATTATTGCAGGAGTTTTAAGCACCTTCGGTTTTGCAATTTTGTTTCGCTTAAAGCCCTCGCAGTGGTTTTTTGCCACTGTTGACGGATTAGTGGCAACTGTATTGTATTTTGCATTTACTGAGGCTTTTGGAGGTGTATTTTTACCAAATGCAGTAGCTGCCTTCGGAGCGGCAATTTTTGCTGAAATTTTCGCAAGGGTAGCAAAAGCTCCCACCACCGTTTTTCTTCTTCCCGGATGTATTGTCCTTGTGCCGGGAGGAACGCTGTATTTCACTATGAGTAACTTGCTTTCTCAAAACAATGGTGCGGCTGTTGATAATTTTCTTATTACACTTACAGTGGGCATCGGAATAGGCGGCGGCATTATCGCGGCATCTCTTTTGCGTTATTCGGTAGTTGCTGTCGCAAATAAGTTGAAAAGGAAAAATTAACTATAAAAAACGATCAAATACAAGCGTTTGTCTTGCATTTGACCGTTTTTTTATTTCTGCAATTTTTTAATGAGTGCTTTGCAATCCTCTATATCCATAATCTTCGGAACGGGGTAGAGGGGGTTTCCCTCTTTGAGAGCTCTCTCTGCAATAAGGGGGATATCCTCATCTTTTATCTGTTCGAATTTGTCGGGAATTCCCATTTCCTTGTTAAGCCTTCTTATAGCGGCAATAAAGTTCTTCGCTTTTTCTCGTTCACCGCAAGCGGCGCCTGAAACTCCTGCAACATCAGCAAGCTCAGCAAGTCTCTTATAAGCACTTTCACCGAAATAATCAAGAACATAGGGGAGGATAACTGCGTTTGCAAGACCGTGAGGAATGTTATACATACCGCCAAGATTATGAGCAATAGCATGAACATAGCCTACATAAGCTCTTGTAAAAGCAAGTCCTGCGTGGTATGAAGCAACAAGCATATTTTCTCTTGCTTCAACATTTTTGCCGTCGTGATATGCTTTTTCTATATTTTCAAATACAAGCTTTGTAGCAATAATTGCATCCTCTTCGGTCTGCTTTGTGTTGCTCTTACCTATGTATGCTTCAACGGCGTGAGTAAGGGCATCCATACCTGTTGTAGAGGTAATGTGAGGAGGAAGACCAACTGTAAGCTTGGGGTCGAGAATTGCGTATTTAGGACGGAGCACAGGGTCCATAACAGAATTCTTTTCGTGCGTATCGGGATTGGATATAACTGCCGCAATCGTGCATTCTGAGCCTGTACCGGCGGTTGTGGGAACTGCGAAGAATGGTGGAAGTTTCTTTAATATTTTAAGAACGCCTCTCATATCAGACGGCGTTTGTTTTGGCTTAACAACCCTTGCTGCAGTTACCTTAGCGCAATCCATAGGCGAACCGCCGCCGAAAGCGATAAAGCCTTCGCAACCGTTTTCTTTATACATTTTAAGAGCGTCTTCAACATTATAGATTGTGGGGTTGGGTTGCACGCTGTCAAAAACAGAATATTTTATGCCTTCCGCTTCAAGTGCTTCAAAGAGAGGATTAAGAAGGCCGAGACCCATAAGCCCCTTGTCGGTAACGATAAGAACATTATTTAAGCCCTCGTTTTTAACGAGCGCGGGTAATTTTTTAACAGAACCTGCACCTCTGATAAGCTTTGGGGGAGTCCAATCAAGGAAGTTTACCGCAAACTTCATGGTTTTTTGGTAAGCTCTGTAATAAGTGTGTTTTAAACTCATATCATTTACCTCCGTTAATAAAATTATTGATTTTTTCTTTAAGGTCGCTGAGCAGGTCTTCAAGGTGTTTGTCCTGCTTCGTTAAGCCATCATTTAAGAACGGGATAGCCTTTAATAAACGTTTCTTTGTTTTATTTATCTTTTCCGAAGTATCTGCTTTAAAGGTGTCATAATTGCCGCGCAATTCATTAAAACACGATTGAAGCTCTGTTTTTGTTTCTTCTGCACCGTGGTCGAGCTTTTCCCCGATTTTTGAGTAAGTGTAAGTTGCAAATTCACTGATTTCATTTGAAATCTTTTTAAACTTTTTAAAGGACTCTCTTATACCTAATGCGTTTATTACAGTGTCAAGTAAATCGAACGCAAAAACAGCAAGGAAAATGCAACCTTAAGGTAGTTTTTCCAATCGGGTGTATTCATTTTGTATGACGATAAATAAGCTTTGTAAAGTTTATTTATATATATCACCGAAATAATTATATCAGTTATTTTGGTTTGGGCTAATAAGTTTTACTGAAAATTAACTATTATTTAATTATTTTGTGAAAAACCTTTTTGCCCTTTTTGATAACTATATAGCCTTTTTCAAAGTCTGAAAGGGGAATCATATATGCGGGGTCGTTTATCTTAATATCATCAACACTTACACCGCCCTGCAGTATAAGACGTCTTGCCTCACCGCGTGAGGGGGTAAGACACGCTTTCATCATTGCATCGATTATATTAAGACCGTTTTCCGAGAAATCAGAAGCTTCAAGAGCGGTCGAGGGCATATTTTCAGCATTGCCTGTACCTGTGAAAATTGCTTTTGCGGCTGACTGAGCCTTTTCTGCTTCTTCCTTGCCGTGAACAAGCTCTGTAAGCTCGTATGCAAGCTTTTCCTTTGCTCTGTTGAGCTCACTTCCTTCAAGCTTTTCATACTCGACAATTTCGTCAAGGCTCATAAAGGTAAGCATCTTCATACATTTGATAACGTCTGCATCGTCAACGTTTCTCCAATACTGGAAGAAATCGTAGGGAGTTGTCTTTTCGGGGTCAAGCCAAACTGCGCCCTTTTGCGTCTTACCCATCTTTTTGCCTTCAGAATTGAGAAGAAG
>CAZCQI010000023.1:0-1462 GCA_964500795.1 uncultured Eubacteriales bacterium
TGCAAGAGAAGCAGGTGGTATTACACAGCATATCGGTGCTTACAGAGTAAACCTCAACGGTCAGGATATTACATTCCTTGATACTCCCGGTCACGCCGCCTTTACCGCAATGCGTGCAAGAGGCGCTATGGCAACTGATATTGCTATTCTTGTTGTTGCTGCCGATGACGGTATTATGCCCCAGACGGTTGAGGCAATAAACCACGCAAAAGCGGCAGGTGTTTCCATTGTTGTTGCTATCAATAAAATGGATAAGCCCGATGCATCCCCCGATAAAATTATGCAACAGCTTACTGAATATGAGCTTATCCCCGAGGAGTGGGGCGGCGACGTTATTTGCGTTCCTGTTTCTGCAAAAACAAGAATGAATATAGATACACTTCTTGAATCTGTTCTCCTTGTTGCGGAAATGAAAGAGCTTAAGGCTAACCCCAACCGTGCAGGTAAGGGTATTGTTATCGAAGCAAGACTTGATAAGGGCAGAGGTCCCGTTGCAACTCTTCTTGTTCAGAACGGTACTGTTAAATCAGGCGATATTATCGTTGCAGGTACTGCTGTGGGCAGAGTCCGTGTTATGACAGATGACAAGGGTCAAAAGGTAGACGAGGCAGGTCCCTCGGTTCCTGTTGAGATTACGGGTCTTGGAGAGGTACCTGTAGGCGGTGACCAGTTTGACTGCGTTTCCGATGAAAAGCTTGCCCGTGAGCTTGTTGAGCAGAGAAAAGCAAAGCAAAAGGAAGAAGAGTTCCGCTCAATGCAGAAGGTAACTCTTGATAATCTCTTTGATTCTATCAATCAGGGCTCTCTCAAAGACCTTAATATCATTGTTAAGGCAGACGTTCAGGGCTCCGTTGAGGCTGTTCGCCAGAGCCTTGAAAAGCTTTCAAACGATGAAGTCAGAGTTAAGGTTATCCATGGCGGTGTAGGTGCCGTTAACGAGTCTGACGTTATGCTTGCAAATGCATCAAACGCACTTATTGTCGGCTTCAACGTTCGTCCCGATCTCGTTGCCGAGGCTAATGCCGAGCGCGACAAGGTTGAAATGAGAATGTACAGGGTTATTTACGACTGCATCGAAGAGGTTGAAGCCGCTATCAAGGGTATGCTTGCACCCAAATTCCGCGATGTTGAAATGGGTAAAGCCGAAGTCAGAAGCGTATTCAAGCTTTCAAGTGCAGGTACTATTGCAGGTTGCTATATTACAGATGGTAAAATCACAAGAAGCTGCAAGATTCGTGTTGTTCGCGACGGTATCGTTGTATTTGAGGATGAAATTGCATCTCTCAAGCGTTTCAAGGATGATGTTAAAGAGGTTGCCACCGGCTATGAATGCGGCGTAGGTCTTCAGAAGTTCAACGATATTAAAGATGGAGATATACTCGAAGGTTACATCACCGAGGAGTATAAAGACTAAAATTCAAATCTTTCGGCACTTCACGGCGCTTTTTCGCCTTGAAATACC